>NZ_JBWKWT010000005.1:0-431497 GCF_059422365.1 Pseudomonas sp. GW821-FHT01E10
CCCCCCCCCCCCCCCCCCCCCCCCCCCCCCCCCCCCCCCCCCCCCCCCCCCCCCCCCCCCCCCCCGCTCCTACAGGGTTTAATCAGGCTGGGTGATTTGGAAGCTCGGCTGCGACGATGGCTCGCGCCGAATCATCCGCGTCATCTTCCACTCAAACGCCAGCGTCAGGCTCACCGCCGCACACGCCAGCCCCAGCGCCAACCCCCACCAGACGCCCGTCGGCCCCCAGTTCAGATGGAAGGCCATCCACCAGGCGGCCGGCGCACCAATCAGCCAATAGCAGCCCAAACCTACCAGGAACGTGGTCTTGGCATCCTTGAGTCCGCGAATGCAGCCCATGGCAATGGTTTGCGTGCCGTCGAACAGCTCGAACCACGCCGCCACCGCCAACAAGCTCACGGCCAGTTCGATGACCGGGCGAAACGCCGGGTCGTTGTGGTCGAGGAACAAGCCGATCAGCTGATTCGGCAGTAGCCAGAAGACCATCGCGAACCCCAGCATCGACACCGCCCCGAAGGCGATCCCGACCCGTCCGGCCAGCCGCGCATCCAGCAATTGCCCGGCGCCGTAATGCTGGCCGATGCGCATGGTGATCGCGTAGGAAAGCCCCGCCGGCACCATGAACGCCACCGAGACGATTTGCAGGGCGATCTGGTGCGCCGCCAGTTGCGTGCTGCCCATGGTGCCCATGCACAGCGCGGCGAAGGCAAACAGGCCGACTTCCACCGCATAGGTGCCGCCAATCGGCAGGCCCAGGCGCCACAATTCCTTCAAGTACTGACGATTGGGCCGCGACAGCCCCTGGCGCAACGGATAAGCGTCATAGGCCGGGTGCCGACGAATGTGCAGCGCGAGCGCCAGCGCCATCAGGTTGGCCACGATCGCTGTGACCAGACCGATGCCCATCAGGCCCATTTTCGGCAGGCCGAACATGCCGGTGATCAACGCATAGTTGAGCAGGAAGTTGGCCACGGTGCCGCCGAGGCTGATGACCATCACCGGCGTCGCCCGGCCGATGGCGCTGGTGAAGCCGCGCAGTGCCATGAAACTCAGGTAGCCGGGCAGGGCGAACGGCAGGATCAACAGAAACTGGCCGGCGGCCTGGACGTTGGTTGCGGTCTGGCCGAACAGCAGCAACACCGGTTTGAGGTTCCACAGCAGCAGACCCGCCACCAGCGCCATCAACCAGGCCAGCCACAAACCGGCCTGGGTCAGCCGCGCTGCGCCGATGATGTCGCCCGCGCCCTGACGAATTGCCACCAGGGTGCCGACCGCCGCGATCACGCCGATGCAGAAGATCGACACGAACGAATACGTCGCCGCGCCCAGACCGCCGCCGGCCAGCGCCTCGGGACTCAGGCGCGCCATCATCAAGGTGTCGGTGAGGACCATCAACATGTGCGCCAACTGCGAGGCAATCAACGGCCCCGCCAGCCGCAGGATGGCCCAGAGTTCAATACGCGCTGGATGCTGCATGATCATCACGCTCGATTGTCAGAGAGAACAGGAAGCGTCGATTCTCGGCGCTCTGCGGGGTTTCCACAAAGGGATAAAAAGGATGGGTAGCATGATTAAAACTCATGCTCGGGACTTTCTGATAAGTTGAGGCAATCGCGCTATAGGAGGTTTCCCAATGTCTCGTCGTCTCCCTCCCTTGTATGCCCTTCGAGCATTCGAAGCGGCGGCGCGGCATAGTTCGTTTACCCGCGCCGCCGAAGAGTTGTCGATCACGCAAAGTGCGGTCAGCCGGCACATTCGTACGCTCGAAGAGCATTTCGCCTGTCGGCTGTTTCATCGCAGCGGGCGCAACCTGCAACTGACCGAATCGGCGCGGCTGATCCTGCCGGGCATTCGCGAAGGCTTCACCGCCCTTGAGCGGGCCTGCAACACCTTGCGCGCCGAAGACGACATCCTGCGCATGAAAGCCCCGTCGACCCTGACCATGCGCTGGCTGTTGGCGCGGCTCAGTCGCTTTCGCCACCTGCGACCGGGGAACGAGGTGCAATTGACCAGCGCCTGGATGGACGTCGATACGGTGGACTTCAACCATGAACCCTTTGACTGCGCCGTCATCCTCAGCAACG
The DNA here is from genome assembly GCF_059422365.1 of Pseudomonas sp. GW821-FHT01E10. Taxonomy (NCBI): domain Bacteria; kingdom Pseudomonadati; phylum Pseudomonadota; class Gammaproteobacteria; order Pseudomonadales; family Pseudomonadaceae; genus Pseudomonas; species Pseudomonas sp. GW821-FHT01E10. Next base: position 2,085 of record NZ_JBWKWT010000005.1, read on the forward strand.
GGCATTTTCCACCGGACTGGGAGACGACTTTGCTGTTCCCCGAAGAGTTGATTCCGGTGGGCGCGCCGAATCTGCTGAAGGATCAACCGTGGGACGTTGCGCGCCTGGCCAGCACCGAACTGCTGCACCCGACGCCGGACCGCCGTGACTGGCGCAACTGGCTGGAGCGCATGGGCCTGAGCGATCAGGTCTCGCTCAAGGGCGGGCAGGTGTTCGACACCTTGGAGCTGGGCATGATCGCTGCCGCCCGTGGCTACGGCGTGTCCATGGGTGATTTGCTGATGGTGGCGGAGGATGTCGCGCAGGGACGTCTGAGTTTGCCGTGGCCGACGGCCGTCGCCAGTGGTGAGAATTATTACCTGGTCTGGCCGAAAACCCGCCCGGGAGGTGAACGTTTGCGCCGGCTCAGCGATTTCCTGCAAGGCGAAGTCCGGGCCATGGAATTACCGGATGTCGAACGCCTGGGTTGAATCGATGGAGCCGCTGCGATGGCGGCCTTGAGCCATATCCCCGTTAATCACTCAAGTATTCGGCTTTGCCGCCGAAAATCTGCTGATGGAACCTTCGTACCAGGCTCCACGTTTTCCCCTCTATCAGAAATTTAGCCGAGTGCGACGGGATCAGGATGATCCGGCCCACTGGGTCAGGAGCTGTCATGTCTCAACCTCGTGCTCGGATTGCCTCACAGCTGGGTCTTGCGCTTGCCGTGATACTGGCGATTGTCATCAGCGGCAGCACCGTGTTTGCCCTGCGCTCGCTGGACGCCGCCAACCTCGCCACCCGCGAAGAGCACCTGGCCAGCGAGGCGCGGCTGCTGGCCGATCAGCTGAGCACGTTCCACGGCACGTTGCGTGAGAGTACCCAGCGCCTCAGCGGCCTGTTCGAGAAGCGCTTCAGCGCCGGTTTGAGCGTGCATCCGGATGAGCCGGTGACCGTGGCGGGCGTGCAGACCCCGGGCCTGCACCTGGGTGGCGAAGTGTTGAACAACAACTTCAAGGAAGTGGATGAGTTCAAGCAAATGACTGCCGGCGTTGCGACGCTGTTCGTGCGCAGTGGCGAAGACTTCATCCGGGTCAGCACGTCCCTGAGCAAACAGGACGGCACCCGGGCCATCGGCACATTGCTGGATCACGCTCACCCGGCTTATGCGCGCTTGATGGCCGGGCAGAGCTACGTCGGTCGCGCCTTGCTCTTCGAACGGTCCTACATGACTCAGTACACCCCCGTACGCGACAGCGGCGGTAAGGTGATTGCCGTGCTGTTCGTGGGATTCGATTACACCGACGCCCAGAACGCCCAGTTCGAAAACCTCAAGCGCTTCCGCATCGGCCAGACCGGCTCCCTGGCGTTGCTCGATGAGCAGAACAAATGGCTGGTGCCGATCGCCGGTGTGCAAGCATTGGACGTGGCCGTCCCGGCCATCGTCGGTCTGGCCAAGACACCGGGCAAGGGCGATTTCTGGAGCGACAAGTCGCAAGACTTCTACAGCATTGCCGTGCCGTTCGAAGGCGGCCCATGGTCGGTGGTGGCGAGCATGCCGAAAGCGGAAATCCGCGCGGTGACCTGGAGCGTCGGCATTCGCCTGGCCATCGGCAGCCTGTTGGCGATGTTGCTGGCGGTGGGTTCGGCGGTCTGGTTGTTGCGCAGCAAACTGGCGCCGCTGGGGGATCTGGTGCGTCAGGCCGAAGCCTTGGGTGCCGGTGATTTGAGCGTGCGCCTGAACGTGTCGAGCAACGACGAAATCGGTCAGTTGGCCCGCGCTTTCAACCAGATGAGCCAGGCCTTGTCGACCATGGTCGAGCACATTCGTAGAGCCTCGGAAGAGGTCAACAGCCGCGCCCAGGCGTTGTCCGGTCTGTCTGGCGGTGCCTATGAAGGGATGGAGCAGCAGTCCGGCGAAATCACCAGCATGGCCGGCGCCGTGGAAGAATTCAGCGCCACCTCGCTGAACATCGCCGACAACATGGGCAACACCCAGCGCCTGGCGCAGGAAAACGCACAGCAAACCCAGATCGGTCGTACGTCGATGGACGAAGCGTCCTCATCCCTGGAGCAAATCGCCGGTGCGCTGAACAGCACCGCGACGGTAATCAACACCTTGGGTCAGCGCTCCCAGGAAATCGGCGGCATCGTCGGGGTGATCACCGCGATCGCCGAGCAAACCAATTTGCTGGCGCTCAACGCTGCCATCGAAGCCGCCCGTGCCGGTGAACAAGGTCGTGGGTTTGCGGTGGTGGCCGATGAGGTGCGCAACCTGGCTTCACGCACTCGCCAGGCCACTGACGAAATTTCCGGGATGATCCAAAGTATCCAGCAGGAAACCGGCAACGCGATCAGCACCATGGAGCAGGGTAACGTGCTGATGCAGGAAGGCTTGTCGCGCAACGCCAACGTCGCCTCAGCCCTGGCGCGAATCGATGAGCAAAGTCGCTCGGCCGGTCAGCAATTCGCCGCCATCACCACCGCGACCCAGGAGCAAAGCAGCACCGCGACCTTGCTCAGCAGCAACCTGCAAAGCATTGCCTTGGCGAACAGTGAGCAGCGGGAAGTGGTGTCGAACCTGGCGGTGACTGCCAAAGAGCTGGAGAAGCTCGCGGCGGACTTGCGGCATGAGGTTGACCGGTTCCGCTAAGGCACCTCCGAAACAGCCATCGCGAGCAGGCTCGCGATGGCATCAACTCGATTCTGCGCGTTATCCACAAGCCCCGTATCGACGATCATTTGGCATTTGCCGTCGTGATCTCGATTTTTATGCTTGCTGAAACGTTTCTTCAAGTTTATAAAAATGGCACAACTCCAAGAAAGGCTGCTGCCATGACCCCGCTCAAACTCTTCGTTGCCCTCAGCGCACTGTCCGCTGCTTCCCACGCCATGGCCTGGGATTACGTCCTGCTCGATACCGACAAAGCCGCCCAGAACTGGCAGATCACCAGCCAGCAACTCGGCGTGAAAACCGACAAACCCTTCTCCGTGACCCTGCGCACCTTGCATGGCGGTCGGCAGGAGGGCGTCAGCATTGTCGACATCGATAATGGCGCGATGAAACTCTCGGTGGTGCCGACTCGCGGCATGAACGTGCTGCAAGCTTCGGTCGGCAATGTGCGCATGGGCTGGGATTCGCCGGTCAAGGAAGTGGTCAACCCGTCCTTCATCGAACTCAACGGTCGCGGTGGCCTGGGCTGGCTGGAAGGTTTCAATGAACTGGTCACCCGCTGCGGCTACGAATGGGTCGGCCATCCCGGCATGGACAATGGCGAGCTGCTGACCCTGCACGGTCGCGCCGCCAACATCCCGGCCAACAAAGTCACCCTGCACATTGATGAAAAACCGCCATACGCCATCAGCCTGCGCGGTGAACTGAAAGAGCAGGCATTCAAGAAGGTCGACTTCTCCGTCGCAACCGAACTGGTCACCGACCCCGGCAGCGTTGTGTTCGCCCTCAACGACACTCTGACCAACAACGGTGATTATCCGAAGGAATACCAAGCGCTGTATCACAGCAACTTCAGCACCCCGTTCCTGGAACAGGGCGCCCGCTTCGCCGCGCCGGTGAAGCAGGTGTCGCCGTTCAACGACAAAGCCAAGGGCGATTTGCCGGACTGGCAAACCTACCGCGCACCGACCAAGGACTACGACGAAACGGTTTACAACGTGGTGCCGTATGCCGATGCCAAGGGCGATACGTTGACCGTGCTGCATAACAAGGCCGGCAGCCTGGGTGTCTCGGTCGGCTTCAACACTCAAACACTGCCGGTGTTCTCCCTGTGGAAAAATACCGATACCCAGGGCCAGGGCTATGTTACGGGGCTGGAGCCGGGAACGAGCTTTTCCTATAACCGCCGGTATCAGCGGCCACTGAACCTGGTGCCGACAATTGCGCCGAAGGAACAGAAGCAGTTCCGTATCAGCTACAGCTTGTTGGCGGATAAGGCGGCTGTGGATAAGGCGTTGAAACGGGTGAGCGAGATTCAGGGCGGGCGCGAGACTGAAGTGCGGCAGACGCCGTTGGTTGATCTGACCAAGGGGTGATACGGACTAGAGCGTTGTTGGCCGATATTGCAGCGCTTCGGCCAGGTGTTCGCGTCTGATCCCGTCAGCCTGCTCAAGGTCCGCCAGCGTGCGCGCGACCTTGAGCAGTCGATGGGCCGCTCGCAACGACAGCGTTAAACGCTCGCAGGCGGATTCCAGCCAGTTTTCATCGGCTGTGGATAACTTACAGTGCCGGCGTAGGCCTGGCAGGTCGAGGAAGGCATTGGCGCAACTCTGGCGTTTGTGTTGCCGCTCTCTTGCATCAGCAACCAACTCGGCGGCGGTGGCTGTATCGTCGCCGGGATTCAACGCAGGATTCAACGCCGTGGCCTCACGAGCAACCGTCAGGTGCAGATCGATGCGGTCCAGCAGCGGCCCCGACAGTTTGTTGCGATAGCGCTGCACCATGTCCGGCGTGCAGGAACAACGACCACTTGGCTCGCCAAGATATCCACAGGGGCAGGGATTCATCGCAGCCACCAATTGAAAGCGCGCCGGAAAGCGAACGCGGTCCTTGGCGCGGGAAATCACGATGTGGCCGGATTCCAATGGCTCTCTCAACACCTCCAATACCTTGCGATCAAACTCTGGAAGCTCATCGAGGAACAACACGCCATGGTGGGCGAGGGTGATTTCGCCGGGTTGCGGTTTCGAGCCGCCACCCACCAGTGCCGGGCCTGAGGCGGAGTGGTGTGGCTGTCGGAAGGGACGCTGTGGCCAATGACTCAACGGCACACAACTGGCGACCGATTGAATCGCCGCGACTTCCAGTGCTTCGCTCTCGGCCAATGGCGGTAACAACCCCGGCAGACGACTCGCCAACAACGTTTTCCCCGTCCCCGGCGGACCGCTGAACAGCAGGTTATGAGCCCCCGCCGCTGCAATCAGCAAGGCTCGCTTGGCCGCAAGTTGTCCCTGAACTTCATTCAAGTCGGGATAGGGTTTGCTGGCGTAGAGCAAACCGTTGGAAGCGTAGGGTTCGATGGGCGTGTGACCATTGAAATGCGCGACCGCTTGAAGCAGATGATCCACCGCAATCACCTTCAACCCCGACGCCAGGCAGGCTTCTTCAGCGTTCGCTCGCGGGACTACCAGCGTGCGCCCGGCCTTGCGCGCCGCCAGCGCCGCCGGCAACACCCCGCGAACCGCACGCACCGCGCCCGACAGCGCCAGCTCTCCCAGGCACTCCACGTCATCCAGCGTCAACGTCGGCACTTGCACACTGGCCGACAGAATCCCCAAGGCAATCGCCAGATCGAAACGCCCGCCATCCTTCGGCAAATCGGCGGGAGCGAGATTCAAGGTGATGCGCCGCGCTGGAAATTGCAGCCCCGAATTGATGATCGCGCTACGCACCCGATCCTTGCTTTCCTTCACCGCCGCCTCGGGCAGCCCGACCATGGTCAGCGACGGCAAGCCGTTAGCCAGATGCACTTCGACGGTGACGGCGGGCGCATCCACGCCGACTTGGGCGCGGCTGTGGACGATGGATAGGGACATGGTCGTTCCTTGAGCTGACGGGGAACCGCTTCCTGCGGGTTTTTTAAAGCGTAGTAGGAGAGGGGCGCTTTAACGTGGCAGAAGAGCCGCCAAACTTTCGCAGGATGTTGCTGGGGCCGGTGAGTTGATTCCAGCCAGTTAAGCCATAACACGATCCGTAGCAGCTGGCGGAGCCGGCGCACGGCTGCGCAGCAGTCGTAAAATCAGATCACGCGGTGGATCAGGCAGACCGTACAACTTGGATTTACGACTGCTGCGCAGTCGAACGCAGCCTTCGGCAGCTGCTACAAAGGTTACGTCGCGGCTGGTATTTGGGCGTAATCAACCGAGGAGCTAGATTTCTTTGTAGGACCGGGCCTGGATAGATGAAGGACTTCGGTGAAAGAGTTCGGACGCTCTTGTCGGATCGGGGGGGATGCTTATGATCACAGCTGATCAAGCCCTAAGGAGGGGAGATGAGCAATTCTGGAATGCGGCCGATTCATCCTGGCGAAATCCTTGAAAAGGAGTTTCTAGAGCCTCTGGGCATTACGGCGACTGGTCTGGCTAGCGTGTTGAATGAAGGCACGGATGAAGTGAGTGCCCTTTTCATGCAGGAGAGAGGTATTAGTCCTGAGCTCACAAAGAAGCTATCGCGCTACCTGAAAACCACGCCCGGATTCTGGTTAAAACTGCAATCGACCTACGATCAGCGCAGGGCCGAAATCGAGCGTGGTTGAGCTTCGGGTACTTAAAAAGACTGCAGCGTCCGCGAAGCACGCTTGAACGATGGTTCCCACGCTCTGCGTGGGAACCATCCCGTGACGCTCTGCGTCACATCTGGAGCGTCCCTGGCGGCGTTCCCACGCAGAGCACGGGAACGATCAGGTTACTCGGCGTCAGCAGGTGGATTGAGCTTCGCTTCCAGCTCCGCCACTTTCGCCTCCAAGCTCTCCAACCGGGCGCGGGTCCGCGCCAGCACAACCATCTGGCTGTCGAATTCTTCACGGCTCACCAAGTCCAGCTTGCTGAAGCCGCTCTGCAACAAAGCCTTGAACTGGCTTTCGATTTCGCTTTTCGGCAGTGGGGTGTCGCCGCTGAAGAGGCGGGAGGCGGTGCCGCTCAGGGCGTCGAGGAAGTCTTTGGGCGCGAGCATGGGAAATGTCCTGTCAACAATGGCGGGCAGTGTACCACGCAGTGTCTATAGTCAATCTCGAAGGCTGGGATGCACGCTTTTCGCGCATGCGAGTGGAGAGCCACGCACTGTTGTTGTGCGTAACCGTGGCGTCAATCGGCTGGAGAGGCCTGCGTTAGCGGCCAAGGGCTTGAAATCAATGGCTTTTGGATAGATGGCAAGCTTTCTGCTTAGTCGCTGGTGACCCATGCACTGATGCAGTCGCTGTGACGAATGCAGTGCGCCAAGCGGAACGGGGGAAGTTTCGTGCGGAGTGGTTAGCTGGCGTCGGACGGGCAGGTAAAGCCGACGATGCGTTACAAAGCCAGGCACTGCGCTTAGACTTGAGTCGGGTTTGTTTTCCTGGGGCAAGTCCACCAATTCGGGAGAGAGTTTTCATGAAGCTAGTCACTGCCATCATCAAGCCGTTCAAACTGGACGACGTGCGCGAGTCGCTGTCCGAGATCGGCGTGCAGGGCATTACCGTTACTGAGGTCAAAGGCTTCGGTCGGCAGAAGGGTCACACCGAGCTGTATCGCGGCGCGGAGTACGTGGTCGATTTTCTGCCTAAGGTGAAGATCGATGTCGCCATTGACGACAAGGATCTGGACCGGGTTATCGAGGCGATAACCAAGGCCGCCAACACCGGCAAGATCGGTGACGGCAAGATCTTCGTGGTCAATCTGGAACAGGCGATTCGCATCCGTACCGGCGAAACCGATACCGACGCAATCTAAGCCGCCACAAACCCAACGCCCCAGGAGAAAACAAAATGACTCTGCGTAAATTCGCAGGGCTAGGAGCCCTGTTGTCCATCGTAATGCCTGGCCTGGCCATGGCGGCAGATCCGGTGGCGCCTCCAGTCCTCAATTCCGGCGATACCGCCTGGATGATGACCTCGACAGCCCTTGTGCTGTTCATGACCATCCCCGGCCTCGCGCTGTTCTACGGCGGCATGGTTCGTTCCAAAAACGTTCTTTCGTTGATGATGCAATGCTTCGCCATTACCGGCCTGGTCACCATCCTGTGGTTCCTTTACGGCTACAGCATGGCGTTTGACACAACGGGTATGGAAGCTAACGTCGTCAACCTCAATTCGTTTGTCGGCAGCTTCGCCAAGGCATTCCTCGCCGGCATCACGCCTGCCAGTATTACCGGCCCCGCGGCGCTGTTTCCCGAGGCGGTGTTTGTCACCTATCAGATGACCTTCGCCATCATCACCCCCGCGCTGATCGTCGGTGCTTTCGCCGAGCGGATGAAGTTCTCCGCAATGCTGGTGTTCATGGGGATCTGGTTCACCCTGGTTTACGCGCCGATTGCGCACATGGTCTGGAGCGGTCCGGGTTCGCTTTTGGGCGACTGGGGCGTGCTCGACTTCGCAGGCGGCACCGTGGTGCACATCAACGCCGGTGTGGCCGGGCTGATCGCCTGTCTGGTACTGGGCAAGCGTAAAGGCTTCCCAACCACCCCGATGGCTCCGCACAACCTCGGCTATACCCTGATGGGTGCCGCGATGCTCTGGGTTGGCTGGTTCGGTTTCAACGCCGGTTCCGCTGCCGCAGCCAACGGCACTGCCGGTATGGCCATGCTGGTGACTCAGATCGCTACCGCCGCCGCAGCCTTGGGCTGGATGTTTGCCGAGTGGCTGACCCACGGTAAACCGAGCGCACTGGGTATCGCTTCGGGCGTGGTGGCCGGTCTGGTTGCGATCACTCCGGCGGCGGGTACCGTTGGCCCGATGGGCTCGATGATCATCGGTCTGGCAGCGGGCGTGGTGTGCTTCTTCTGCGCCACGACTCTGAAACGCAAAATGGGTTACGACGACTCCCTCGACGCTTTTGGCGTGCACGGTATCGGCGGTATCCTCGGCGCGATCCTGACGGGTGTGTTCGCTGCACCGTCCCTGGGTGGTTTCGGCACCGTCACCGACATCGCGGCTCAAGTCTGGATTCAGTGCAAAGGCGTGGGCTTCACGGTGATCTACACCGCGATCGTCACCTTCATCATCCTCAAGGTGCTGGACGCTGTCATGGGTCTGCGCATCACCGAGGAAGAAGAAGCAGTCGGCATCGATCTGGCGCTGCACAACGAACGCGGCTACAACTTGTAAGCACGCCTATAAAAAATGCCCGGCTTGCCGGGTATTTTTTTGTCTTGATTTTGTCAGTGAAGGAAAGGCTGAAAGGTTTTTTCATACACGTTCAGGGGCGTTTACAACGGGTGTTTTTCTGCGGCCAATGGCTTACACGATTGAAGGAATATTAGGGCCTTTGTTTTTTCCCAGAGCGCGCTAGAATGCGCCCCGAACGTGCGGAGAACTGTATGTGGCAACAGACTCTGATTACCCTGCGGGCACGGCCCCGGGGCTTTCATCTGGTAACGGACGAGTTACTCGCCGGCTTGCCTGAACTCAAGGCGTGTCGGGTCGGTCTGTTGCATTTGTGGCTACAGCATACCTCGGCGTCGTTGACCATCAACGAGAACGCCGATCCGGCGGTACGTCGCGACTTCGAACGATTTTTCAATCGTCTGATCCCACAAGGAACGGACGACTATGAGCATAACGACGAAGGCCAGGACGACCTCCCGGCGCACTTCAAGGCCAGCGTACTTGGCTGTCAGCTCAGTTTGCCGATCTCGGCAGGCCGACTGGCGTTGGGAACCTGGCAAGGCGTTTATCTGGGCGAGCACCGTGATCATGGCGGTGCCCGTAAAGTCCTCGCCACCGTGCACGGTGAAGGGGAATAAACCGCTGGTCACCAGCGGTGGTTGAATTTTTTCCGGCGGCCTTCGACAGAAGGCAAAGCTGGGCTATAACTAATCTGCTTTTCGCAAGTCATGAGGTAGAACATGAGCGACGATGATCTGGAAAACGACGACCTCGAAGTAGGCGACGACGACGAAACCGAAGAAGGCCTGGAAGCGGCGGCTGAAGACGTCGCTGAAGACGACGGCGGTGATGTGCCCGTTCCGACTGCCAAAGGCAAAGCCAAGGCAGCGGTATCGGTCGATGAGCTGCCGAGCGTTGAAGCCAAGAACAAGGAACGCGATGCCCTGGCCAAGGCCATGGAAGAGTTTCTGGCACGGGGCGGCAAGGTGCAGGAAGTGGAGGCCAATGTGGTCGCCGATCCTCCCAAGAAGCCTGATAACAAGTACGGCAGCCGGCCTATCTAAGCGCCTGCTTCCTGCTTGCTGAAAAAAGCCCGCCGTCGCTGCGGGCTTTTTCATGGGTGAAAATCAAAAGATCGCAGCACCTCAAATATCGACTGAGTTCCAGCGGGCGAGCAGTGCAGGCAACTCGGTCAAACTGCGAATCTCGGCATCCGGCGCCTTCTCGGCTTCCCACACTTTGCCCGCCGGGTTAAACCAGATCGCTCGCAACCCCGCCTGCTGTGCTCCGGCAATGTCATCGCCAGGATGATCGCCGATATGCACCGCGGTTTCGGCGGTCGCGCCGCCCCGTTGCAACGCTTCATGAAACAGTCGCGCATCCGGTTTGGCGATGCCGATGTCTTCGGCGCACAGGGCAAACCTGAAGTAATCCGCCAGGCCCAGTCGGCGCACATCGGCGTTGCCGTTGGTCACTACACCGAGGGCGTAGTGCTTGGCGAGTGTCTCCAGCGTCGGCTCGACTTCGGGGAAAACTTCCAATTGATGCCGGGCATGCAGAAACACTTCAAAACTTTGATCAGCCAGGTCTGAGGCTTGACCATGGTCGTAACCAGCCTCTTCCAGAGCATGAAAAAGTACCCGCCGACGCAGCGCACTGATTCGGTGCTTGAGGTTCGGCTCGTTGCTCAACACCCGCTCGCGAATCGACCACAAATGCTCCACCGGCACCGCGCCCAGGTTCGGCGCATGCTCGGTCAGCCATTCACGCAATATGGCTTCGGCGCTGGCGATTACCGGGGCGGTGTCCCACAGGGTGTCGTCGAGGTCGAAGGTGATCAGTTGGATGGTCATGAATCATCGCCTTTAATGCGTTTGGCCCGTGGATGGGCGCTGTCGTAGACCGTCGCCAGGTGCTGGAAGTCCAGATGGGTGTAGATTTGGGTGGTCTTGATGTCTGAGTGGCCGAGTAGCTCTTGCACGGCGCGCAAGTCCTGAGAGGACTCCAGCAAATGGCTGGCGAAAGAGTGTCGCAACATGTGCGGGTGCAGGTTCTGCCCCAGCTCGCGCTCGCCGGCGGCCTTGACCCGCACCTGAATCGCCCGAGGACCGAGGCGCCGACCTTGCTGGCTGACAAACACTGCGTCGTCCGCCGGGTTGGTCATGGCCCGCAACGGCAGCCACAGTTCCAGTGCTTCACGAGCCTTTTGGCCCACTGGCAACAGCCGGGTCTTGCTGCCTTTACCGAGGACCTGGACCATGCCGTCAGCCAGGTCCAGCTGATCGAGGTTGAGCCCGGTCAGCTCGGAAAGGCGCAAGCCGGAGGAATAGAACAACTCCAGAATCGCCTGATCCCGACGGGCCAGAAAATCATCCTCCACCGCGCCTTCCAGCAGTTGCAGCGCACGGTCGGTATCGAGGGTTTTCGGCAGACGACGCTCGCCTTTGGGCGGTGCCAGGCCGTTGGCCGGATCGTGGTCGCATAGGCCTTCGCGGTTCAGATAATGATAGAGCCCGCGCACCGCCGACAGTAGCCGTGCCAGGCTACGGGACGATTGGCCTTGTGCATGCAAGCGGGCGATCAGGCTGCGCAGCCGCTGGATATCCAGTGCGGCCCAGCTGCCGATGTTCTGTTTGACGCACCAGCCAAGCACTTTGTCGAGGTCGCGGCGGTAGGCGTACAGCGTATGCGGCGACACTTGCCGCTCACTGCGCAGGTGTTCGCAGTAAGCGTCCAGTTGCCGTTCCACGATCAGCGTACCGAGCGCAGGGAGTTGTTGACCCGTGGCAGTACGCGACCCATGACTTCGGCGATGTAGCTGAGGAACAATGTGCCCACCGAACTCTTGTAGTGCTGCGGATCGCGGCTGGCGATGGCCAGAACACCGTGGATGCCCTGGTGGCTGATGGCGACGACGGCGGTGGAGCCGATCTGCTTGCGCTGTTCTTCGCCGAACAGGAAGTCCAGTTCATGCTCACGCAGGCTGCCGCAGACGCTCTTGTCTTCCGAGAGCAGGCCGCCGATGGCCGTTTGTGCGTCGGCGTGGGTGACCCAGCGGCCTACCGGCATCGGGTTGTCGCCCAGCAGGATCAGGCTGACGAAGGGCACCTGAAAGTCCTGGCGCAGGCTGTCTTCGACGCCGATCACCACGTCATCCAGGCTGGTCGCGTCCATCAACGTGAGAATCAGACGGCGGGTCTTGTCGAACAGGCGATCGTTGTCGCGGGCCACGTCCATCAAGTGCGAGAGACGATGACGCAACTCGATGTTGCGATCGCGCAGAATTGTCATCTGGCGTTCGACCAGCGAAATGGTGTCGCCGCGCTGGTGCGGAATGCGCAGGGCCGGGAGCAGTTCTTCATGCTCGATGAAGAAATCCGGATGAGCCTCCAGGTACGCGGCAATCGCCGCCGCCTCAAGGCTTTCGGAAGGGGATTCGTCGGGCTGTAGGGCGGGAACCTGGGGCTTGTCGGTCATGGATTTCGCTCACTCAAAGACGCACTTGTCCTTCGTATACGCGTACTGCCGGGCCGGTCATCATGACCGGTTGGCCAGGGCCTGCCCATTCAATGGACAGGCGCCCGCCGGGCAGGTCGATCAATAGCGGCGAATCCATCCACCCCTGGCTGATCGCGGCCACCGCGGCAGCACAAGCGCCGGTTCCGCAGGCCTGGGTTTCCCCGGCCCCGCGTTCCCAGACGCGCAACTGCGCGCGGTTCCGGTCGATGACCTGGAGAAAACCGACATTGACCCGTGCCGGAAAGCGCGGGTGATGTTCGATTTTCGGCCCCAGTTCATGCACCGGTGCTTTGTTGATGTCGTTGACCCGCAACACGGCATGGGGGTTGCCCATGGACACCGCAGCCAGTTCGACCATGGTGCCGTCGACGTCGACCTGATAGCTCAGGGCCTGGCTTGGGGCTTCGAACGGAATCTCGGCCGGCACCAGGCGCGGGGCGCCCATGTTGACGCTGATCTGGCCATCGTTGCGGATGTCCAGTTCGATGATGCCGCTTTTGGTCTCGACGCGAATCTGCCGCTTGGCGGTCAGGCGCTTGTCGAGCACGAAGCGGGCGAAGCATCGAGCGCCGTTACCGCACTGTTCCACTTCGGAGCCGTCGGCGTTGAAGATCCGATAGCGGAAATCCACGTCCGGGTTGCTGGGCGCCTCGACGATCAGCAACTGGTCGAACCCGATGCCGGTGTGCCGATCGCCCCATTGCTTGGCATGCTTGGGCAGAATGTGCGCGTGCTGGCTGACCAGGTCGAGAACCATGAAGTCATTGCCCAGGCCGTGCATCTTGGTAAAACGCAGCAGCATGGGGTTACTCCGGCAGCAGGCTTTCGCCAGCAAACAACTCGGCTACCGTCTCGCGGCGACGCACTTCAATTGCCTGATCACCGTCCACCAACACTTCAGCGGCGCGGCCGCGAGTGTTGTAGTTGGAACTCATGACAAACCCGTAGGCACCGGCCGAATGCACGGCCAGCAGGTCGCCTTCTTCCAGCGCCAGTTGACGATCCTTGGCCAGGAAGTCGCCGGTTTCGCAGATCGGGCCGACGATGTCGTAAGCACGCGCGGCGGTATCGCGAGGGCGCACGGCGGTAACGTCCATCCAGGCCTGGTACAGCGCCGGGCGGATCAGGTCGTTCATGGCCGCATCGACGATGGCGAAGTCTTTGTGTTCGGTGTGCTTGAGGTACTCGACCTGGGTCAGCAGCACGCCGGCGTTGGCAACGATGAAGCGGCCTGGCTCGAACACCAGCGCCAGGTCACGACCGTCGAGACGTTCGCGCACGGCCTTGATGTAGTCGGCGGCCAATGGCGGCTCTTCATCGCGATAACGCACGCCCAGACCGCCACCCAGATCGATGTGGCGCAGGTAGATGCCGCAATCGCCGAGGCGGTCGACCAGGCCCAGCAGGCGGTCGAGGGCATCGATGAAGGGCGGCAGGGTGGTCAGTTGCGAGCCGATGTGGCAATCGACGCCGACCACTTCCAGGTTAGGCAGTTGCGCGGCGCGGACGTACACGTCTTCGGCGTCGGCGATGGCGATGCCGAACTTGTTTTCTTTGAGACCGGTGGAAATGTACGGGTGCGTGCCGGCATCGACGTCCGGGTTGACGCGCAGCGAGATCGGCGCGCGAACGCCCAGCTCGGCGGCGACTACTTGCAGACGCTCGAGCTCGTCGGTGGATTCGACGTTGAAGCAGTGCACGCCGACTTCCAGGGCGCGACGCATGTCGTCACGGGTCTTGCCGACACCGGAGAACACGATCTTTTCGGGGCTGCCGCCAGCGGCCAGTACACGCTCCAGCTCGCCACGGGAAACGATGTCGAAACCGGCGCCCAAACGGGCCAGGACATTCAGTACACCCAGGTTGGAGTTGGCCTTGACCGCAAAGCAGACCAGGTGAGACGTGCCGGCCAGCGCATCGGCGTAAGCCAGGTACTGGGCTTCGATGTGGGCACGGGAGTAGACGTAGGTCGGTGTACCAAAGCGTTCGGCGATGGCGGACAGGGCAACACCTTCCGCGAACAGCTCACCGTCACGGTAGTTAAAAGCGTCCATGGCGTTCCCTTATTGGTAGACGTCGTGTTTGTGTGCTTTCGACGGAGACTGTTGCGACGACTTGGCCTGCTCTGCAGGATCCTGGCTGTCATCGGGCAGGTACAGCGGGCCTTTTTGACCACAGGCCGATACCAGGCAGGCAACCGCGACGAGCGCAGCAAGGGAAGAGATCAGGCGCTTCATGGCGAAATCCTTGAAAATGCGTTAATTGCGCCGGAGTATACCGGCCACCCGGCAGCTTGCCTATGTGACGCGGCTCCCGTCCGGCGGGCCTTTGACTGTGGCGCAGTAACTTGTCTTGCGTTGCGCAGGGATATTTCGTACCGCACCTCGTCCTTGGTGGTTATTCTTTGCAATCATCGGGGCTCGCCCGTATCTTGCGGCGCTTGAGCGTGAGTAGACACTTTTTGAGGTTCCCGTAATGAGTTTGACTGAAGCCCGTTTTCACGACCTGGTCGATGCCACCCAGCAGACGCTGGAGGATATTTTCGATGAGAGTGACCTGGATATCGATCTGGAGAGCTCGGCCGGTGTGCTCACCGTCAAGTTTGAAAACGGCAGCCAGTTGATCTTCAGTCGCCAGGAGCCGTTGCGGCAATTGTGGTTGGCGGCGGTGTCCGGCGGTTTCCACTTCGACTATGACGAAGAGAGCAAGCGCTGGATGTGTGACAAGAGCGACGAGCAACTGGGTGAGATGCTCGAGCGCATCGTCAAGCAGCAAGCCGACGTCGAACTCGATTTCGAAGGTCTGTGAGATCGTGACCCAGCCTGCGCCCGTTCGCCCGCCCAAACCGCTCTATAGCAACGTCAGCCCGGCAGTGCCTTCGCCGTGCAGCGGTGTGTGCCGGCTGGATGAGCAGAAGGTTTGCCTGGGGTGTTTTCGGCATGTCGAAGATATCCGCGAATGGCGCTCGGCCGATGATGAGCGGCGGCGGGTGATTTGTGCGCAGGCTGTACAACGCAAGATCTTGGCTTAAGGGCTTTTGTGGCGAGGGAGCTTGCTCCCGCTCGGGTGCGAAGCAGCCGCAAGGTTTTTAGGGCCGCTCCGCGCCCCAGCGGGAGCAATCTCCCTCGCCACAATGGTCAGCGCTGGGCCGTGGTCGCCCCCGGCTTGTTTATTTATTGAGCTGTGATAGTGTCCAGATACGCCTCAACCCATCGAGGCTCGTGAAAACCCCGCCTTTTTCTGGCGGGGTTTTGCTTTTTTCGTGCAGAAGAAAGGAGTCTGCCCTGATCATGACCGCACCTTCCATCACCCTTACCCGTCTGGACGTGCAACGTCTGGAGCGCCTGATCGACAGCCTGGATGACTCGCTGCCGGGCGTTATCGCGCTGCAAACCGAACTGGATCGCGCCGATACCCTGGTCGGTCACGAAGAGGTGCCGGCCGATGTCGTGACCATGAATTCTAAAGTGCATTGCCGCGAAGAAAGCAGTGGCAAGGACTACCACCTGACCCTGGTCTACCCCAAGGATGCCAACGCCGACGAAGGCAGGATTTCCATTCTGGCGCCGGTGGGCAGTGCGTTGCTCGGCCTGAAGGTTGGCCAGCACATCGACTGGCCGGCACCGGGTGGCAAGACCCTCAAACTGACCCTGCTGGAAGTTGAATCGCAGCCTGCCAATGGCGGCGCGTTCCCGGAATGAACCCCTCAGACCTGCTCGAGCGCCTCGTTCAATGCGCGCTCCAGGTCGGCCTTGTAGCGCAAATACAGATTGCTTGAACTCTGACCATCACCGAGCAGGCCCGACAGGTCCAGGTCGGTGATGTAGCAGCGATAGCGTTCGGTCTCGCGGCGCTGCTCGACGATTTCCCGGGCGACCACGCTGAACAGTTGGTCGCCATGTTCCAGCTCTGAAAATTCCCGCTGATTGCAATACAGCGTTACTTGCACCTGTCCTGGTGCGGCTTTGCCGACGATCGCCTGCACGTCATAGAACGGTTTGTTGACCGGGGTTTGCGGCGCCGGTCGGGCTTCGACCCGACGCGCCCGTGCGGAGCCTGAAGGCAATAACTGGTAATACAAAGTCTCCAGGCTCAGCGGCTGGGCGGCGTCCATCGGTAGCAAGGCGTCGCGCCGGTACTGGATCGATTGCAGGAAACGTTGCAGCGGCACCAGCAGGCTTTGTTCGTCGTGATAGGGCAAGCGTTGTTGCCACAAGGCATTGAACTCATCCAGTACGTACAGATCGGCCTGGTGTTCGTTGATCCGGTAGAACACCTGAACGCAGTCGGGTTGCCCCATGGGCAGGATCAGCGCCAGGTCGTGGTCTTCCAGTGCCATCGGGTCCAGATGCAGCGGGCTGTAGCTCGCCAGCTCTTCGCCGAGGTAGTCAAACAGTGCCGGCAGCGTGGCGAGCGCAACGTGATTGACCTGGCCGGGCACCAGCTCCAGCACGTGGTAATGCTGCTGGACCTGAATCAGGTAACGATGATTGAGTTTGCTCAGCAGCAGGTTTTGCGCGGTGTCGAGAACTTCTTCGACCCGTCGGGCAATGAATTGCGCGCGGTTGTGGCAGAAGCAACGGACCCGCAGCTTGGGCTGCTGTGGCCCGTCCGGCAGGTTGTTGAGGTAATCGCGCAGGCAGTCGAGCAGGGCGTGGGGGCCGTCAAAGCGGCTGACCAGCACCTCGTTCCAGCTGTTTAGCGTGACCTGATCCAGGGTCAGCACCAGATTTTCCCGCACGCCGGCGTAGCTCAGGGAGTCGGTGCGCTCGGTGGTCATCAAGATGTTCATGTCGCGATGGTGCTTGAGCGGATCAACGCCGACGTTCACCAGAATCAGTATTTCGCTCGGCACGCTGGCGCGCAGCAAAGGCTCTTCGGCGACGGTAGTCAGAGGCAGGGCGATGCTTTGTTGCAGGCTGCCGAGCAGGTTGAACAGTTCGAATTCGCTCAAGTCGCTGGTGCCGGGGTGCAGGGCCAGGCGGGTGCTGCTGTCGATCACGCCGTTACGGTGGCACCAGGTGAGCAGCTCGAGTAACTGGCGGCTGCGCTTGATCGGCGCAAAATGCTCCCACTCGTGAGCGGTCAGGCTGCCGTTGTACAAACCCCATTGGGTTTGCCCCGGCTCTCTCTTGTTCGGGGCTTGCACCAGCGTCAGGGTGTCTTCGGCCAGATCGGGGGCGATGCCCGGGTTGATGCATTCGACCTTGTCGGCCTTGCGCTCGAAGGCCGCGTACAACCGCCGGCCCAGCACATTGAGGTCGCGCTTGTTGATCAGGCTGACGGTCTGCTCGTTACGGGCAAACTGTGTCAGGAAGCGGTAGCTGTAATTCAGTTCGCCGACCAAGGCACGGCGCTCGGCGCTGACCTGGCGGACTTTCCACTGGCTGCGGCTGTCGAGCAACGCCAACTGACGCTGATCCCAATGCCATTCGTGGGCCAGACGTTCGAGCAGCGAACGCTGCCAGCTCTGGGGGCGACCGCTGCTGCCGGTGAGCTTGCGATTGACCTTCAGGTACAGCGCACGACGTACCAGTTCGAGCCGCTCCGGTTCGCCCCGAGCCGTGAGGTATTCCTCGATGCGCCGGTAAACCACCATGTACGGGTCCAGTTCATCGAGGTCCAGTCGATTGGCAAACACCGCCTGTTTGAAACGCAGGCTCAGGCAGTGGACTTTCGGGTGTTCACTGGCGTAGACCTCGGTCAGCAGCAGTTTGAGCACTGATTTGTAGGGCGATTCGATGCCTTTGAACAGCTGCCAGAGCCCGGCACCGATGAACTCCCCGGGAGGGATGTACGCCAGATGCCCCAGGTCCAGGGTTTCGTCGGCACGGATGAAGCGTTTGGAAAGCAGCGTGTGGGTGTAACGGTTGTACGCGGCCTCTTCGTAAACCGGCACCAGCCACCAGATGGGGGTGCGTCCGGCCAGCCAGATCGCGGTTCGATAGAACTCGTCCAGCAGCAGATAGTGCTGGGTGGTGCCACAGTCTTCCGAGCTCAACTGCGTATCGCGCTCGCCGAGCACGAAGCGGGCCGGGTCGATCAGGAAAAAGTGCGCCTCGGCGCCCTGGCTGGCGGCCCAGACTTCCAGCAACTGGCATTTCTTGCGCAGTTCAGCGAGCTCGCTTTCGCTCAGGTCCGGCCCATGACAGACCCACACGTCCATGTCGCTCTGATCGGCCTGGGCCAGAGTGCCGAGGCTGCCCATCAGGAACAGGCCGTGAATGGGGCGCGGCGGATTGCTGCCGTGGCGTGGTTTGTAGGAAAACGAGCGGGTCAGGCGTTGGGCTTCGGCGAGGGTGTTGGTATCGGGTTCGTAATTCGACAGGCCGGCCGGGGTGCTACCCGAAACGTAACCCGGCAATAGCGGATGATTGACGTGGAAAAACAGCGGCAGCAGGGTCAGCACCGTTTGCTGGCGGGTCGACAACCCTTCCATCGCACGGGCCATGCGACCCTCGTTGAGCTTCAGGAAACGGGCGCGCAGCTGGCTGAGAACCTTGCGATCGATTCCCTCGTCCAGATCGGGGCGGATTTCATGGGTGCGGGTCATGTCAGCTCAATCCGGCTCGCGGGGCTCGGACGCAGGAGGGCTCAGGGTGAGGGGCAGTTTAGCGCCTCGGCCCCGGGACTTTTAAGCTGATTTTGTTTTCCTGGCGTCAGATTTCTATCGTTTGGCGACGGCAGGTAACAGGGCCAGTCATCAAGTGTGCCCGCGGAAATCCCGTGACAGAGCTTTCCGTGGGCTACGCAGTGATGCTCAGGCTGTTTCCCGCACGGACAGAATGGTGAGAACGGTTTGCACGTTTTGTGCGGCGTCACGCCCCAGGCTGGTCAGATAACCGCCATCGGGCTGGGTGATCAATTCTTTGTCGAACAGTCTTTGTGCGGCGGCAATGGCTTTCGGGGCAGCGGTCTGATGAATTTTCAAACCTTCCTGGGAACTGTCCAGGTTGAAGAGTGCGAGGATTTCCAGTTCGGCAACCAACTCAGGGGTAAGCGACATAAGGACTCCAGACTTTCTAGGAATTAGACGATAGCGTCCCTAAGGTGAACCCGTCGGTGAGGCATGTCCAGTGCTGGCAACAGGGTTTTTCTCCCCCAGAGGCATTCCTCGGAAGGTGGTACGGACAGCGGGGGTGGTTTCTGTAGGAGCGAGCGCGCTCCTACAGGGGGGCGGGGTTATTGCTTTTCCGGCGGCAACTCTGGCAGTGCGCGCAGCGCCGTTTCATACCATTCGGTGTCGAATGCACGGTCCTCATCGAGCATGGCGTCGATCTCGTAGGCCAGCACATGGGCCATCAGGTTGAGGATTTCTTCACGCTCGTAACCCACCAGGGTCAGCTTGTTGAAGGTTGCCTTGGCCGCTGGCGGGTTGTCGCTTTCGATCTGGTTTTCGATTGCTTCGATCAGCGTCGTTTCGGCGAATTCTTCTTCGTCGTTGTCGATGTCGTTTGGCTCGCTCATGGCAGGCTCCTCAAGGAAAGGCGGCCAGTTTACCTGCATTCAGCATTGTGATGCTGCTGGCAAGAAGTGCCTGGGCGTTCTATAACTGGCGCTGCCAACCCCCTGCACGGCCTGGAGGCTATGTAATGCTCAAGCTTTATGGATTTTGCGTCAGCAACTACTACAACATGGTCAAGCTGGCGTTGCTGGAGAAGGGACTGCCGTTTGAGGAAGTACCGTTTTACCCAGGCACCAGCCCCGAGGCGCTGGCCATCAGCCCGCGCGGCAAGGTTCCGGTACTGGGCGTCGAGCAAGGTTTCGTCAACGAAACCAGCATAATTCTCGAGTATCTCGAGCAGAGCCAGAAAGGCACACCGCTGCTGCCGAGCGAGCCCTTCGAGCGAGCGCAGGCGCTGGCTTTGGCCAAGGAAATCGAGTTGTACATCGAACTGCCGGCGCGCGCCTGCTACCCCGAAGCGTTTTTCGGCATGTCAGTGCCGGAAGCGATCAAGGACAAGACCAAGGCCGAGTTGCTGCTGGGGTTCGCCTCACTGGGCCGGCACGGCAAGTTCGCCCCTTACGTGGCGGGCGACCGTCTCAGCATTGCGGATTTGTATTTCCTGTACAGCGTGCCGATGGCTTGTGCCGTGGCGCAGAAGCTGTTCGATATTGATCTGCTGGCTGAGATGCCGGCGGCCAGGGCGCTGCTGGAGCGTCTGGGGCAGAATCCGAACGTGCAGCGAATTGCGGCAGACAAGGGCGCAGCAATGCCCGCGTTTCTGGAGATGATCGCGTCGAAGAAATAGATTGTGTAACGATCTTGAGAATGCCTTTGCGGGCAAGTCTCGCGCCTGAGGGGTACGGTCCCCTGTAGGCGCGAGCGGTGCGGCGATCCGACTTGCCCGCGAAGCTTTTAACGGCTGGCGAGCAATGCCTGACCGCGAGCCACGGCAGCCTTGACCTGTGCCGGCGCGGTTCCGCCGATATGGTCACGGGCATTCACCGAACCTTCCAGGGTCAGCACGGCAAACACGTCCTGCTCGATCTGGTCGCTGAACTTGCGCAGTTCTTCCAGGCTCATTTCCGCCAGGTCCTTGCCGCTGTCTACGCCGTACTTCACCGCGTGGCCAACGATCTCGTGGCAATCACGGAACGGCAAGCCGCGACGTACCAGGTAGTCGGCCAGGTCGGTGGCGGTCGAGAAACCGCGCAGGGCCGCTTCGCGCATCATCGCGTGCTTGGGCTTGATCGCCGGGATCATGTCGGCGAAGGCTCGCAGCGAGTCGCGCAGGGTATCGGCGGCGTCGAACAGCGGTTCCTTGTCTTCCTGGTTGTCCTTGTTGTAGGCCAGGGGCTGGCCTTTCATCAGGGTCAGCAGGCCCATCAGCGCGCCAAATACCCGGCCAGTCTTGCCGCGAACCAGCTCCGGCACGTCCGGGTTTTTCTTTTGCGGCATGATCGAGCTACCGGTGCAGAAACGGTCCGGCAGATCGATGAACTGGAACTGTGCACTGGTCCACAGCACGAGCTCTTCGGAGAACCGCGACAAGTGCATCATCGCGATGCTCGCGGCCGAGCAGAACTCGATGGCGAAGTCGCGATCGGACACGTTGTCCAGGGAGTTGCCGCCAACAGCGTCGAAGCCCAGCAACTTCGCGGTGTACTCGCGGTCGATCGGGTAAGTGGTGCCAGCCAGCGCAGCACTGCCCAGCGGCATGCGGTTGGTACGCTTGCGGCAGTCCACCAGGCGCTCGTAGTCGCGGCTGAGCATTTCGAACCAGGCCAGCATGTGGTGCCCGAAAGTCACCGGCTGCGCGGTTTGCAGGTGGGTGAAGCCTGGCATGATGCTGCCGGCTTCGCGCTCGGCCTGCTCCAGCAAGCCTTTTTGCAGGCGGGTGATCTCGGCCAGGATCAGGTCGATCTCGTCACGCAGCCACAGACGAATGTCGGTGGCGACCTGGTCGTTGCGGCTACGGCCGGTGTGCAGCTTTTTACCGGTCACGCCGATGCGGTCGGTCAGGCGCGCCTCGATGTTCATGTGCACGTCTTCGAGGTCGATGCGCCAGTCGAACTGGCCGGCCTCGATTTCACCCTGGATGGTCTTCAGGCCATCGATGATGCTGTCGCGCTCGGCATCGGTCAGCACGCCGACCTTGGCCAGCATCGTGGCGTGGGCGATCGAGCCCATGATGTCGTGGCGATACAGGCGCTGGTCGAAGGTGACGGAGGCGGTGAAGCGGGCAACGAAGGCGTCGACGGGTTCACTGAAGCGGCCGCCCCAGGACTGATTGGTCTTGTCAGTGCTCATGAATTCGCTCGTATCGGCTTGAAGAAAGATGGCGTGGAACGCTGACGCGGATAATAACAGGGTTGTTAATCCTGTCGCTGACACTGGTCGATACGTTTTTTTCTCATGGGGCGATCCATACTCGAAGCCAGCGATGCGCAAATTGCGCAACGATATTTCTCATTTGAGCAATATCGTCGCGGCAACCGTCTACAGTTGGACAGTAGGATCAGCGCACTTCTCGATGCTGCAGCTGACTATAGAGAGAAGAGGGGTGTTCATATTGTGTATCAGCAAACCTTATGGCGATGCCTCGCCAACGCGGGCCTGGGCCGTCAGTCACCCGGCAGATGAAAATTTAGCCGCCGGTCTTGCGGCACTTTTTGGCCCTCGCGCTAGTCTTAGCGTGGATCGCGGTGACGGACGTCACTTCACCTGTCTACGCTATCTTTGTGCGAGACTCACGCAGGAATCCAGCGCAATATGAATGTCCTGATCGTTGATGACGAACCCCTGGCCCGCGAGCGCCTGAGCCGAATGGTCGGCGAACTCGAGGGATACAACGTCCTGGAGCCCAGCGCCACGAATGGCGAAGAGGCGTTGGCACTGATCGACAGCCACAAGCCGGATATCGTACTGCTCGATATTCGCATGCCGGGCCTCGATGGCCTGCAAGTGGCGGCACGATTGTGCGAACGCGAAACCCCGCCCGCCGTGGTGTTTTGCACAGGGCCCGATGAATTTGCCGTGGAAGCCCTACAGGCCAGCGCCGTGGGCTATCTGGTGAAGCCAGTGCGCACAGAACAGTTACATGAAGCATTGAAAAAAGCCGAACGCCCCAATCGCATCCAGCTCGCCGCCTTGACTCGTCCCGCCGCCGAAACCGGCAGCGGCCCACGCAGCCATATCAGCGCCCGCACCCGTAAAGGTATTGAACTGATCCCGTTGGGCCAGGTGGTCTACTTTATTGCCGACCACAAGTACGTGACCTTGCGCCATGAAGGTGGCGAAGTGCTGCTGGATGAGCCACTCAAGGCCCTCGAAGACGAATTCGGCGACCGTTTCGTGCGGATCCACCGCAACGCACTGGTCGCCCGCGAACGCATTGAACGGCTGCAACGCACCCCCCTGGGGCATTTCCAGCTGTTTCTCAAAGGCCTGAACGGCGACGCCCTGATCGTCAGCCGACGCCATGTGGCCGGCGTGCGCAAAATGATGCAGCAGCTTTAATCCGCCATTCAGGGCGGATTTCTACCCTGTTTTCGGACCTTGAGGGCCAGGGAGGCCATGCAGTTTCTGATACAAGTCAAAGTGGATTTGGCTGAGCTGTTATTATCTGCCGTATCTATTCAGTACGGATTGATCCATGTCCTCTCGCGAAATCCGCATCGCCACCCGCAAAAGTGCTCTAGCCCTGTGGCAGGCCGAATACGTCAAGGCTCGTCTGGAACAGGCCCATCCGGGCCTGCTCGTGACACTGGTGCCCATGGTCAGTCGCGGCGACAAGCTGCTCGATTCGCCCCTGTCGAAAATCGGCGGCAAGGGCCTGTTCGTCAAGGAGCTGGAAACCGCGCTGCTGGAAAACGAAGCTGACATCGCCGTGCACTCCATGAAGGACGTGCCGATGGACTTCCCCGAAGGCCTCGGTCTGTTCTGCATCTGCGAGCGCGAAGACCCGCGCGATGCATTTGTCTCCAATACCTTCGCCAGCCTGGATGAGTTGCCACCAGGCAGCATCGTCGGCACCTCCAGCCTGCGCCGCCAGGCTCAGTTGCTGACCCGTCGCCCGGATCTGGAAATCCGCTTCCTGCGTGGCAACGTCAACACGCGCCTGGCCAAGCTCGATGCCGGCGAATACGACGCCATCATCCTCGCCGCGGCGGGTTTGATTCGTTTGGGCTTCGAACACCGCATCACCTCGGCCATCAGTGTCGATGACAGCCTGCCGGCCGGAGGCCAGGGCGCGGTCGGTATCGAGTGCCGTAGCGCCGACACTGAGATTCATGCACTGCTCGCGCCGCTGCATCACCAGGATACGGCCATCCGCGTGACCGCTGAACGTGCCCTCAACAAACATCTGAATGGCGGCTGCCAGGTGCCGATCGCCTGCTACGCCGTGCTTGAAGGCGAGCAGATCTGGTTGCGTGGCTTGGTGGGCGATCCGAACGGCGGCCTGTTGCTCTGCGCCGAGGCCCGAGCGCCGCGCAGCGAGGCCGAGGCCCTGGGCGTGCAAGTGGCCGAAGACCTGCTGAGTCAGGGCGCCGACGCCATTCTCAAAGCAGTCTACGGCGAGGCTGGGCACGAGTGACTGGCTGGCGCCTGCTGCTGACGCGCCCTGCGGATGAATCGGCGGCGCTTGCCTGCGTGTTGGCTGACGCGGGGGTTTTCAGTAGCAGCTTGCCGCTTTTGGACATCGAGCCGATGCCGGCCTCTGCCACAATGCGCGCAGTGATTCAGGACCTGGATCACTATTGCGCGGTGATCGTGGTCAGTAAGCCGGCCGCCAGAATCGCTGTCGAGCTGCTCCACCAGCATTGGCCGCAACCGCCGGTTCTGACGTGGTTCAGCGTCGGCGCGGCAACGGCGCAGATCCTCGAGGCTAACGGGCTGGATGTGAGTTTCCCGGCCGACGGTGATGACAGCGAAGCCTTGCTTGAACTTCCACGGTTGCGCGAGGCTATCGCCCGTCCCGATCCTCGGGTGTTGATCGTGCGTGGGGAGGGTGGGCGCGAGTTGCTGGCTGAGCGTTTGCGCGAGCTTGGTGCTAGTGTCGAGTATCTGGAGTTGTACCGACGCGGCTTACCGCAGTACCCACCGGCAGCGTTGCCTGAGCGGATCGAGGCGGAACGCTTGAACGGGCTGGTGGTCAGCAGTGGACAGGGTTTTGAGCACCTGCACCGATTGGCTGGCGATGCCTGGCCGATCATGGCGCGGTTGCCGTTGTTTGTTCCAAGCCCCAGGGTCGCCGAGCTGGCACGCGCCGCCGGGGCCCAAACAGTTGTGGATTGTCGTGGCGCCAGTGCCGCGGCCTTGCTGACGGCGTTACGGGAGCACCCCGTACCCGTTTTCTAATGCAAAGGATGGATACGTGAGCAAAACAGCCTTGCCTAAAGATGACGTCCAGCCGGTGCTCGATGCGCCGGTAGAAGCACCGGTTGTAACCGGGCCACCTGCTACTGAGCCGCGCCGAGGCAATGGGCTGGCAATCGTCGCGCTGCTGTTGGGCGCTGCCGGTGTTGCCGTGGGCGGTTGGGGAGTCTGGCAGGTGCGTCACCTGCAAGCCGATAACCTGCAACAGTTGAGTCAGGTACAGGCGTTGAACGATCAGGCGCAGAGCCTGAAGCTCAACGAGCAGCGTCTGACCGCTCGCCTCGAACAAATGCCTGCCGCCGAAGAGCTCGATGCGCGCAGTCGCTTGGTCACTCAACTTCAGGGCGATCAACAGCGTTTGAATCAACGCCTGGAAACCGTCCTCGGTGCCAGCCGCAAGGATTGGCGTCTGGCCGAGGCTGAGCATTTGCTGCGACTGGCCAGCCTGCGTCTGTCGGCGTTGCAGGACATCAGCAGCGCCCAGGCCCTGGTGCAGGGGGCCGATGAGATACTCCGTGAACAGAATGACCCGGGGGCTTTTGCCGCTCGCGAGCAAGTGGCCAAAACCTTGGTGGCCCTGCGCAGTACCGAACAGCCGGATCGCACCGGGTTGTTCCTGCGACTGGGTGCCTTGCGCGATCAAGTGATCAGCCTCACCGAACTGGCGCCCGAGTACAAGGACCGTGGCGAATCCCTGCTGGGCCTGACGGCCGATGGCGACGGCGCCAGTCGCTGGGCGCAATGGTGGGATCAGATCTCGCGTTACATCCGAATCGATTTCAACGCCGACAAGAATGTCCGTCCATTGCTGGCAGGGCAGAGCCTGAGCCAGGTGCGTCTGGCCCTGAGCCTGGCGCTGGAACAGGCGCAGTGGGCCGCGCTCAACGGTCAGGCTGCGGTTTACACTCAGGCGCTGACCGAGGCGCGGGACGTGCTCAAGGGTAACTTCAATCCGGACAACCCTCAGAGCAAGATCATGCTGGAGCAGGTGGCCGAGTTGAGCAAACAGCCAGTCACGGTGGTCACGCCGGATCTGACAGGCACGTTGAGCGCCGTCCAGGCTTACCTTGAGCGACGCAACGTCAACGCCGAGGACTCAGTGAAACCTCTGGGCAAACCTGCCGCGAGCACTGCGCAGGAGGCCACACCATGAAACGTCTCTATGTGATCGTGTTCGTGGTCATCGCTGCCGCCGCCGCGTTGGGGCTGGCGATTGCCGAGCATTCCGGCTACGTGCTGATCGCCTACAAGAGCTTCCGTTACGAATCGAGCCTGTGGGCAACCCTGGCCTTGGTGGCCGTGCTGTGGCTGGTGTTCTGGGGCATCAAGGCGCTGGTCGAACTGGTGACAACTTCCGGTGGGGTGGTCAACCCTTGGTCGCGGCGCAATCGCAGTCGACGGGTGCAAGTGGCGATCGAGCACGGCCAGCTGGATTTGGCCGAGGGCCGCTGGGCCAGTGCTCAGCGTCACCTGTATCGCGCGGCAGAAGCCGAGCGTCAGCCACTGCTCTACTACTTGGGTGCTGCCCGCGCCGCGAACGAACAAGGTCTCTACCAGGAAAGCGATAACTTGCTGGAGCGCGCTTTGGAGCGACAGCCCCAGGCCGAGCTGGCGATTGCCTTGAGTCATGCCCAATTGCAGACCGACCGCGGCGACACCGACGGCGCCCTGGTCACCCTGCAAGCCATGCACGAGCGTCATCCTCATAACGTCCAGACCCTGCGCCAGTTGCAACGCCTGCATCAGCAGCGGGGCGACTGGTCGGCAGTGATTCGCTTGCTGCCGGAGTTGCGCAAGGACAAGGTGCTGCCGCCAGCCGAGCTGGCTGAACTGGAGCAACGCGCCTGGGGTGAGAATCTTTCGTTGGCGGCGCACCGGGAAGAGGACGGAACGGTCGGTTTGCAATCGCTCGCTCGTGCCTGGCAGCAGCTCACCGCCGCTCAGCGGCAGGAACCGCAACTGGTGCTCGCCTATGCCGAGCAACTGCGGCAACTGGGAGCGCAGGTCGAGGCCGAAGAGGTTCTGCGTACGGCTCTCAAGCGCAAATACGACAGTCATCTGGCACGCCTGTACGGTCTGGTTCGCGGTAGCGATCCGGCCAGACAGCTGCACACCGCTGAAGGTTGGCTCAAGGATCATCCGGCCGACCCGAGCCTGTTGCTGACGTTGGGCCGTTTGTGTCTGCAAAGCAGTCTGTGGGGCAAGGCCCGGGATTATCTGGAAAACAGTCTGCGTGTACAGCGTAATCCTGAAGCCTGCGCCGAACTGGCGCGGTTGCTGGCGCAATTGGGTGACACTGAACGCAGTAATCAGTTGTTCCAGGAGGGCTTGGGCCTGCTGGACGAGCGCTTGCTGTCGGCTCCGCTGCCGGTGCCGGCTCATGCTTGATGCCGGCCTGTAGCCGCTGCCGAAGGCTGCGTTCGGCTGCGCAGCAGTCGTAAATCAGGCGCCGCAGTCGGATCAGGTGAGTCGTGTTAAACCGACTACGACTGCTGCGCAGCCGAACGCCGGCTGCGCCAGCTGCTACAGGGGGAGTCGTTCGTCAGGGCAATCCAACCGCTCCGAGTCTGCCACTGTTTTTGAGTTGTGGTCCTGGTCTGGCAAAGTCCTACAGCGGACTACATCTTATCCTCTCGACTCTGTCGGGAATTCCCTACACTTCTGGTGAAGTGTCCGTGCTGGCCTGCCTTGAAAGGCTGCTGCGCTTTCCTCTACCGTAACCGCTTGTCTCTACAGTTACGGAAAAGCCATGTCTTTGGCCTGCTCACGCTCCTTGTTTTTCATGGTTTTCATTGCAGGTGCCCTGGCCTTGGGCGTTTCCTATTACCTGGAATATGCGGTCGGCCTCAAGCCTTGCGGGTTGTGCCTGTTGCAACGGGTTTGCCTGGCGCTGCTCACGGGTGTCTGCCTGATGGCTTCGGTGCAGGGGCCTGGTCGCTTCGGATCATTCCTGTATTGGTTACTGGGTCTGCTATGCAGTGTGGCGGGTACCGTCACGGCGTGGCGGCAGGTTGTGTTGCAGAGTGATCCGGTGCATCAGCTCTCGGCATGCTCGCCCAACCTGACTGATCTGTTTGCCAGTACGCCCTGGTTGTGTGCCTTGCAACGGTTGTTCAAGGGAACCGACGACTGCGCGGAAATTTCCTGGACGCTGTTCGACCTGAGTATCCCGGAATGGAGCCTGTTGTTCTTCGTTGCGATGATGATTCTGGGCGGGTATCAATTGCTGCGCCTTGTCTGGATCGCCTGTCAGCGACCGCTCAGCGGCGAGTCGTCGCACCGGGTATTGGCGGGCGATTAAACACTTGTATGAACTTTATCTCCTGCGTACCTTGAAGCCATAGGCGCGCGGGCATAATCTGGCCCGCACGTATCATTGGAATTATGTTGCTCGTTGCTGTTCTGCCTGACCCAGACCGGATGTGCCGAGTCTTGGTCAGGCGTAGAACGGCATGACCCATTAGGGAAGAGAGATCGCCATGTTAGATAGTTGTCAGAATGCTCAGGAACGCTGGGGTGGGGTTCATAAGCTCATTGACCGCTGGCTACAAGAGCGTGAAGAGTTGATAAAGTCGTTCCACGACTTGCGAAATGCCAAACCGGCTTTTGCCGACAAGTCCTTGAACGGTCGGTTCTGCGAGATTCTTGTCGATTACGTTTCTGCCTGGCACTTCGAAGTGAGTGAGCATCTGGTCAATGAGGCCAAGGCCTTTGGCGACGATGGCGGCCTTGAACTGGCGGAGCAGATCAACCCGCGTATCGACGTGAGCACCGAGATGGCGCTGTCGTTCAATGATCATTGTCACAAGGGTGACTGCAACGACACCGAGCGTTTCGCCGAAGCGCTGGAAAAGCTGGGCAGCCAACTGCGTGAACGCTTCGAACTGGAAGATTGCCTGATCGAAGTGCTGCACACCGCCCACAAGGAAGAGAGTTCGGTTCAGGCCTGAACCCTTCCCGGCTAGACACTGAAAACGGTGCGCAATGCGCACCGTTTTTCGTTTCCGGCATTCAGCTTGTAGCACCACGCAATTCGACTTCGAATACCAGCGGCGTGAACGGCGCGATCAAGTCGCCGGCACCGTCGGCGCCATAGGCTTGCGCCGATGGAATTACCAGGCGCCATTTTGCGCCGACCGGCATATTTTGCAGCGCGCTACGCCAGCCGCTGATCACACTATCAAGACTGAACCACTGTGGCTGACTGTTCTGATCGAACACGGTGCCATCAGGTAGACGACCGATATACAGCACCTGGACTTTGCCGTTCGGTCCTGCCTTCGCGCCAGTTCCGGGAGCCAGCTCGGTCAGCAATACTCCATCTGCCAATTGACGGACGCCAGGTTTGGTTTTTTCCTCATCGAGAAAGCGCCGCTCTTTTTCGAGGGCAACTTCGCTTTGCGCGACGGCGGGTTGCTCGGCGACCTGGGCTTCGTGCTCGGCAAGAATCTGTTCGATCTGCTCGTCTTTCAGCGCTAGCGGCTTACCTTGGTAGGCTTGCTGCAAACCTTCGAGCAGTGCCTGAAGTTGCAGGTCCGGAACCTCCTGGCGCAAGCGTTCGCCAAGGCTCGCACCCAAGCTGTAAGCGAGATCGTGAGCGTCATTTGTGGTGGTTTTTTCGGCGGCCTGGACCACGGAAAAAAACATGCACAGCGATAAAAAAAGGTAGCGCGACATAGGCACTCTCCGACCTGAGATGCGCAGGATTATGCCAGTGTGAATGC
This sequence comes from Pseudomonas sp. GW821-FHT01E10, assembly GCF_059422365.1. Lineage (NCBI taxonomy): Bacteria > Pseudomonadati > Pseudomonadota > Gammaproteobacteria > Pseudomonadales > Pseudomonadaceae > Pseudomonas > Pseudomonas sp. GW821-FHT01E10. Next base: position 31,943 of record NZ_JBWKWT010000005.1, read on the forward strand.
TCTCGAAGGTGAACTGGTTTTGCGTAAGCGCAGAACATTTTTACTTCGTTGCAACGCAGCGCTTTCGATACTGTCAACATGCCCTAGCGGCGGTTGCAGCAGAGGTCTAGTATGAGCCGCATTCACGTCAGCCAGGAGGTAAACCATGTCGGCCACCAAGAAGCCAGTAAATACTCCGTTGCACTTACTCCAACAACTCTCGGGCAGCCTGCTCGAGCACTTGGAAAACGCTTGTTCCCAAGCCTTGGCTGATGCTGAAAAACTGCTCGCCAAACTGGAAAAGCAGCGCGGAAAAGCGCAGGAAAAACTGCATAAATCCCGCACCAAATTGCAGGACGCTGCGGCGGCCGGCAAAGCCAAGGCACAAGCCAAGGCCAAAGATGCGGTGAAAGAACTTGAGGACCTGCTTGACGCCCTCAAGGCTCGTCAGTCCGAAACTCGCAGCTACATCCTGCAACTCAAACGCGACGCTCAAGAAAGCCTGAAACTGGCCCAGGGTGTCGGTCGTGTCCAAGAGGCTGTCGGCAAGGCGTTGTCCCTGCGTTCGGCCAAGCCAGCCGCGGCACCTGCGAAGAAAGCCGCTGCCAAACCGGTTGCTGCCAAAGCACCGGCCAAGCCTGCTGCGGCTCCTGTTAAAAAAACCGCCGCCAAAGCACCGGTAAAAGCTGCAGCGAAACCAGCCGCAAAACCTGCGGCGAAAAAACCAGTCGCTGCCAGCGCTGCGAAACCAGCAGCTAAAACGACAGCTGCCAAACCTGCCGCTAAGCCAGTCGCTGCCAAAACAGCTGCCGCTAAACCCGCTGCCAAAACCACGGCTGCCAAACCCGCCGTGGCGAAAACTGCAGCTGCAAAACCGGCCGCTAAACCTGCTGCAAAACCAGCAGCCAAAACTGCCGCCAAACCTGTCGCGGCTAAAACCGCTGCAGCCAAGCCTGCTGCAAAACCGGCGGCGAAACCTGCTGCAAAAACTGCAGCCAAACCCGCCGCTAAACCGGCTGCCAAAACTGCTGCTGCGAAACCTGCCGTCGCTGCCAAGCCAGCCACTGCCGCCAAACCAGCTGTAGCGAAACCAGCAGCCAAACCTGCCGCTGCCAAACCGGCTGCAAAACCTGCCGCCAAGCCAGCAGCAAAACCGGCCGTGAAAAAGCCAGTCGTTGCTGCAAAGCCGACTGCCGCACCTGTCGCCAAGCCAGTAACCCCGGCCCCGGCTGCATCGGCTTCGCCGGCTCCGGTAGCCACTACCTCGACAGCTTCGCCTGCGCCAGCGGCATCGTCGAGCACCAGCACTACCCCAACCAGCGCTTCCTAAGTGCCGGTTACCGCGACGCGCAGCTGATGCAGCGCGTCGCGGCTCAGGATGGCGGCGCCTGCTGCCATACCTTCCAGCCAGGCCGTTAGATCGGTCGCTTCACACTGCGGCCAACTCTGCGCCAAACGCTCCAGTCGCAACAGCAAATGCCTTTCGGCTTCCATCTCCAGTGTCTTCACTTGTTCGCGCAAATCATCCAGACCGGCATCCTCGCTGGCAGCGGCTTTCCATTGCTGGCGCAAGGTGCGTAACGGTTGCACGACATCCACGTCCCAAGGCCCGGCTATATCGCGTAGCAGCTGCAGGCGTTGTTCGTTGCAGGCGACTCCACGTTGCCCCAGCCACAATCCACAGAGCAGCAGGCACACATTCACACCCGCTGCCTGCAATTGCAGGCAGGCGTGTTCAACGCCGGGACGGGCGTAAGTGTCGAGGGAAAAGCTCCACAGGTCAGAGGACATAGTGCTACTCGCGCCAGTTGCGAGCGAAGCTGGTAGACTCCGCCGCCATTATGATTCGACTTCAGAACCTGACTTTACAGCGTGGCCCGCAACGTCTGCTAGAAGACGCCGAGCTGACCCTGCACGCCGGCCACAAAGCCGGCCTCATCGGTGCCAACGGCGCCGGCAAATCGAGCCTGTTCGCCTTGCTTCGGGGCGAACTGCACCCGGACTCGGGTGACTGCTTCCTGCCGGCCGACTGGCGCATCGCCCACATGCGCCAGGAGGTCGACACCCTCGAGCGCCTGGCGGTCGACTACGTGCTCGATGGCGACCTGCGCCTGCGTCAGGTGCAACGCGACCTGGCGGCGGCCGAAGCGGCCCATGACGGTGCCGCTCAGGCCCGCCTGCACTCGGAGCTCGACAGCGCCGATGGGTACACCGCCGATGCCCGGGCTCGCAAGCTATTGGCGGGCCTTGGGTTCACCAACGAGCAAATGGACCGGCAAGTAGGAGATTTCTCCGGTGGCTGGCGGATGCGTCTGAATCTGGCGCAGGCTTTGATGTGCCCCTCGGACCTGTTGCTGCTCGACGAACCGACCAACCACTTGGACCTCGACGCCATCATCTGGCTCGAAGAGTGGCTCAAAAGCTACCCCGGCACTTTATTGCTGATTTCCCACGACCGGGACTTCCTCGATGCCGTGGTCGATCACGTAGCTCACGTAGATCAACGCAAGATCACCCTGTATCGCGGCGGTTACACCGCGTTTGAACGGGCCCGTGCCGAACGTCTGGCACAGCAACAGCAGGCGTACGAGAAGCAACAGGCGCAACGTGCGCACATGGAAAGCTACATTGCCCGCTTCAAGGCCCAGGCCACCAAGGCCCGTCAGGCCCAGAGCCGGATCAAGGCGCTGGAGCGGATGGAAGAGCTGTCCGCCGCGCACGTCGATTCGCCGTTCGATTTCGTCTTTCGCGAATCGCAGAAAATCTCCAGCCCGCTGATCGATCTATCGGACGCTCGCTTGGGTTATGGCGAAAAAACCGTGCTGGAGAAGGTCAAGCTGCAACTGACCCCTGGCGCGCGGATCGGTTTGCTCGGCCCCAACGGTGCCGGTAAATCGACCCTGATCAAGAACCTCTCCGGTGAGCTCGAGCCATTGGCGGGCCGACTGACCCGGGGCGAGAACACCGTGGTCGGTTACTTCGCCCAGCATCAACTGGATTCCCTCGATTCCAAGGCCAGCCCGTTGCTGCACTTGCAGCGCCTGGCGCCAACCGAACGTGAGCAGACCCTGCGTGACTTCCTCGGTGGTTTCGACTTCCGGGGTGCACGTATCGATGAGCCGGTGTTGAATTTCTCCGGTGGCGAAAAGGCGCGACTGGCCCTGGCGCTGATCGCCTGGGGCCGACCGAACCTGTTGCTGCTCGACGAACCGACCAACCACCTGGACCTGGAAATGCGCCTGGCGCTGACCATGGCGTTGCAGGAATTCAGTGGCGCGGTTCTGGTGGTCTCCCACGATCGTCATTTGCTTAAAAGCACCACCGACAATTTCTATCTGGTGGCAGACGGCAAGGTCGAGGAGTTCGACGGCGACCTGGAAGACTACACCCGTTGGCTGGTGGAGTACCGTCAGCGCAACGTGCCGGTCAGCAATACCCCGGTCAACCCGGACAAGACCGACAAGAAAGCCCAGCGCCAGGCCGCCGCCGCGTTGCGTCAGCAACTGGCACCGCACAAGCGCGAGGCCGACAAGCTCGAAGCCGAGTTGGGCAAGCTGCACGAGAAACTGGCGAAGATCGACGCCAGCCTCGGCGACAGCGATATTTACGAGCCGGCACGCAAGAACGAATTGCGTGATCTGCTGGCCGAGCAGGCCCGGCTGAAGGTGCGTGAAGCCGAGCTGGAAGAAGCCTGGATGGAAGCGCTCGAATTGCTCGAAAGTATGCAGGCGGAGCTGGAGGCGCTGTCTTGATGGAGGCCTTCAAGCTGCCGTTGCCGGCGATGTGGGTCGAGCCGCTCTGGCTGGTCGTGCAAATCCTGCTGATCCTGCTGGCCGGCTATGTCGCTCAGCGCGTCGTCGCTAAAGGCCTGACTCGCCTGGGCGAGCGTTACCCGTTCCCGCCGCAGTTCTTGATGCCGCTGCGTGGTGGTTTGCGTTGGCTGATCATGGGTAGCGCGCTGATCTTCGTGCTGGAGCGTCTTGGGGTGTCGGCCACGGTGCTCTGGACCGCGTTGTCCGGCTTCGTGGCGGTAGCTGCCGTGGCGTTTTTCGCCATGTGGAGCGTGCTGTCCAATCTGTTGTGCGCGATCCTGATCTTCACCGTCGGCCCATTCCGAATCGGCGATGTGGTCGAGTTGGTGGACACCACCGACAAGCCGGGCGTCAAGGGCCGGGTGGTGGCGATCAATCTGCTCTACACCACGCTGATCGAAGCCGAAGAGCTCGGTACCGGCAGTGCCATGGTGCAAGTGCCCAACAGCCTGTTCTTCCAGCGCTCGGTTCGACGCTGGCGCGGTACTGATGTATTTCCTTCAAACGGGTTCGAAAAGCAGGCTCGATAGGACGCTACCGCCGTAAACGCTGGTCGGCAGTCACTCTGTCCTGCAAAAAATCGGTAGTCATTGATCGTAAGGCGCATTAGCTTAGACGTTTGTCACGAGTCTGAGTCGAGGTGTGCAATGCTGCTTCAAACATGGCTGGCATTTTTTGCCGCCTGCTGGGTAATCAGTCTTTCCCCCGGTGCCGGCGCCATTGCGTCGATGTCCAGCGGCCTGCGCTACGGTTTCTGGCGCGGTTACTGGAACGCCCTGGGTCTGCAACTGGGCCTGGCGTTGCAAATTGCGATTGTCGCTGCCGGTGTCGGTGCGATCCTCGCGGCCTCCGCCACTGCCTTTTATGCGATCAAATGGTTCGGCGTGGCTTACCTGGTCTACCTCGCGGTCAAGCAATGGCGCGCGCTGCCCAATGAGATGAGCGACGACGCTGCCATTCGGCAGATCGGCAAGCCGATGGCGCTGGTGTTCCGCGGTTTTCTAGTGAACGTCAGCAACCCCAAGGCTTTGGTGTTCATGCTCGCGGTGCTGCCGCAATTCATCGATCCCCACGCGCCGCTGGTGGCCCAGTACCTGATCCTCGGCGTGACCATGATCTGTGTCGACCTGATCGTCATGGCCGGCTACACCGGGCTGGCGGCCAAGGTCCTGCGTTTGTTGCGCACGCCCAGGCAGCAGAAACGCATGAACCGAACCTTTGCCGGGCTGTTCATCGGCGCGGCGGCATTCATGGCGACTTTGCGCAAAGCAGCGACATAAAGCTTCAGGCACAAAAAAGGCGACCTATTGAGGTCGCCTTTTTCATTACTACAGAGTGGCCAGTCTGAGATCAGTGCAGAATCACCGGCGCCGTATCTCGCGGCAGGTTATTACGCAGCGGTGCCTGCCCCGGCTGCTCGTAACCGCCACCACCGAGCTGTTGGCTCAGTTGCGATGCCACGTCTTCACCCAGCGCCTTGGACACGTCACGCACCACCCGTGGGCGGTTCAGGGAAACCCGGATGTCCCGGCCATTCACCAGTTTGGTGTCCTGACCTTCGCCCATCGCCGTGAAGGCCGAGGTGATCTCGAAGGTCTTGGTGTTGATCAGGCTGAAGTCCGCCACCAGCGTCAACGCCAGCACCGCCGAGTAACTGTCGGTGTTGGCCAGCTCATTCATGTCGCGGGTGAAGTCGATGTCTGACACGGTGCCGAACAGCACATAGTCGGCACCCTTGAAGCTACCGGCCTTGATGCGCTTGATCACGTCATACACGTCGCCTTTGGACGATGCCGTGTAAGGCGTGCCCTGCACCAGCTGGAACATGCCGGTGCGCAGGATCTCGCCCTTGATGTCGCCGGTGAATTTGCGCAACTCGCCTTGCTCGATGTAGCTGTTGGTGGCTTCGTACTCTTCGTAACTGGAAGAACCACTGGCGCCGTAATAGCTCTGGCTATGGTTACTCTGTGCCGAAACAGTGTGGACGTATTGCTCCACGCGCTCCTGGTACGCCAGATCCGCTACTGCAACTTTCGGGGCCGCTTGCACGCTGAACGCGCAAGCCAGGGCCATCATGCCAATCCATGTGCGCATCGATTAACGCTCCGTGGTTTTGCGGATCTCTTTTTCGTCCATCCACTCGGCCAGACCGCTTTCAACGTCGATCAATTGCAGGCTGAATTTGTAGAAGACGTCCTTGTAGTCGCTGCTGCGCTTGACGATCGAGCTGATCGAACCTTCAAGACGGTATTGGGCGGCAATCATGTTGCCGGTCTTGGCCACGGTGCTCTTCTTGTACAGGCCGCTCTGGTTTTGCAGCTTGAGCTGGTCGACCTGGCTCTGCATTGCGGTGTTGTCGCTGGCGAAACGGGCGACGCCGGACTTCATCAGCTGGGTCTTGATGCTGGTAGTGATTTCGCGGGTATCGATGTACTCGCTGGTCTTGTTCTTCACGTCGTAGACCTGAACCACCGGACGGCCTTGCAGGATGCCGGACTGGGCCAGGGAGCGGGTCATGGATTCGGCGATCATCTGCAGGTCGGTGGAGCCGAACTCGTTGGTCACGGTTTCCACGGCTTTGGTGTCGCCGTAGCTGATGTTTTTGCTGCCCAGCGTCGGTGAAGTGTTGGCGCAACCGCTGGCCAGGAGGGCGATGACGGCGATGAACGAAAAGCGTGCAAACATGGGAATGCTCTCTAGAACTGAACGAATAGGTGTCGGGCTTAAGGCGTTTTGATTTCGAGACGGAAATCCACGGCTTTGGCGGTTGGCGCAATGGCCTGGATGAAACTGGTCTGCTCGCCGTACATCATCTGGCTTTTCCAGGTTTCCTCTTCGGCAACCGGGAAGCCTTCAGGGCCGAGCCAGGCAAAGCGGTAGTAGAAGGTCTTGTTGTTGTAGCTGGTGTTGCTCAGCTGTGCGTTGACCGTCATGAAGCCGTTTTCCCGCGCCACGCGCATGGCGCCGACCACGATGTTCTTGAGCTTGCCCATGGCCACGACCTTGCTGGCAGCGCTGCCTGGCTCCGGTGGTGGCGGGGTGGCGCAGCCGGCCAGCAAGGCCAGGGCGACGACAGTGATGAGTTTGAAGCGCATGCAAAGACTCCGTTCTTAAGGTTGTTTGAGGCTGGCCACGGTGGTCGGGTTGGCGCTCGGGATCACATGAGCGGCCTGGCCGCTGGCGAATACCTGATTGCCCACGGCGCGCAGGCTGATGACCTGATAGCGCTGATCCACAGTGATCTTGACCACCGAACCGCCCACGGCGCTCGGCAGGGTGACTTGGTGCTCGCCTTTCTTCAAGCGTAGACGCACGACTTGAGTGGTGTCTGGCAGGGTACGCCATGTACGGGTATCGGCACCTTCGAGCACCGCTGAAGAGATCCCGACCGCAAGACCCGCCAGTGGGTTGGTTTCGTTGATCTTCTTCTGAGCCACGCCTTTGGTCACGGCACGGACGGTGGTGCGCAGGATGATGCCCGGCATGTCATCACGCAGCGCGCGGCGGGACATGGCGGTGGTGCTGTTGAGTTGCGTCAGGTTCACCTGCTGACCGTCTACGCCGATCTGGGCGAAGGGAGCGGTCGAGGTGTCCGGCTTGATGACCGGGAACGACAGCGGTGTGATCACCACCTGGTTGCTGATCGGCAATGGCAACGGAATGCGGATCGAGTCGCGGGACGGCGCCAGGCCGCTTTGCACGACGATCAGGATGTCGCTGTCCTCGTCCTTGGCGGGTTTGTCGAGATTCACCAGCGCCTGTTCCAGCAGCGGGGTGTTCGGGCGCAATTCGGCGGCCTTGCGATAGCCCGGTGCAGCCAGGTCTTTCTCGCCCAGGGCTTCATAGACGAAACCGGCCAGGTAATGGCTGAACGCACTCTGGTAGCTGTTTTTCAGGCTGACCACTTCTGGCGCGTCGAGGCTGGCCACCGGATAACCCTGGAGATCCTTGTACTGGGTTTTGACGCCTTCCTTCTCGGCCTGCTCTTCGCTCTTGAGGTATTCCTTGTCGCGCAGGTCGGCGATCACCGCTTCACGTTCGTGAGTTTTTTTGATCGCGGTGCGCGCGCCGTCGAAGTCGTTCACCGCCAGCAGGTTGAGGGCCATCTGCGTGGTCAGCATGACTTTCTCGTAGTCGTAGCCTTCGTAGCGACGGACTTTGTCATTGACCAGGAAGCTGCCGAACTGAGCCAGGTACTTTTCGGTGTCGAGCTTGACCGAGTCTTCCCACTTGCCCACCACCTGATCGGCGCTGCTCCAGGCATTCTGGCTGCCGGACAAGTCGCCCTTGGCGCGCAGCAGTTCACCCTTCTCGAAGTAATAGAGCAGGTCTTTGTCGGCGCCGGTGTTGTTCTTTTCCAACAAGGTCAAGGCGCCGTCGACGTTGCCGGCAGCCAGTTGCTGGTTGGTTTGTGCCAGTTCGGAATCGTAGTTGCGAAAAGCCGAACAGCCGGAGAGCAAGGTGACAGCGCTGAGCGCGATCGAGGTAAGGGCGCGAGAGGCCATAGGGGGTACTTCTTCCCTGAGTATAAGCAGCCGCGCGTGCTGGTCGGGCTGTTGGGACCCATCGGCAGGGAGACTGGCGCCCTGCCAATTCCTCATAAAAAGAGGAGCTTAAATGCCGTATCGCGATAACGACGGCGCGGCATTATAAACAGGGATGCTGGCTATGTAATGGCTTTTTAATTGTATGTTTTCACAACGTGCCATTACTTATTTCTGGCCTGATACCGGCGCTGGCGAGGTTTGCACATAAGTCTTTCCGACGACGAATGCCACGGTGTTTATTGTGCGCAGGTTGATGACTTGGAAGTCGCGGTCGATGCGCAGGGTTACCGGCGGGGTGCCGGGCGCGTTCGGCGCGCTGAACAGGTGTTCACCTTTTTTCAGCCGCAGACGCGCGACCAGGGTTTTGTCCGGCAAGGTACGCCATGTGCGGGTGTCGGCCTCCTCGAATGGGTCTTCGCGCGTGACCACCAGCGATGCTTTGGCCGGGTTGCGTTGGTTTTCCTCAGCCTGGCCGATAGCCGCCATGTTGGCGCGGAACATGGCCCGCGAGATGATGGCGGGCATGTCATCACGCAAGGTGCGCAAGGCCATGTCGGTGACGCTGTTGAGTGCGGTCAGCGGCCGTTTTCGACCATCGACGATGATGTGGTCGAATGCTGGCGTGATGGTGTCCGGGATCATCACCGGGAAAGAAATCGGGGCAACGATCACCAGGTTTTCGTTGAGCCGTACCGGAATCGGCACGCGCACCGAGCTGCGTGCCGGTGCCAGGCCGCTTTGGACAATGATTAACACATCACTTTCATCGGCTTTTGCCGGCGGTTTGTCGAGATTGCGCAACGCCTGCTCGAGAAACGGCAGGTTCGGGCGCAATTCAATTGCCTGGCGATAGCCCGGCGCGGCGAGATCGCGTTCGCCGAGGGCTTCATAGGTGAAGCCAGCCAGGTAATGACTGAAGGCACTCTGATAGCCGTTTTTCAATTCGATGACGGCTGGCGCATCGAGGGTGGTCACCGGGTAGCCTTGCAGATCCTTGTAACGCACCGAAATGCCCTGGGCCTTGGCCTGCTCTTCGAGCTCTTCGTATTGCCGCTCGCGCTGGCGGGCAATCAGTGCTTCGCGTTCGTGGGTTTTCTTGATGTCGGCGCGGGCGCCGTCGAAGTCATTCGCAGCCAATTGGTTGAGGGCCATTTGCGTGGTCAGCATGACTTTTTCGTAATCGTAACCTTCGTAGCGACGCAGTTTGTCGTTGACCAGCATGGTGCCCATTTCATTGCCAAACCGTGTGAGCAGTTTCATGGCCCCGGAGGGCACCGCTTCTTCGCGCTGGAATACCATCTGGTCGGCGCTGCGCCAGGCTTTCTGGCTCTCCGGCAGCGCATTGGCGACACTAAGGATGGCGCCTTTCTCGAAGTAATAGAGCAGATCCTTGTCTTCCCAGGGATTGTGCAGCTCCACTAGGTCCAACGCACCCTGGAGGTTGCCCACCAATAGTTGGTCATTGGTCTGTTGCATCTCCTGATCATAATTTCGGTACGCGGCACAGCCACTCAGTTGTAGGGCGAAACTCAGCAGCAAAGAGAACAACAGGCAGGAGCGCATGGACGATGATTCTTCCCTGATCGGATACCGCGAGGAGATAGCAGTTTGCCGCCCAATGTACACGCCGTTATGCGGGAAATACCAACAAAGCTTGAGCGAAACTCATTGGAAGTGAACAATGTGTTACTTCGTATTTCCATTTGAGATTTATTCATGACTGGCTTCTCTCGTTTTCTGGCGTGGCTCGTGCTGCCGATGATCGCGTTCTGCAGCTTCAATGCGCTGGCCGAAACCGCGGAGGGTGCGCCCAAGGCCCTGCATTTGCTCGATTACATTGCCGCCGATTACCCGACGGCGGTCGAGGGAGGCAAGGTTATTGATGAGGCTGAGTATCTCGAACAGCAGACATTCCTGGGGGAGCTGCAAGGGTTGATCGCCGATTTGCCGGCCAAACCCCAGCGTGCCGAACTGGAGCAGGGCGTTAACGGTCTGCGCACCGCGATCGCCGCTCGCAAGGACGGCGCGGACGTCACCCGTCAGGCGCGGCAGCTGGGGGCAAAACTGGCGGTGACCTATGAAGTCAGCCAGGCTCCGGTCATTACCCCGGACCCGACCCGCGGCGCGCCGCTGTATGCCCAGCAATGCTCGGTGTGCCATGGCGATACGGGCATCGGTGACGGCCCGGCAGGTGTCGGCATGACGCCACCGCCGACCAATCTGCGCGATGCCGCGCGACTGGACCGTCTGAGCCTCTACGCGCTTTACAACACGCTGGGTATGGGCGTCGAAGGTACTGACATGCCGGCCTTCGCCGATCAGCTGGATGATCGTCAGCGTTGGGACCTGGCGACCTACATCGCCGGCTTCAGCGCCGATCCGGCCGCGGCAAAATCCGAAAAAACCTACAACATCGCCGACCTGGCGCGTCAGACGCCAGCCGAAGTGCAGGCCGTCGAAGGTCCGCAAGCGGCCGCGACCTTCCGCGCGCAACGAGCGCAACCGCCGCAGGTCAAGCGTGGCCCGGGGCAATTGCTTGAATACACGGCGGCCACGCTGGACAAGAGTATCGCCGCCTATCGCGCTGGCGAGCACGATCAGGCCTACGACCTGTCGGTGGCGGCGTACCTGGAAGGCTTCGAACTGGTTGAAAGCTCTCTGGACAACGTCGACGCCAACGTACGCAAAGACACTGAAAAGTCCCTGATGGCTTACCGTCAGTCGTTGCAGGACGGCTTGCCAGTGGCCCAGGTCGAGCAACGTCTGGAAGTGGCCAAGGCCAAGCTGAAAGAATCCGCTGGCCTGCTCGGTAGCGATGGCTTGAGCTGGTCGCTGAGCTACATTTCCGGTCTGTTGATTCTGTTGCGAGAAGGTCTGGAAGCCATTCTGGTGCTCGCGGCGGTCCTCGCGTTCCTGCGCAATACCGGCCAGCAATCGGCGGTGCGCAGCGTCAACATCGGTTGGGGCCTGGCGCTGTTGGCCGGGCTGGCGACCTGGGCGGTGGCGGCGTATGTGATTGACGTCAGCGGGGCCCAGCGTGAGCTGCTGGAAGGGGCCACTGCGCTGTTTGCCAGTGTCATGGTGCTCTGGCTCGGTGTATGGATGCACGACCGTCGCCACGCAGCGGCCTGGCAGGATTACATCAAGAGCAGCCTGGTGAGCGGCGGTGGGCGTTTCGGGTTTGCGATCCTGGCGTTCTTCTCGGTGTATCGCGAACTGTTCGAAGTGATCCTGTTTTACGAAACCTTGTGGTTGCAGGCGGGGCCTGCGGGGCATAACGCCGTAATGGCTGGCGGCGCGACGGCGCTGGTTATGCTGGTCGGTCTGGCCTGGGTGATTCTGCGCGGCTCGGCAAAGCTGCCGCTGGCACTGTTCTTCGGCATCAATGCCGGATTGCTGTGCGCGTTGTCGGTGGTGTTTGCCGGCCATGGCGTGAAGGCGTTGCAGGAAGCCGGGGTCTTCGGCACGCGGCCGGTACCGTTCTTTGACTTCGACTGGTTGGGGATCCACGCTGACGCGTATTCGCTGAGTGCCCAGGCTGTGGCGATCATTGCGATCATCGTGCTGTACAGTCGCAGCCGGATGGCCGAGAAGCGGCAGTTGCCGGCTTCTTAAAAGCATTCGCTGCGCTCATATTCGCGGGCAAGCCCGCTCCCACAGGTTCAGCGCTAACCTTATGGGAGCGGGCTTGCCCGCGATGCTTTTCAATAGAGGAAATCCAATGCGCGTATGGATCGATGCCGACGCCTGCCCTCGGGCAGCCAAGGATCTAGTGGTGAAGTTCGCCCTCAAGCGCCAGTTCGAAGTGGTACTGGTGGCCGGTCAGCCGCAGATCAAGCCGGGCCTTGCGCTGGTGAAACTGATCGTGGTGCCCAGCGGCCCGGATGCCGCCGACGATTACCTGGTGGAACACGCGGTGCCGGGGGAGTTGGTGATTTGCAGCGATGTGCCGCTGGCGGATCGGCTGGTGAAGAACGGCGTTGCGGCGCTGGATCCGCGGGGTAAGGAGTTCGATGCGCAGAACATGGGCGATCGACTCGCGGTGCGTAACCTGTTCACCGACTTGCGCGAGCAGGGGCAGATGAGCGGCGGCCCGGCGCCGTTCGGCGAGCGCGAGAAACAGGCGTTCGCCAATGCGCTGGACCGGATATTGACCCGGTTGTCGCGTAAAGCTTGAGCAAGACGGTAATGATCGTTCCCACGCGGAGTGGGAACAATCACGAGTGTTACTCGTCGTTTTCGTGGGTCAGTTCCAGTACGCGGTCGACCAATTTGTTGATGCCGGAAGCGGCTTCGCTGATCGATTGCGCGAGCATGTACGCCGGTGTGCTCACCAGCTTGCGCGCCTTGTCTTCGACAATGTCGGTCACTGCGCACTCAGCGTGGGTGGCGCCCATCTTGTTCATCGCGGCGGCGGTATCGGCATCGTTGCCGATGGTGCAGGTCACGCCCGGGCCGTAGATTTTTGCCGCCAGGGCCGGCGAGATGCAGATCAGCCCCACCGGTTTGCCAGCCTCGGCGAACGCTTCGGTCAACGCCAGGACGTCAGGTTGAACGCTGCAGCCGGCGCCTTCGACGGCAAAGTTCGACAGGTTCTTGGCCGCCCCGAAACCGCCGGGAACGATCAGCGCATCGAAGTCTTCGACGTCCGCTTCACGGATATCCTTGATGTTGCCCCGGGCGATACGCGCCGATTCCACCAGCACGTTGCGCGATTCGGGCATTTCTTCGCCAGTCAGGTGGTTGATCACATGTAACTGCGCGATGTTGGGTGCGAAGCACTGCACCTGGGCACCGCGCTGGTCCAGCCGCAGCAGGGTGATCACGCTTTCGTGGATCTCGGCGCCGTCGTACACGCCACAGCCGGAAAGGATCACTGCAATTTTTTTGCTCATGGGCTTTTCTCCAGATTCATGGCGTTAAATGTCCACTAATTTGTCACTCGTTGCCATAGGGTTAATTCGCGGCTACACCTAATCTCTGCTGAACGATTCCGATCAGGTCGCGTCATGAACTTCATTCTGTATGCGGTGCCGTTTTTCTTTGTGCTGATTGCGGTCGAGTTGTTGGCCGACCGTTGGCGCGGGGTGAGCAATTACCGCGTGGCAGACGCGATCAACAGCCTCAGCACCGGCGTATTGTCGACTACCACGGGCCTGTTGACCAAAGGTGTCGGCCTGGTCACTTATGCCTTCGCCCTGGAACATCTGGCCTTGATCGAGCTGTCGGCCGACAGTGTCTGGGTCTGGGTGTTTGCATTCGTCTTCTACGACTTCTGCTACTACTGGCTGCACCGGATGGGCCATGAGCGCAACATCCTCTGGGCCGCGCATTCGGTGCATCACCAGAGCGAGGACTACAACCTCTCCACGGCCCTGCGCCAGACCAGCACCGGGTTTCTGTTGAGCTGGATCTTCTACCTGCCCCTGGCCGTGCTCGGCGTGCCGCTGCTGGTGTTCGTCAGCGTTGCGGCGTTGAACCTGTTGTACCAGTTTTGGGTGCATACCCGGCATATTCCCAAGCTTGGCTGGTTCGAGTGGTCCTTCGTCACGCCGTCCAATCATCGGGCTCACCATGCACAGAACGCTCTCTACATGGATCGCAACTACGGCGGGGTGTTCATTATTTGGGACCGTCTGTTCGGCTCGTTCCAGGAAGAGGACGATAACGAACCGGTGATATTCGGCGTGACCACGCCGCTGGCGAGCTGGAATCCGTTGTGGGCGAACGTGCAGTTTTACGCGCAGTTGTGGGATGACGCCCGGCGCGCCGAGCGCTGGTGGGACAAGCTGCGGATCTGGTTCATGCGCACCGGTTGGCGGCCGGCGGACGTGGCGGCCAAATACCCGATGAACAAGCCGGACCTGGCTCAGTTCCGCAAATTCGAGGTGCCGCTGGACGGACGTCAGCAGTGGTATGTGGCGCTGCAGTTCTGCGTCTACATCGCCTTGGGCAGTTACTTGATGAATTTGGAGCAGAGCCTGCCGACCGCAGCCCTGGTGTTGGGTTGGGGCGCCGTGGCGTTGGGGTTGTTCGTGTTGGGTGCAGCCCTGGAGAATCGCCCGCAGGCGTTGAAGCTGGAGCTGTTGCGGCTGGTGTCGAACCTGCCGCTGGTGTGGCTGGCGCCGATGGTCGGGCTATGGCCGGGCAGCGCGGTGGGTTGGGTAGGGCTGCTCAGTTACAGCCTGCTCAGCGGTATCGGTCTCTACTGTTGTAGAAACCGCGTCACTCGATGGGCGTCGTAGGTTCGTTGGACTTGGCCTGTTCGGCTTTCAGTGCCTGCTCATCGGCGTAGATCTTTTTCGCCAAGCGGGCATTCTTGAAGCGTCGCCGCAGCCACAGGACAAAGCCCAGGACCAGCAGGGCGCCCAGCACCCACAGCTCGTACTTCTTGACACTGCCCAGCATACCTTCGAGCACCGCGCCGAAGTGATACGCAGCCGCTGCCAGCGCCGCAGCCCAGATGGCCGCGCCAATCCCGTTGAGCAGCAGATAGCGTCCCGGCGGATAGCCCGACAGACCGATTGCCACCGGCATCACGGTGCGCAAGCCATAGACAAAGCGGAAGCTCAGCACCCAGATGTCCGGGTGCTTGCGGATATGTTCCAGTGCCCGATCGCCCATCAATTGCCAGCGCGGTTTGCGCGCCAGCAATTTGCGCCCGTGCTTGCGCCCCAGGAAGTACCACAGCTGATCGCCGGCATAACTGCCGAAGAACGCCACGACCACCACCAGGTTGATGTCCATGTACCCACGGAACGCGAGGAAGCCTGCGAGTACCAGAATGGTTTCGCCTTCGAAAAACGTGCCGAGGAACAGGGCAAAGTAGCCGAAGTCATGTAGGAATTGTTGGAGCATTGTCTGGGTGCTGGCGAAATGAACGCGCAGCCTAACCCTTCGTGCACATTCATGAAAGTGTCCAAATGTGTCTCGACGTGAACATTTCCTACAAGGACAATGGAATGCGGCTACCTGTCACAGGGGTGCACACAACTGTCATACGTTGGTCATAATGGCCGCTTATAACTGTCACGCTCGCCCGCCAGCGCGGGCTCAGGAGTCTGCCGTGAGCTTTACCCCCGCCAACCGTTTGTTTCCTGCAACCCGCCTGCGTCGCAACCGTCGTGATGATTTTTCGCGTCGTCTGGTCCGTGAAAACGTACTGACCGTCGATGACCTGATCCTGCCGGTATTCGTGCTGGACGGTGAAAACCGTCGCGAAGCAGTGGCGTCGATGCCGGGCGTCGAACGCCTGACCATCGATCTGTTGCTGGAAGAAGCTGCCAAATGGGTCGAGCTGGGCATTCCGGCGCTGGCACTGTTCCCGGTGACGCCACCGGAACTCAAGTCACTGGATGCCGCCGAAGCCTGGAACCCCAACGGCATCGCCCAGCGCGCTACCCGCGCTCTGCGTGCGCAGTTCCCGGAGCTGGGTGTGATCACCGACGTCGCCCTGGACCCGTTCACCACCCACGGTCAGGACGGCATTCTCGACGAAGAAGGCTACGTAGAGAACGACATCACCGTCGACGCACTGGTTAAACAGGCTTTGTCCCACGCCGAAGCCGGCGCTCAAGTGGTGGCTCCGTCAGACATGATGGACGGCCGCATTCAGGCGATCCGCGAAGCGCTGGAGCTGGCGGGGCACGTTAATGTGCGGATCATGGCCTACTCGGCCAAGTACGCCAGTGCCTACTACGGCCCGTTCCGCGATGCGGTGGGTTCGGCGTTGAACCTGGGCAAGGCCAACAAGGCCTCCTATCAGATGGACCCGGCCAACAGCAACGAAGCCCTGCACGAAGTGGCGGCCGACTTGTCAGAAGGCGCAGACATGGTCATGGTCAAGCCAGGCATGCCGTATCTGGATATTCTTTATCGGGTCAAGGAAGCGTTCAAAGTGCCGACCTTTGTGTATCAGGTCAGCGGCGAATACGCCATGCACATGGCGGCGATCCAGAATGGCTGGTTGAGCGAAGGGGTTATCCTCGAATCCCTGACCGCTTTTAAACGTGCAGGCGCAGATGGCATCCTGACTTACTTTGCCGTCCGTGCTGCTCAATTGTTACGAGAGCAAAAATAGCCCTCCCAGGAACATTCGATGAATACCGAAGGACTCACTGAAGTTGCCGTAAAAGACGCTCAACCTGTGGTGGAGCAAATCGCTGAAACTCCGCCGGAGCTGGAGCCCGCTCCACCTGCGGTGGTGGCCGAGCCCGTTGTGGCGGCGCCAGCGATTGCCATTCCCGGTCTGGATGACAGCAGCCTGTACATCCATCGCGAGCTCTCGCAACTGCAGTTCAACATCCGCGTGCTGGAACAGGCGCTGGATGAGTCCTACCCATTGCTGGAGCGGCTGAAGTTTCTGCTGATCTTCTCCAGCAACCTGGACGAGTTCTTCGAGATTCGTGTGGCCGGCCTGAAGAAGCAGATCACCTTCGCCCGTGAACAGGCTGGCGCCGATGGCCTGCAACCGCATCAGGCCCTGGCTCGCATCAGCGAATTGGTGCACGGTCACGTCGACCGCCAATACGCGATTCTCAACGACATTCTGTTGCCGGAACTGGAAAAACATCAGGTCCGCTTCATCCGTCGTCGTTACTGGACTACCAAGCTCAAGACTTGGGTCCGCCGTTATTTCCGCGACGAGATCGCGCCGATCATCACCCCGATCGGTCTCGACCCGACGCACCCGTTCCCGTTGCTGGTGAACAAGAGCCTGAACTTCATCGTCGAGCTCGAAGGCATCGACGCCTTCGGTCGCGATTCCGGCCTGGCGATCATCCCGGCGCCGCGTCTGCTGCCGCGGATCATCAAGGTGCCGGAAGAAGTCGGCGGCCCGGGTGACAACTATGTATTCCTGTCGTCGATGATCCACGCGCACGCCGACGACCTGTTCCAGGGCATGAAGGTCAAGGGCTGCTACCAGTTCCGCCTGACCCGGAACGCCGACCTCGCGGTCGATACCGAAGACGTGGAAGACCTGGCCCGCGCCCTGCGCGGCGAGTTGTTCTCCCGTCGCTATGGTGATGCGGTGCGGCTGGAAGTGGCCGACACTTGCCCGAAACACCTGTCCGATTACCTGCTCAAGCAGTTCAACCTGCAGGAGACCGAGCTGTATCAGGTCAATGGTCCGGTCAACCTGACCCGGCTGTTCAGCATCACCGGCCTGGACAGTCATCCGGAGCTGCAATACACGCCGTTCACCCCGCAGATCCCGAAACTGCTGCAGAACAGCGAGAACATTTTCAGCGTGATCAGCAAGCAGGACATCTTGCTGCTGCACCCGTTCGAGTCCTTCACCCCGGTGGTCGACTTGCTGCGTCAGGCGGCCAAGGATCCACACGTGTTGGCGGTTCGCCAGACGTTGTATCGCAGCGGCGCCAACTCGGAGATCGTCGATGCGCTGGTGGATGCGGCGCGGAACGGCAAGGAAGTGACGGCGGTGATCGAATTGCGCGCGCGGTTCGATGAAGAATCCAACCTGCAGCTGGCCAGCCGTCTGCAGGCGGCCGGCGCCGTGGTGATTTACGGCGTGGTCGGCTTCAAGACCCACGCCAAGATGATGCTGATTCTGCGTCGCGAAGCCGGCGAGATTGTTCGCTACGCTCACTTGGGTACCGGCAACTACCACGCGGCCAACGCCCGTCTGTACACCGACTACAGCCTGCTGACCTCCGACGATGCCTTGTGCGAAGACGTCGGCAAACTGTTCAGCCAGTTGATCGGCATGGGTAAAACCCTGCGCATGAAAAAACTGCTGCACGCGCCGTTCACGTTGAAGAAGGGCATGCTCGACATGATTGCCCGGGAGACGCAATTCGCCCTCGACGGCAAACCGGCGCACATCATCGCCAAGTTCAACTCGCTGACCGATCCAAAGGTCATCCGCGCGTTGTACAAGGCCAGCCAGTCCGGGGTACGCATCGATCTGGTGGTGCGCGGCATGTGCTGCCTGCGACCGGGCATCGCCGGGGTATCGCACAACATCCACGTACGTTCGATCATCGGTCGTTTCCTGGAGCACACCCGGGTCTTCTACTTCCTCAATGGCGGTGAAGAGCAGATGTTCCTGTCCAGTGCCGACTGGATGGAACGCAACCTCGACAAGCGCGTCGAGACTTGCTTCCCGGTCGAGGGCAAGAAGCTGATTTTGCGGGTCAAGAAAGAGCTGGAGCTTTATCTTACCGACAACACCCACAGCTGGAGCCTGCAGTCGGACGGTCGCTACGTCCGTAATACACCGACTGGCAACCAGAACCCGCGCAGCGCCCAGGCCACCTTGCTGGAGCGGTTGGGCAGCCCGATTCTGGCGGTGCGTTAACGCAAACCTTGGGCGATAAAAAATGGCGATCCATGTGGATCGCCATTTTCATTTCCACCACCGTCCCTTGTAGGAGCTGGCTTGCCAGCGAATGGCTTTCAAGTCATGCATCCATTTCAAGGACGCCTTCGCCAGCAAGCCGGCTCCTACAGGACCGTGTTCGGCGACCATTTTCGGTTTTTTAGCGAACGTTCAGCACGAAGCTGACGCGGGTCAGCCATTCGGCTTCCAGGGCGAAGTCGGCCTGGGTCAACTGGTTGTCATCCAGCCAATGTTCCGGGAATAACACATCCAGGCTGTCGCCGTTGGCGTGCAGCACGACCTGTGGCATTTCCTGGGTGCCACGGATGTGGTGGAACAGAATCGCGAAGCGCAGCAGCACGCACAGGCGAATCAGCTTGATGCCGTCGTCGCCAAAATCGGCAAACCTGTCCTTGGGAATATTGCGACGGTGGCCACGCACCAGTAGCGCGAGCATCAGTTGGTCTTCGCGGGAGAACCCGGCCAGGTCCGAGTGCTCGATCAGGTAGGCGCCGTGTTTGTGGTACTGATAGTGCGCGATGTCCAGGCCCACTTCGTGGACCTTGGCCGCCCAGCTCAGCAGTTCGCGCCAGACACCGTCGTCCAGGTCCCAATCCTCGGCCACTTGATCGAAGGCATGCAGCGCCTTGCGTTCGACCCGCGCGGCTTGCTCCAGGTCGACGTGGTAGCGCTCCATCAGCGAGCTGAGCGTGCGCTCACGGACATCTTCGTGATGATGACGGCCCAGCAGGTCATAGAGCACGCCTTCGCGCAGGGCGCCTTCACAGTGGTCCATGCGTTGCAGTTCGAGGGCATCGAAGATCGCTTCGAGAATCGCCAGCCCGGCGGGAAAGATCGCCCGGCGGTCGGGCTTGATGCCTTCGAAGTCGATTTTCTCGACATCACCGAGCTTGATCAGCTTGCGCTTGAGCCAGGCCAAGCCTTCGGCGTTCACCTCGCCAGTGCCATGTCCGCCGGCCTTCAGTGCCAGGCCAATGGCGCGAATGGTGCCCGAGGAGCCGATGGCTTCATCCCAGGTCAGGCGGTGCAGGGCGTGTTCGATGCTCATGATCTCCAGCCGCGCCGCGGTGTACGCCTGGGCGTAGCGGGCCGGGGTGATCTTGCCATCCTTGAAATAGCGTTGGGTATAGCTGACGCAACCCATTTGCAGGCTTTCGCGCAGCAGCGGTTCGAAGCGCTGGCCAATGATGAATTCGGTACTGCCGCCGCCGATGTCGGCCACCAGGCGTTTGCCCGGGGTGTCGGCGAGGGTGTGGGAGACGCCGAGGTAAATCAGGCGCGCTTCTTCACGGCCGGAGATGACTTCTACCGGATGGCCGAGGATTTCTTCGGCCCGATGGATGAATTCACCGCGGTTACGGGCTTCGCGCAGGGCGTTGGTGCCGACGATCCGCACGGTGCCGGGCGGCATACCGCTGATCAGTTGGGCGAAGCGCTTCAGGCAATCGAGCCCGCGTTGCATTGATTCTTCGCTGAGTTGACGCTCTTCGTCGATGCCGGCGGCCAGCTGAACCTTCTCCCCGAGACGCTCGAGAATCCGGATTTCGCCGTTCTGGGCCTTGGCCACGACCATGTGAAAGCTGTTGGAGCCCAGGTCGATTGCGGCGATCAGGGACAGATTCTTGACTTGGGATAGCGGCATGGTCAGGGGGTCTCGGTCGATAACCTCGACATCCTGCCACGATCAAACGCTCGCGCCAACGCGCAGAGTTGAAAGCCTTGATCCAACCCTGTGGCGAGGGGGCTTGCCCCCGTTCGGCTGCGCAGCAGTCGTAAAACCTGCATGCGCGGTCTATTTGGAGTTGATGTGAATGGTTTTGGGGCTACTTCGTAGCCCAACGGGGGCAAGCCCCCTCGCCACAGGGGTGTCAGCCCGCCGCCTCCACGGTCCCAATGAAGTTCGCCAGCTCCGCCGTCTGCGGATTGGCAAACAACACCTTCGGATCTCCCACCTCATGCACCTTGCCCTGGTGCATGAACACCAATTTGTCGCCCACCTCCCGGGCAAAACGCATCTCATGGGTGACCATGATCAATGTCATACCTTCCCTGGCCAGTTGCCGGACCACGCTCAACACTTCATTGACCAGTTCCGGGTCCAAGGCCGAGGTGATTTCGTCGCACAGCAAGACTTTCGGCGACATGGCCAGCGCCCGGGCGATCGCCACCCGCTGTTGCTGGCCGCCAGAGAGTCGATCCGGGAAGGCGTCGAATTTCTCGCCCAGCCCGACCCGTTCCAGCATCTGTCGCGCCAGCTCGGTGGCTTTGGCTTTCGGCACTTTCTGCACCACTTGTGGCGCAAGCATGACGTTTTCGCCGACGGTCAGGTGCGGGAACAGGTTGAACTGCTGGAACACCATCCCGACTTTCTGCCGCAGGCTGCGCAGGTCGGCGCGGGCGGCGTCGAGGTATTCGCCGTCGACTTCGATCACGCCGTCATTGATCGATTCCAGACCATTGAGGGTGCGCAGCAAGGTGGACTTGCCCGAGCCGCTGCGACCGATGATCGCCACCACCTGGCCTTCCTCGATACTCAGATCGATGCCTTTGAGTACATGGTGGTCGCCGTAATATTTATGCAGGGCGGAAATTCTAAGCAGAGGCATGCAGTCTCCTTTCCAGGTAGCGCGCACTGAGGGACAAGGGGTAGCAGAGCAGGAAGTAACCGAGGGCGACGAGGCCGTAGACCATGAAGGGTTCGAAGGTCGCGTTGGCGAGCATGCCGCCGGTCTTGGTCAGTTCGGTGAAGCCGATGATCGAGGTGACGGCGGTGCCCTTGACCACTTGCACCGAGAAGCCCACGGTCGGCGCCACGGCGATGCGCAGCGCTTGTGGCAGGATCACGTAACGCAATTGCTCCAGCGGGTTGAGCGCCAGGCTCGATGAGGCTTCCCACTGGCCATTGGGGATCGAGTCGACGCAACCGCGCCAGATCTCCGCCAGGTAGGCGCTGGTGAACAGTGTCAAGGCAATCGCCGCCGCCATCCACGGTGAAATTTCCACACCGGCCAAGGCCACACCGAAGAACACCAGAAACAGCTGCATCAACAGCGGCGTGCCCTGGAACAATTCGATGTAGGTGCGGGCGAAGTGGCTGGGCAGGGATTTCTTTGAAATCCGCATCACCATGATCAGCAAACCGATCAGCCCACCGCCGATAAACGCCACCAGCGACAACGCCAGCGTCCATTGCAGGCCTGTGAGCAGGTTGCGCAGGATGTCCCAGAAGGTGAAATCGCTCATTGGCTGCTCCTTGCGCTGCTCTTGGATATGTAGCGGCGACCGATCCAGTTCAGCAATTGGCGGATCAGCAGCGCCATGCACAGGTAGAGCAGCGTGGTCAGGGCGTAGGTTTCAAAGGCGCGAAAGTTACGCGACTGAATGAAGTTGGCGGCGAAACTCAGCTCTTCGGTGGCGATCTGCGAACAGACCGCCGAGCCGAGCATGACGATGATGATCTGGCTGCTCAGGGCCGGCCAGACCTTGCCCAGTGCCGGCAGCAGAACCACGTGGCGGAAGGCTTCGAAACGCGACATTGCCAGGGCGGCTGCGGCTTCCAGTTGTCCGCGGGGAATCGCTTGAATGCCGGCGCGGATGATCTCGGTCGAATAGGCGCCCAGGTTGATCACCATCGCCAGCACCGCCGCCTGCCATTCGGAAATCTGCAGGCCCAGCGACGGCAAACCGAAGAAGATGAAAAACAACTGCACCAGAAAGGGTGTGTTGCGGATCAACTCGACGTAGACCCCGAAAATGCCGGCGAACGGGCGGATGTTCCACGCCCGCACCAGTGCGCCGATGATGCCCAGAGCGACCCCGAACACTGCGCCAACGGCCGTCAGCTCAAGGGTGAACAACGCACCGCGCAGCAGCAGGTCGGTGTTTTCCACCACCGGCAAGAAATCGAACTGATAAGCCATAAGTCGTCTCCCGAGCGAACGATCAGAGATCGGCCGGCAGCGGTTCTTTCAACCAGGTTTGCGAGTTCTTTTCCAGCGCACCGTCAGCCTTGGCGGTGGTGAGGATCTGATTGACCTTGTCCAGCAACGCCGGCTCGTTCTTGTTCACACCGACGTACACCGGCGAGTCCTTGAGCTTCACTTTCAGGGCCGGTACGCGTTTCGGGCTTTTCTCGCTGATGGCCACCATCACCACGTTGCCGCTGGCGATCAGGTCGACTTGCCCGGCAAGGTAGGCGGCGATGGTCGAGTTGTTGTCTTCGAAGCGTTTGATAGTCACGCCTTCGGGGGCGACTTTGGTCAGCTCAATGTCTTCGATGGCGCCACGGGTGACGCTGATGGTTTTGCCCTTGAGATCGTCCAAACCCTTGATGGCGGCGTCTGGCGGACCGAACACGGCGAGGTAGAACGGCGCGTAGGCACGGGAGAAATCGATGACTTTCTCGCGTTCAGGGTTCTTGCCGAGGCTGGAAATCACCAGGTCGACCTTGCCGGTGGTCAGGAACGGGATGCGGTTGGTGCTGTTGACCGGGGTCAGTTCGAGTTTGACCTTGAGTTGGTCGGCGAGCAGTTTGGCGGTGTCGATGTCGAGGCCGCGCGGTTTCATGTCCGGGCCGACCGAGCCGAACGGCGGGAAGTCCTGGGGCACGGCGACTTTGAGGGTGCCGCGTTTGACCACATCCTCCAGACCGTCGGCGTGGGCAGGTGCCTGGCTCAGCATCAGGCTGGCAAACAGGGCGGCGAGGAGGGCGCTGTAACGCTGGGTCATGGCAAATCTCCGGATCGGCGGGAAGTGATTTCTGCGGATCGACAGAGCACGGGCCATGCCAAGATTCGGTTTCAGGGGTTGCAGGCCACGGTTTTGCTGGTGTTTCTCGGTCTTACTGGTCTGAACAGTTAGGTGGCATTTCGCACCTTGATGGCGCAATCGTGAAAACTCCCGAACCCCCATGGGGCACGACTTGCCGGACGTCGCGAATAGCTTTACAACTAGCCGCTCATTGGCCTGGTTCGTCTGAAGAAACCATGAATTCGATCTCCCGTGCAGTACCTGAAGTGGCGCTGCAAGCCATCCGCAAACTGATCACCGAGCAAGGTTTCGGGCCGGGTGATGCCTTGCCCTCGCAACGGGACCTGGCGGTGCAATTGGGGGTCAGCCGGGCGTCGTTGCGCGAGGCGTTGTCGTCCCTGAGTGCGCTGGGCGTGATCAGCATCCAGCCGGGCAAGGGCGTGTTCGTGCAGTCACCGGTCGATCTGCCCCGGGGCGAGGCGGTGCCGGGCTGGCCATTCGCGGCCCAGGCATCGCCGCTGGACATCTTCCAGTTGCGCTATGCGCTGGAGGGTTTTGCCTCGGGTTTGGCGGCCGTGACCCTGAGCACCGAGGATCTCGATGCCCTGGAAGACAACGTCGCCGCCATGCGCAACGAACTGCGTGCCGCCAACTTCGATGCAGCGGCGCGACTGGACTTCGAGTTTCACCGGCGCATCCTCCTGGCCAGCGGCAATCAGGCGATGCTGAGCATCCTGACAGCCAGCGCCGACATCTTTCTGGAGAGCCAGAAGCTACCGTTCATCCGGGCCGAACGGGCCATGGAAACCTGGCAGGAACACCGTAAAATCCTCCGTGCACTGGCGCGCCGATCGTCCGGCGCCGCACAGAAGGCCATGCAGGAGCATGTGCGCAACGCCGCCCTGCGCACCGGGATTGCCTTCGTCGCTCCCGCCACCTCGTGACTTGAGCTATACCCAAATTCATGGGCCACCATAGCGAGACTCAATCATCTGCGGCTTCCTGAACGGGGGAAGGGCAGCTATGATGGGCCACGTTTTTTTGCTTACAACCTGGAGACTTCCATGAGCAGCGATCTTATCAAACACGTTAGCGACGCTAGCTTCGAGGCCGACGTACTCAAGGCCGAAGGCGCTGTACTGGTCGACTACTGGGCTGAGTGGTGCGGCCCTTGCAAAATGATCGCTCCTGTCCTGGACGAAATTGCCGAGACCTACAAAGGCAAGCTGACCGTTGCCAAACTGAACATCGACGAGAACCAGGAAACCCCGGCCAAGCATGGCGTGCGTGGTATCCCGACGCTGATGCTGTTCAAGAACGGCAACGTCGAAGCCACCAAGGTCGGTGCGCTGTCGAAGTCGCAATTGGCTGCTTTCCTCGACGCCAACATCTAAGCGTTGTTATAAAGCGTCATGAAAAGGCCCCGCATTATGCGGGGCCTTTTCGTTATTGAGGGCTAGACGCTCCGAAACTCAGGTGGTACATTCGGCCCCGCACTGGTTTCTCCACTGCCCCCTGCTAGCCGTCGCCGACGCACTCCTTTTCGAATAAGTACGCGATCCTGTCGCCTTCTCTGCGGCGCGGCCTCATTAAGCCAAAAGCTTAATTTCCCCCCTCCATAAATGATTACGTCATTCCTATATGAATCTGACTGAACTCAAGCAAAAGCCGATTACCGAACTGCTCGAATTGGCCGAACAGATGGGCATAGAAAATATGGCCCGTTCGCGCAAGCAGGACGTGATTTTCTCCCTGCTCAAAAAGCACGCTAAAAGCGGCGAGGAAATCTCCGGTGATGGCGTGCTGGAGATTCTCCAGGACGGCTTCGGCTTCCTGCGCTCCGCTGACGCTTCCTATCTCGCCGGCCCGGACGATATCTACGTCTCGCCGAGCCAGATCCGTCGCTTCAACTTGCGCACCGGTGACACCATCGTTGGCAAGATCCGTCCTCCGAAGGAAGGCGAGCGGTATTTCGCGCTGCTCAAGGTCGACACGATCAACTACGATCGTCCCGAGAACGCGAAAAACAAGATTCTCTTCGAGAACCTGACCCCGCTGTTCCCGACCGTGCGCATGAAGATGGAAGCCGGTAACGGTTCCACCGAAGACTTGACCGGTCGTGTCATCGACCTGTGCGCCCCGATCGGCAAAGGCCAGCGCGGCCTGATCGTTGCTCCGCCGAAAGCCGGTAAAACGATCATGCTGCAGAACATCGCGGCAAACATCGCGCGTAACAATCCTGAAGTTCACCTGATCGTGCTGTTGATCGACGAGCGTCCGGAAGAAGTGACCGAAATGCAGCGCACCGTGCGCGGCGAAGTAGTTGCCTCGACGTTCGACGAGCCGCCAACCCGCCACGTGCAGGTTGCTGAAATGGTGATCGAGAAGGCCAAGCGTCTGGTCGAGCACAAGAAGGACGTGGTGATTCTGCTCGACTCCATCACCCGTCTGGCGCGTGCCTACAACACCGTGATCCCGAGCTCCGGCAAGGTGCTGACCGGTGGTGTCGATGCCCACGCCCTGGAGAAACCGAAACGTTTCTTCGGTGCTGCACGGAACATCGAAGAAGGCGGCTCGTTGACCATCATCGCTACCGCGCTGGTTGAAACCGGTTCGAAGATGGACGAAGTGATCTACGAAGAATTCAAAGGCACCGGCAACATGGAATTGCCTCTGGATCGCAAGATCGCCGAAAAACGTGTGTTCCCGGCCATCAACATCAACCGCTCCGGTACTCGCCGCGAAGAGTTGCTGACAGCCGACGACGAACTGCAGCGTATGTGGATCCTGCGCAAACTGCTGCACCCGATGGATGAAGTCTCTGCCATCGAGTTCCTGGTCGACAAGCTGAAACAGACCAAGACCAACGACGAGTTCTTCCTGTCGATGAAACGCAAGTAAATCGAACAGGCCAAAAAGCCGGGGAAACCCGGCTTTTTGCTATCTGATTTTTGATCAACGGCAGTTCGTGGTTCTGAACTGAGGGGTTCGGCGCTAAACTGCCACCCCCGAACGCCACGGCCAAAACGAGGCTCACGCATGCAGTATCGCGACTTGCGCGACTTTATCAGCGGTCTGGAACAGCGCGGCGAACTCAAGCGCATCCAGGTTCCGGTGTCCCCAGTGCTCGAAATGACCGAGGTCTGCGACCGCACATTGCGCGCCAAAGGCCCGGCCCTGCTTTTCGAAAAGCCCACGGGTTATGACATCCCTGTGCTCGGCAATCTGTTCGGTACGCCTGAGCGCGTGGCGCTGGGCATGGGTGCAGAGGCGGTGAGCGAGTTGCGCGAAATCGGCAAGTTGCTGGCGTTCCTCAAGGAGCCCGAGCCGCCGAAAGGTTTGAAGGACGCCTGGTCCAAGCTGCCGATCTTTCGCAAGATCATCTCGATGGCGCCGAAAGTCGTCAAGGACGCGGTGTGCCAGGAAGTGGTCATCGAAGGCGACGATGTCGACCTCGCGATGTTGCCGGTGCAGACCTGCTGGCCAGGCGATGTCGGCCCGCTGATCACCTGGGGCCTGACTGTCACCAAAGGTCCGAACAAGGATCGCCAGAACCTCGGCATTTACCGTCAACAGGTGATCGGTCGCAACAAGGTGATCATGCGCTGGTTGAGCCACCGTGGCGGCGCGCTGGATTACCGCGAATGGTGCGAAAAACACCCCGGCCAGCCGTTCCCGGTGTCCGTGGCGCTGGGCGCTGACCCGGCCACCATTCTTGGCGCCGTGACGCCGGTGCCGGACAGCCTCTCCGAATACGCTTTCGCCGGTCTGCTGCGGGGCAATCGCACCGAACTGGTGAAATGCCGCGGCAACGACCTGCAAGTACCGGCCACGGCCGAAATCATCCTCGAAGGCGTGATTCATCCGGGCGAAATGGCCGATGAAGGTCCGTACGGCGACCACACCGGCTACTACAACGAAGTCGACAGCTTCCCGGTGTTCACCGTCGAGCGCATCACCCATCGGATCAAGCCGATCTACCACAGCACCTACACCGGCCGTCCGCCGGATGAGCCGGCGATTCTCGGTGTGGCGCTGAACGAAGTGTTCGTGCCGATCCTGCAGAAGCAATTCCCGGAGATCACTGACTTCTACCTGCCTCCCGAAGGCTGCTCGTACCGCATGGCCATCGTGACCATGAAAAAGTCGTATCCCGGCCACGCCAAGCGGGTAATGCTCGGTGTCTGGTCGTTTTTGCGACAGTTCATGTACACCAAGTTCGTTATCGTCACCGACGACGATATCAACGCACGGGACTGGAACGACGTGATCTGGGCCATTACCACGCGCATGGACCCCAAGCGCGACACGGTGATGATCGATAACACGCCGATCGACTACCTGGACTTCGCCTCGCCGGTCTCCGGCCTGGGTTCGAAGATGGGGCTCGATGCCACGCATAAATGGCCAGGCGAAACCACCCGTGAGTGGGGCCGGGTCATCGTCAAGGATGAAGCCGTTACCCAACGGATCGATGCCATCTGGAATCAGTTAGGAATAGATTGATGCGTGTAACCTTGCAGCCCTCCGGAGCAGTGCTTGAGATTCTGCCCGGCGAGCGGATTCTCGATGGCGCGCGGCGCCTGGGCTATGAATGCCCGCAAAGCTGTCGTAACGGCAATTGCCATGTGTGCGGCGCATTGCTGGTGGAAGGGCGGGTCGAACAGGCTGGCGATGTGCGCGACCATGGCGAGTTCTACACTTGCATTGCAGAGCCGCTGGAAGACTGCATCGTGTTGTGGGATGGCGTGCTCGCGCTGGGAGAACTGCCGGTGCGCAGCGTGTCGTGTCAGGTCATTGAATGCAGGGACGTCGGTGGCGATACCTGGCGCGTGCGTCTGCGTGCGCCAGCGGGCAAGCCGCCGCGCTATCACGCCGGCCAGTACCTGATGATCGAGCGTGAGAGTGGCGAGAAATCCGCTTTCTCCCTGGCCTCTGCACCGCATTCCGGCCGCGACCTGGAAATTCATGTGCTGGCGCGCGAAAGCAGCGCGCTGAGCCTGATCGAACAGCTCCAGCGCAACCCGATGGTGCGGATCGAGATGCCGTTCGGCGACACCCATCTGGCGGAACTGCCGAACGGTCCTCTCGTACTGATTGCTGCCGGTACCGGCATGGGCCAGATTCACAGCCTGATCGAACATTGCCGCGCCACGGGCTTCAAGCATCCGGTGCACCTGTATTGGGGCGTACGTCGTCCCGAAGACTTTTATGAGATCGAACATTGGGATGAATGGCTGAAGCTGCCCAATCTGTTCCTGCATAAAGTCGTCAGCGATCAATGCGGCTGGCAGGGGCGTTGCGGCATGTTGCATGAGGCGGTGTGTGAAGATTTCCCTGATCTGAAAGCACTGCACGTCTATGCCAGCGGCTCTCCAGCCATGGTCTATGGCACGCTCGATGCTTTGGTCGAAGCGGGGATGGATGCCCATCAAATGCGTGCCGATGTATTTGCTTACGCCCCGCGATCATAGGTGCGTGAACCGTTCTAGAAGCGCACCCCGGTTGTCACCATGGCGGCATTGAAGCCGAGCAACACCAGCTCGGCTGCCAATGGTCCGTAGTGTGCCCCGACTGAAGGAATGATCACCGGCGCGACCCCGAAGTGATTCAGAGGGATCTTGTCCTGAGACTTGCCGCTGTAACCTTGCAACAGACCACCGGTAAGTTTTATGTACACGGGATAGTCAGCGCTCTCGTAGCGTTTGCCCGCATACGCATAATATGAACGCTGGCTGAACGAGTTGCGAAAAGTTGCGCCACCAAACAACCAACCGGACGCTTGCTCGCGCTCAAGACCGATAAGGTCCTGATTGTTATTGTGGTCGGAGTCGGGGGAGAAGTGTCTGGTATAGACGCTGGCCTGCAAATACCAGGAGCCGGTGTCTTTCGCAGAGGTGTCCTCGGCCAGCGAGTGCTGCGCCGTGAGCATTAGAAGTAACCCGTAAATCCATGGTGTTTTCATTGTTCAGGCCTTTGAGGCAGTTTGGTTGCGTCTTTGGGTGGCCGTTATACGCGACGTAAAGCTGCAATGGGTAGGCGGTAAATCCGAAGGGTTTGTAGGCATTTTCTCCTAGGTGAGCTTTATCCTAGACGCGCCGAATGCTTATGTATATTTCGTTCTGGTATTTAAGAATTCTCTTAAATGATATTAGGGTATATCGCCAAGCCCTCCAGCTTCAGTATTGGATTTTTTATAGGGGGCGCAAGGTCATAGGGCGCTTAGTACTTTTCGTTTTAGTATTACTGCTATATGTTCTATGAAGTGAAAGTTGTTTATATTTTGTAATAATTGCTGGGCCAAAATTTTATTGCCATGAGCGCCATTGAATCTGCTTTTTTGAATCTGGCTTACCCTCCGCGGCTCGATCTGGGGCCGCAGCTTACACACGAACAATTGCTCAGCTCGATGCAGTCGACCATGGCGCGCCACAAGGGTGGGCCGGTCTGGTTATTCGCGTATGGTTCGCTGATCTGGCGGCCTGAATGTGCGGCGGTTGAGCGGGTGCGCGGCCGGGTGCATGGCTACCATCGCGGTTTGTACCTGTGGTCCCACGAGCATCGCGGCACGCCGGAAGTGCCGGGGCTGGTATTTGGCCTGGATCGCGGTGGTTCGTGCAGCGGGTTCGCCTATCGTTTGCCCGAAGAACAACTCGAGGCTTCACTTTATGCACTCTGGCAGCGCGAGATGCCATTCCCTTCCTATCGTCCACACTGGCTCAACTGCCGTCTTGAAAACGGAAACCAGGTTCAGGCATTGGGATTTGTATTGGAGCGGCACCTGCCCAGCTATGCCGGCAACTTGCCGGATCACGTGCTGAGCCAAGTATTCGAGAACGCTTGCGGGCGCTATGGCACTACTCGCGAGTATGTCGAGCAGACCGCCCACGCCCTGCGTAGCCACGCCATGCCAGACCGGAATCTGGAGGCGCGGCTCAAGCGCTGTAAATCAAAGGCAGATCAGGCGAGCGCTTCGCGGCCCTGACTGGCGACGTTTTTGTGGCCCAGGGTGGGTGCCAGGAACGCCATCGCCAGCAGGCAGGCAACGACCAACAGAATGAAGCCGCCATTCCAGCCGAAATAGTCCACGGTGTAGCCCATCATGGCACTGGCCGCGACGGAACCACCCAAGTAACCGAACAGGCCGGTAAAGCCTGCGGCCGTACCCGCGGCCTTCTTCGGCACCAGTTCCAGCGCCTGCAGGCCGACCAGCATCACCGGGCCGTAGATCAGGAAGCCGATGGCGAACAGCGAGATCATGTCGATCATCGGATTGCCCGGTGGATTCAGCCAATACACGATTGTCGCAACGGTCACCAACGCCATGAACACCATGCCGGTCAGGCCACGGTTGCCACGGAAGATCTTGTCCGACATCCAGCCGCACAGCAGCGTGCCGGGAATGCCCGCCCACTCGTACAGGAAGTAAGCCCACGAGGTCTTGTCGAAGTCGAAGTGCTTGACCTCTTTGAGGTAGGTCGGCGCCCAGTCCAGAATGCCGTAGCGCAGCAGGTAGACGAAAACGTTAGCCAGTGCGATGAACCAGAGCATTTTGTTGCGCAGCACGTATTTGACGAAGATGTCCTTGGCGCTGAATTCCTCTTCGTGACTGGCGTCGTAGCCTTCCGGGTAATCGTTTTTGTACTTCTCAATCGGCGGCAGGCCCGTCGACTGCGGAGTATCGCGCATCACGATGAAGGCAAACACGGCGACCAACAGCGCCACGGCAGCCGGTACGTAGAACTTGCTGTGCCAGTCGTTGAACCAGCCCATGCCGAGAATCGCCAGCGGGCCGATCAAGCCACCGCCAACGTTATGCGCGGTGTTCCAGACCGAAACCACGCCGCCACGCTCTTTCTGTGACCACCAATGCACCATGGTTCGCCCGCTCGGCGGCCAGCCCATGCCTTGCGCCCAGCCGTTGATGAACAGCAGGATGAACATCATGGTCACGCTGGAGGTGGCCCAAGGTGCGAAACCGAAAACGAACATCACCGCGGCGGACACCACCAGGCCAAAGGGCAGGAAGTAACGCGGGTTGGAGCGGTCGGACACGATGCCCATCAGAAACTTGGACAGGCCGTAGGCGATTGCAATCGCCGACATCGCCACACCCAGTTGGCCTTTTGTATAGCCTTGGGCGATCAGGTCCGGGAACGCCAGGGTGAAGTTCTTGCGCAGCAGGTAGTAACCGGCATAGCCAATGAAAATCCCGGCGAAGATCTGCCAGCGAAGGCGTCGGTAGGTGCTGTCTATTTTTTCTTCAGGCAATGGAGCCTGATGTGCGGCAGGACGAAAGAAAGCAAACATTCAAGAGCTCCAGATTTCTTGTTTTGACTGCGGATGCGAATGTTACAGTTTCGTTACCGAAAATAGCACCGGTTCGCATCGGCAAAACAGCGGAAATGTTGGAGATTGCATGTTCCTTTATGAACATGTCGCTCAGGTATAAATGAGAGTCGGTACGGGGATGACGGGGCCAGGTCGCAGGCTGCGACCTGGCTTGAAAACGATCAACGAACCTGCACGACCACCTTTCCGACCGCCTTGCGCTGGCCAAGATCGTTGATCGCCTGCGCCGCATTGCTCAGTGGATACACCTGTGACACCAGCGGTTTCAACTTGCCTTCGGCGAACCAGTGAAACAACTGCTGGAAGTTCGCCGCGTTGTCCTGTGGTTGGCGCTGGGCAAACGAGCCCCAGAACACGCCGACCACCGCGGCACCTTTGAGCAGTGCCAGGTTCACTGGCAGTTCGGGGATGCGTCCACTGGCGAAACCGACCACCAGAAGACGACCGTTCCAGGCGATGGCGCGGATGGCCTGGTCGAACAGGTCCCCGCCCACCGGGTCGTAGATCACGTCGGCGCCCTGGCCGTCGGTCAGGCGTTTGATTTCGTCCTTGAGGCTGGTTTCGCTGTAGTTGATCAGCTCATCGGCGCCGGCGGCTTTGGCCACCGCGAGTTTTTCCGCACTGCTCGCGGCGGCGATCACCCGGGCGCCCATGGCTTTGCCGATTTCCACGGCGGCGAGGCCGACGCCGCCGGACGCGCCGAGCACCAGCAAGGTTTCGCCGGGTTGCAGGTTGCCTCGTTGCTTGAGGGCGTGCATCGAAGTGCCGTAGGTCATGCTGAAAGCGGCGGCAGTGTTGAAGTCCATCGATGGCGGGATCGGCAGCACGTTGTAGCCCGGCACCGCGACCTGCTCGGCGAAACTGCCCCAGCCAGTCAGGGCCATGACCCGGTCACCGACCTTGAGGTGGCTGACCTTTTCCCCCACCGCGCTGACCACGCCAGCCGCTTCGCCACCCGGTGAAAACGGGAAGGGCGGTTTGAACTGGTATTTGCCCTCGATGATCAGCGTGTCCGGGAAATTCACCCCGGCCGCGTGCACGTCCAGCAGGATTTCGTTCTTCTTCGCAACAGGACTGGCGACGTCTTCCAGCACCAGCGATTCGGCAGGGCCGAAGGCTTTGCACAGCACGGCTTTCATCAGGGCTATTCCTTTGGGAGTGATGGCCGATAAGTGTAGGTGTGTGAGTTAACGGGTCAACGAGCATGCCCGACCCTGATAGTCAGCCATAAGCTTGTGCTTGAGCGGCGGGTCGTTATGCTAGGCCGCAAACCGGATAAGGAGCGAATTGTGAAAGCGTGGATCATGTTGATGCTGGCCCTGTCTCTGCCTGTGGCAGCGATGGCCGA
Source organism: Pseudomonas sp. GW821-FHT01E10 (assembly GCF_059422365.1). Taxonomy (NCBI): domain Bacteria; kingdom Pseudomonadati; phylum Pseudomonadota; class Gammaproteobacteria; order Pseudomonadales; family Pseudomonadaceae; genus Pseudomonas; species Pseudomonas sp. GW821-FHT01E10. The sequence goes on from NZ_JBWKWT010000005.1 coordinate 65,093, forward strand.
AGAAGCCAAAGAAGGTGAAGCCCCGAAGGTCAACTACATCACCCTGAGCCCGCCGTTCGTGGGCAACTATGGGTTGGATGGCACGCCGAAGCTCAAGGTCTACAAGGCCGATGTGGCGCTACGGGTGACTGGTGACGAGGCGACCAAGGCGGTGAAGGCCAATGAGCCGTTGATCCGCAATCAGCTGGTGGCGTTGTTTGCCCAGCAGACCACTGAAACCATGAACAACGTCGAAGCCAAGGAAAAGCTGCGTCAGGAAGCCTTGAAGCAGACCCAGCAAGTGATGAACGACGAAACCGGCAAGCCGGTGGTTGAGGATCTGTTGTTCAACAACCTCATTATCCAGTAAGGCTTTTGTTGTCTGGGGCGGCCCCTTCGCGGGCTTGCCTGCGAAGGGCGACTCGGCCCTTCAGGACGCCAGGCTCTTGCGAAACCGCAGCAGTGCAATGGTAAAGAACAGCAGGCCGATGGCGCTCAATGCCAGCAAGTCCGGCCAGACCACGCCAATGCCGGCGTCGCGAAACAGTATCGCGGCGCTGAGGCTGACGAAGTGCGTCGATGGCGAGCCCTGCATCACCCATTGCAGCCATTGCGGCATGCTGTCGAGGGGCGTACTGCCCCCGGAAAGCAGCAACATCGGGATAATCACCGGAATCGCCAACAAGCCGAACTGCGGTGTCGAGCGGGCGAGGGTCGCGAGGAATATCCCCAGCGCCGTGCTGGCGAACAGATAAACCGCCGTTACCAGCAAGAAAAAGCTCATGGAGCCAGCCAGCGGCACGCCAAGGGCGCCTTTGACAATGACTTCCAGCGACACCCAGGTGCACAGCACCACCACCAGCATGTTGCTCCAGACTTTCGCCAGCATGATTTCCAGTGCCGTCAGCGGCAGCACCAGCAAATGGTCGAGAGTGCCGTGTTCGCGTTCACGCAGCAGCGCCGTGCCCGTCAGGATGATGGCCAGGATCGTGATGTTGTTGACGATCTGAATCACCGCCAGGAACCAGCCACCCTCCAGATTGGTATTGAACAGCGCTCGTGTTGTCAGCCGCACGGGTGTCTGGCTCGCCGCATCGCCCTGGCCACTGTAGGTCAACAGCTCGCGCTGGAAAATCCTCCCGATATAGCCTGCCCCCATGAACGCCTGGCTCATGGCCGTGGCGTCGACGTTAACCTGCACCGCCGGCTGGTGGCCGCCCAGCAGATCGGCCTGAAAATTGGCTGGAACATTGATCACGAAGGTGTACCGCCCGTTGTCCAGCACCTCGTCCAGTTGACCATAAGGCAACGGCACCGGTGGTTGAAATTCCGGCGGCCGCAGAATCTGGGCCAGTTGGCGTGACATGGGGCTGTGATCTTCATCGACCATGGCCACACTGGCGTTGTGCACACCGATCACTGAGCCCGCGGCCGGCATGTAGATCGCCACTGTAAAGGCGTAAAACAGGAACAGCAGCAACACACTGTCATGTCGCAGGCTGGTGAGTTCCTTGAGGCCAAGACGCAGGATGTGCGCGAGCTTATGCATCAGACCTCCTGCTTTTTCAGCATGGCCAGGCTGAGCCCGGTGAACCCGAGAAAGAACCCGAACAGCGCCAGGCATTGTGGCCACAACTGCCGGATATCCAGCGCCTTGGTAAAGGTGCCGACAGCGATATCGAGAAAATAGCCTGCCGGAAACAGCATCCCCATGACCGCGGCGGCGCCATCAAGGGACGACCGTGGCACGATCAGACCGGAAAACTGGATGGTCGGCAGACTGGTGATGATCATGGTGCCGAGAATGGCGGCGATCTGGGTTCGGGTGAACGCCGAAATCAACAGACCCATGCTGGTGGTCGCCAGCACGTAGAGCAACCCGCCGAAGGCCAGGGTCAATGCGCTGCCCTTGAAAGGGACGCCGAACAGCCAGCGGTTCATGGCTGTCAGCACGGCGAGATTGATCAGACTGACGGCCAGATACGGCACCTGTTTACCTAACAGAAACTCCAGGCGGGTCAGCGGAGTGGCGTAGAAGTTGGTGATCGAGCCCAGTTCCTTCTCCCGCACAATGCCCAGCGCAGTCAGCATGGCCGGGATGAACGCCAGGATCAGCGCCATCACTCCAGGGCCGATGGCGTTGACGCTGACGACATCCTGGTTGTAGCGGAAACGGGTTTCCAGTTTGGCTGGCGCTTGCCGGGATGGTGCGGGACTGGACTGATCCGCCAGTTGCTCCAGGTTGGCCTGGTGTACCGCTTCCACATAGTTGCGGCTGGTTTCAGCGCGAAACGGCATACCGCCGTCGAGCCAGGCCGCCACCGTAGGCTGGCGACCGGCGAACAGATCCCGACCGAATCCGGGGGGAATCTCCAGCGCCAGTTTGATTTCCGAGCGTTGCAGTCGTCGATGCAACTGCGCCGGATCGCTTATCGGGGGTTGTTCGTCGAAGTAACGGGAGCCGCGGAAGGCCTCCAGATAAGCCCGGCTTTGCGGGGTCTGGTCCTGGTCGTAGACCGCGAAGGCGAGTTTCTCCACGTCCAGGGAAATGCCATAGCCGAAAATCACCATCATGAGCATCGCCCCGAGCAGAGCGAAGGCCAGGCGTACTCTATCGCGCAGCAGTTCCTTGCCTTCACGGCTCGCCAATGCCCGCAGTCGCCCAAAGCTGAAGCGACGGTCTTTCATCGATGGGGTGGGTGCGAGCGTTGTGTCGATGGGCGTTGGTGGCGCCTCTGTCGCGCCCGGGCTCTGGGCCTGTTCCAGGCAGGTGACGAACGCGGCCTCAAGTGTCTGGCCGTTGAACTGCTGTTGCAGTGCTGCCGGGGTGTCGCAGGCCAAAACCTTGCCTGCGTGCATCAATGAGATGCGGTCGCAACGCTGGGCTTCGTTCATGAAGTGGGTGGACAGGAAGATCGTCACCTCCTGTTCACGGGACAGTTCGATCAGCAGTCGCCAGAAATCGTCCCGCGCCGCCGGGTCGACGCCGGAGGTAGGTTCGTCGAGGATCAGCACTTCCGGGCGATGCAGCACCGCCACTGCCAGGGATAATCGTTGGCGCAGACCCAGCGGCAATGCACCGGACGGCTGATGGGCGACGCTGGCCAGACTGAAGCGCTGGATCAGTTCGTCGATGCGCTGAGTGCTGTCGGCCTGGGGCAGATCGAACAGTCGCGCATGCAGGTCCAGGTTCTGCCGAACGCTGAGTTCGCCATAGAGCGAGAAGCTCTGAGACATGAAGCCGACGCGCTTGCGGGTGGCCAGATCCTTGGCGTTCACCGGGTTGCCCAGCAGCGTGGCACTGCCTTCGCTGGCCGGGATCAGTCCGGTGAGCACTTTCATGGTGGTGGTTTTGCCGCAACCGTTGGAGCCCAGAAACCCGAAGATCTCGCCGCGGCCGATGGCGAAGCTGACTTTATCCACAGCGGTGAAATCGCCGAAGCGCAGGGTCAGGTCATGGGCCTGGATGGCGATGTCGGCCGTAGCGTTGGTTCGGGGAGGGATCACTAGCGGCTGGTTGTCGTGGCCGGTGTCGCCCTGAAAGTGGGTGAAGGCTTCATCGAGCTTGCCGCTGGGGGTTACCGCCGCCAGATCGCGGCTCAAACCGGCGGCGATCAGCTTGCCGTCATCGAGCATCAGGCAATGCTCGAACTGCTCGGCCTCTTCCATGTACGCGGTGGCGACCAGTAGTGTCAGTTGCGGGCGTTGGCGCCGAACGTCATCGATCAACTCCCAGAAATGCCGTCGGGACAAAGGATCGACGCCAGTAGTCGGTTCATCGAGGATCAACAAGTCCGGCTCATGGATCAGTGCGCAACAGAGTCCGAGCTTCTGTTTCATTCCGCCCGACAGCTTGCCGGCCGGGCGCTCGGCAAACCGCAGTAGATCGGTGGCCAGCAGCAGGCTGTGCATGCGCTGATCGCTTTCGGCCCTGGACAGCCCGAACAGTGTGGCGAAGAAGTGAATGTTCTCGCGGATCGACAGATCAGGGTACAGGTTGCCGCCCAGGCCTTGAGGCATGAACGCGATGCGCGAGTAGAGGCTGTTGCGGTGGCGCCGGTCCTGGATCGAGCCACCGAGCACTTCCAGTTGGCCCTCCTGTAGCGTCTTCACGCCGGCGATCAATCCCAGCAGGCTGGATTTACCGGCGCCATCCGGGCCAATCAATCCGCACCGAGTACCGGTGGGCAGACTGAGCGTGATGTCGGTCAGCGCATGCTGTTCGCCATAGCGGTGCTGAAGGCGGGTGGCATGCAGTGCCAGGCCGGTCATTGAAGATTGGCCGGCCAGTCAATGGGAGCGGTGCGCACGTAGCCGTTGCCGGGCATCCCCGGTTTGGCCTGGGGCACGGCGCTGGGGCGGGTCAGGCGCAGCTTGACCCGAAACACCAGTTTCTGACGTTCGTCGCGGGTCTCGACTTCTTTGGGCGTGAACTGCGATTTGGCCGCCACGAAGCTGATTTTTGCCGGCAATGGCTGGTCGGGCAGGGCGTCCAGCAGGATCCGCGCTTCATCGCCGACCGCCAGGCGTCCGGCGACGGATGCTGCAAGGTAGAGATTCATGTATTGATCGTTCGGGTCAATCAGCAGCAACACTCGCCCACCGGCGCCGAGCACTTCTCCGGGTTCGGCCATGCGAAGCTGAATCACCCCGTCGATAGGGGCCCGCAAGCTGCTGTCGTCGATTTCGCTGGTTAACTGAGCCACTTGTGCCTGCGCCGCGCCAATGGCTGCGCCGACGGCGGACACCTGGGCGCGGGCCGCAGTAACAGCTGCGTTGGCGGTGTCGAAGCGTGACTGCTGTTGGTCGATGATCTGGCCGCTGGCGAAACCGCGATTGAACAACGCCTGGGAGCGCTTGAGCTCTTGCTGGGCTAGCAGTTGCTCGCTCTGGCGCAGTTTCACATTGGCCTGGGCCGCGGAAAGATTTTCCCGGGCGCGTATCACTTCGGCTTCAGCCTGGTTGCGCTGTGCTTCGAGGGTACGGGTGTCCATGCGGGCCAACAGTTGCCCCTGGGTTACCTTGTCGCCTTCGTCCACCAGCACTTCAGCCAATCGACCGGGTGTTTTGCTGGCGATCTGCACTTCAGTGGCTTCAAGTCGACCATTGCCGACAGACAACCCTTGGGGCAGTCGGTTAACGGTCGACCGCCAATAACCAAACCCTCCGGCGGCCAGCAATACAGCCCCCAGCAAAAAAACGAAGAAAAGCGAAGAGCGGCTGTGCGTCGACATGTCTGCATCCTGCGTCTATTGCGTCCCAGTCTGACAGGAAAGTGCTAGGGCGACTTGATGTCAGTCAACTGAGGGGTAAGCCTGACCGTTTGGCAAGGTAAGCCAGATTCACAGGCTGTAGCGCAGTATTTAGCGCAGATTAAGCACCACTGCCCATTGCTCGGCTGTCACCGGCATTACCGACAGGCGCGAGCCTTTCTGCACCAGTGGCATCTCGGCGAGTGCCGTTTGCTGCTTCAGATAATCGAGTTTAAGCACCTTGGAAAACGTCTCGACGTGAGCGACATCGATCGCGCTCCAGGCGTTTTTCTCGGCAGTGGCCTTCGGATCGAAGTAATGACTCTCGGGCTCCAGCGCCGTCGGGTCCGGATACGCCGCCTCGACGATCTTTCCGACCCCGGCAATCCCTGGCTCAGGGCAGCTGGAGTGATAGAAGAAAAACTCGTCGCCGACTGCCATGGCCCGTAAAAAGTTGCGCGCCTGGTAGTTGCGAACCCCGTCCCAGCGCGCTCGCCCAAGCTTCTCCAGGTCTTTGATGGAGAGTTCGTCGGGCTCGGATTTCATCAGCCAATAAGCCATGGTTTTGCTCCTTGCGAGGTGGGTGGACAAGTGGTCAGGCAATTTTATGACAAACCGACAGTCGGTTGACGCCAGCGTTTGCGTGTCGGTTCACGTTGTCGCAAAATGCCGGCCTTCTTAGCTTGACGCTGCTGCACGGCCTACAAACGGAAACCGCTGCTGTCATCGTGTTGATGTGCCTTGAGGGGGGCAATCGATGAAACGCAAACCGGATTTATTATGGATATTGGTTATTTTGTTCGGTTTGGGCGTCGTGACCACCGGCTACGCCCAAAGCCTGTGGGCCAACAAGACCGATGCTCCCGTCGAGATCGCGCAGCAACAGCCGTCGGCCTTCAAGCGCTGAGCCCGTCTTTTGGACGCCGCTGATATCAGTGGCGTCTAGTCCGCGAAATACCACGCCTTGTCAGTGACCGTGCCCTGCAACGGCACATCCCAGCTCGCCTGAGCCAATCGTTGAACCTTCTGACATTCATGGGCCAAGCCCAGCAGCGTCGGCTTGTGCCAGCTTTTTCGGCGCGCCAGGTACGCCAGGCTTCGGTCGTAGAAGCCGCCGCCCATACCCAGGCGTCCGCCGACATCGTCAAACCCCACCAGCGGCAGCAACACCAGATCCAGCGCCCAGACCTTGCGTTGCCGGGCGATATTGGCCCGTGGTTCTGGAATACGGAAACGGTTGGGTTTGAGTTTTTCACCGGGACGAATCCGCTGGAACACCATTTTGGTTCGCGGCCAGGCGCTGAGTACCGGCAGGTACGTCGCCTTGCCCCGACGTTGCGCGGCACGCATCAACAGGCGCGGGTCGATTTCACCGTCGGTGGGCAGATACAGGGAGATGTGTTTTGCGCGGCGGAACAGTGGGTGCTGGGCCAATTGCTTATACAGCCCGCGAGCGGCCTCGCGCTGCTGACTGGGGGTCAGTGCGCGGCGGGCCTTGCGCAGCATGCGTCGAAGTTGCGGTCGGGGCAGCAGCGCAGGTTCGGTCATGGATTCAGGCTTCAGAAAGTGCGAGTACTAAAAGCGTACCCGTAAACATGCCGATGCCGGTATGAAAACCGGCATCGGATTGAAATCAGGCTCCCCGGATGAACCGCTGCTGACTTAGCCCTTGAACCCGAAAGTTCAAGGTGGAAGATGCAGTAGGCTTTAAGGCTTTCCGTCTAGCGGACATGCACACCAGCCCAACGTGCAACCTCCAGGGTAGTGCGAATCGGCTCAGGGACGTGGTCAACTGGCAAGCACCCCAGGGAGTGATGCGAGTATAACTCAAGCGGCCTGGCGAATCAGCCCTTGGTGACATCCGGATCGGTCGACAGCGCCAGGTCGACGCGGTCCAGCAGGTCGCGAACCTGTTCGCGGGTCGAGCTGCTGGCCTGCACATCCGGACGTTCTTCCTTGTGCAGAAGGTCGTGCGTGATGTTCAGCGCAGCCATCACGGCAATGCGGTCGGCGCCGATGACTTTGCCGCTGCTGCGGATTTCGCGCATCTTGCCGTCCAGGTAGCGGGCGGCGCTGATCAAGTTGCTGCGCTCTTCCTGGGGGCAGATGATCGAATATTCTTTATCGAGGATCTGCACGGTAACGCTATTGCTTGAACTCATGAGTCTTGCTCCAGGGCCTTGAGGCGCGAAATCATCGATTCGACCTTACGCCGGGCGATTTCATTTTTTTCAATGAGGTGCGCGCGTTCCTCGCGCCAGGTCTTTTCTTGAGCTAGTAAGAGTGCGTTTTGACTCTTTAGTTGCTCGACTCGGGTAATCAGCAGCTCGAGTCTGGCCATCAGCGCTTGCAGGTCGGTGTCTTCCATTGTGTCCACGTGTTCGTCTGATGGGAGGTAGCTGGCGGACAGCCTTTAATAGTCTTGGCGAGTCTGTCGATGTAGGATACAAGGCCTTCATTCTAGACATAGCGCCGTCTGGCGCCTAGCTACCCATGCCCATTCAGAATTCTCCGTACCAAGCCTTCGCCACCCTGCTGAGTACCAGCGGCCATCCCGTCTCGCCTGCCGAGTTGCACGGCCTGCTGCTCGGCCGTAGCTGCGCCGGTGCCGGTTTCGATGCCGACAGCTGGCTGGCAGACGCCGCCGAGCTGCTCGAAGGCGAGCCGCAAGACAACGTTCGCAACGCCTTGATCGGCCTGCAAGAGATGGTCAAGGGCGAGCTTACCAGCGACGACATGACCGTTGTTCTGCTGCTGCCGAGCGACGACGCGCCGCTCACCGAGCGCGCAGCCGCGCTGGGCCAGTGGTGCCAGGGCTTCCTCACTGGCTTCGGCCTGACCCGTCGCGAATATGCCCTCAGCGCTGAAGCGACTGAAGTGCTGCAGGATCTGGCCGCCATTTCTCAGGTGCAAGACGCCCTGGAAGAGTCCGACGACGGCGAAAGCGACTACATGGAAGTCATGGAGTACCTGCGCGTCGCACCGTTGCTGCTGTTCACTGAAACCAAGAAAACCGACGAAGCAGCCGCCAAACCGTCGTTGCATTAATCGCGAGCCAGGAAAAGCCATCTGCCCATGATTCATATCCCGAAATCGGAATACAGCCGTCGCCGCAAGGCCTTGATGGCGCAGATGGAACCCAACAGCATCGCCATTCTGCCCGCCGCTGCGGTTGCCATTCGCAACCGTGACGTCGAGCACGTTTACCGTCAGGACAGCGACTTCCAGTACCTCAGCGGCTTTCCCGAGCCTCAGGCCGTTATCGTTTTGATTCCCGGTCGCGAACATGGCGAATACATCCTGTTCTGCCGTGAACGCAATGCCGAGCGTGAGCTGTGGGACGGCCTGCGCGCCGGCCAGGAAGGCGCGATCCGCGACTTCGGCGCCGACGACGCTTTCCCCATCACCGACATCGACGACATCCTGCCGGGCCTGATCGAAGGCCGCGACCGGGTGTATTCGGCCATGGGCAGCAATCCGGAATTCGATCGGCACCTGATGGACTGGATCAACGTGATCCGCTCCAAGGCGAATCTCGGTGCCCAGCCGCCGAACGAATTCGTTGCCCTGGATCATCTGCTGCACGACATGCGCCTGTATAAATCGGCGGCAGAAGTGAAGGTGATGCGCGAAGCCGCGCGGATTTCCGCCCAGGCGCATATCCGGGCGATGCAGGCCAGCCGTGCCGGTTTGCATGAGTTCAGCCTCGAAGCCGAGCTCGACTACGAGTTCCGCAAGGGCGGGGCGAAGATGCCGGCCTATGGTTCGATCGTCGCCGCCGGGCGCAACAGCTGTATCCTGCATTACCAGCAGAATGACGCGGTGCTCAAAGATGGCGATCTGGTGCTGATCGACGCCGGTTGCGAGATCGACTGCTATGCCAGCGACATCACCCGCACCTGGCCGGTCAACGGCAAGTATTCACCGGAACAGAAGGCGATCTACGAGCTGGTGCTGGCTTCCCAGGAAGCGGCGTTTGCCGAAATCGCACCGAACAAACACTGGAATCAGGCGCATGAAGCCACGGTTCGCGTCATTACCGCGGGCCTTGTGAAGTTGGGCCTGTTGCAGGGCGAGGTCGATGAACTGATCGCCAGCGAAGCCTACAAGGCGTTCTACATGCACCGCGCCGGCCACTGGCTGGGCATGGATGTGCATGATGTCGGCGAGTACAAGGTCGGCGGCGAATGGCGCGTGCTGGAAGTCGGCATGGCGCTGACGGTCGAGCCGGGCATCTACATTGCCCCGGACAACCAGAGCGTGGCGAAGAAATGGCGCGGCATTGGCGTGCGCATCGAGGACGACGTGGTGGTCACCAAAACCGGTTGTGAAATCCTGACGAACGGCGTGCCGAAAACGGTCGCCGAGATCGAGGCCTTGATGGCCGCCGCACGGACACAAGCGGCATGAGTCGAGTCAATCTGGCAATCATCGGCGGCGGCCTGGTTGGCGCCAGCCTTGCGTTGGCGTTACAGGCCGGGGCCAAGGCCCGTGGCTGGAAGATCGTGCTGATCGAACCCTTTGCCCCCGGCGATACGTACCAACCGAGCTATGACGCTCGCTCTTCAGCGCTGTCGTTCGGCGCCCGGCAGATTTATCAACGGCTGGGCGTGTGGCAGGAAATCTCTCGCCGCGCCGAGCCGATCAAGCAGATTCATGTCTCCGACCGTGGGCGTTTTTCCACGGCGCGGTTGTCGGCGATGGAAGAGGGCGTTCCAGCACTGGGTTATGTGGTGGAAAACGCCTGGCTCGGCCAATGCCTCTGGCACAGTCTGGACAAGGATGTGATCAGTTGGCGTTGCCCGGCGGAAGTCACCGCCATGGAGCCGCTGACCGACGGCTATCGCCTGACGCTCAACGATGAAACCCTGGTGGAATGCGACCTCGCGGTGTTGGCCGATGGCGGCCGTTCGGGCCTGCGTGAACAGTTGGGGATCGGCATCAAGAAGCGCCCGTACAACCAGAGCGCGCTGATCGCCAACATCACTCCGAGCGAAGCGCACAACGGCATGGCCTTCGAACGCTTCACTGACGACGGCCCAATGGCTTTGTTGCCGCTGCCGGAAAACCGCTGCGCCCTGGTCTGGACCCGTCTGGGCATGGACGCGCAACGGTTGGCGGCCCTTGATGACCGCAGCTTTCTCAACGAGTTGCAGGGCGTGTTCGGTTATCGCCTCGGCACGCTGAAACAGGTCGGCGCCCGCAATTTATATCCGCTGTCGCTGATCGAAGCCGAGGAGCAAGTCCGCCCACATCTGGCGATCCTCGGCAACGCCGCGCACAGCCTGCACCCGATTGCCGGACAAGGCTTCAACCTGTCCCTGCGCGATGCCCAGGCCTTGGCCGACACCTTGCTGAGCAGCGAGACCGCGCTCGGCGATTTCACCACGTTGCAGGCTTATCGCGAGCGCCAGCGTCTGGACCAGAACCTGACCGTGGGCTTCTCCGATCAGGTCACCCGGTTGTTTGGCAGCACCCAGCCGCTGGTTTCCCTGGGGCGCAACATCGGCCTGCTCGGTCTCGATCTGCTGCCGCCGGCCAAGCGCTGGTTCGCCCGGCAGGCCATGGGCCTGGGTACACGTCCCGATGTTTAAGCGGGCGCACCTGCACATCAATATTCATGACGACGCGAGCACTTCGGTGACGCGCGTCGAGAGAACCCTTTACCTGCGGCTCAAGCCGCAAGAGAGACAGGCCTAAAGCATGGAAATGCGCGCAGATCTGCTGATTGTCGGGGCCGGAATGGTCGGCAGTGCCCTGGCGCTGGCGTTACAAAACAGCGGGCTTGAAGTCCTGCTGCTGGACGGCAGCCCTTTGAGCGTCAAACCCTTCGATGGCCAAGCGCCGTTCGAGCCGCGGGTGAGCGCCCTGTCGGCGGCCAGCCAACGAATACTCGAACGCCTGGGCGTGTGGGACGGCATCGCCAACCGGCGCAGCAGTCCTTACACCGACATGCACGTCTGGGATGGCAGCGGCACCGGGAAGATCCATTTCTCGGCGACCAGCGTACATGCCGACGTACTCGGGCATATCGTCGAGAACCGTGTGGTTCAGGACGCCTTGCTCGACCGGCTGCACGACTGCGACCTCGGGATGCTGGCCAATGCGCGTCTGGAGCAGATGCGCCGTTCCGGTGACGATTGGCTGCTGACCCTGGCCGATGGCCGCACCTTGCGGGCACCGTTGGTGATCGCGGCGGATGGCGCCAACTCGGCGGTGCGGCGCCTGACCGGCGTTGCGACCCGCGAATGGGATTACATGCACCACGCGATCGTCACCAGTGTGCACTGTTCCAAACCGCATCAAATGACCGCGTGGCAGCGTTTCACCGACAACGGCCCGCTGGCGTTTCTACCGCTGGAACGTGACGGTCAGCAGGATTGGTGCTCGATTGTCTGGTCGACCACGCCGAGCGAAGCCGAACGCCTGATGGCGCTGGACGACGAAAGCTTCTGCAAGGAGCTGGAGCGGGCCTTTGAAGGCTGCCTCGGCACGGTGCTCAGCGCCGACCCGCGTCTTTGCGTGCCGCTGCGTCAGCGTCATGCCAAGCGTTACGTGGCAGAAGGTCTGGCGCTGATCGGCGACGCGGCCCACACCATCCATCCGCTGGCCGGACAGGGCGTGAACCTCGGTTTCCTCGATGCCGCAGTGCTGGCCGAAGTGCTGCTGCAAGCGGCCGCGCGCGGTGAGCGATTGGCGGATGTGAAAGTGCTCAGTCGCTATGAGCGTCGGCGCATGCCCCACAACCTGGCGTTGATGGCGGCGATGGAAGGGTTCGAACGGCTGTTCCAGGCCGATCCGTTGCCGGTGCGCTGGTTGCGCAATACCGGATTGAAGATGGTCGACCAGATGCCCGAGGCCAAGGCGTTGTTCGTGCGCGAAGCGCTTGGGTTGATTGGGGATTTGCCGGCGTTGGCCAAGGCCTGAAGCCCACTCGCCACATTGTGATTCATTCGATTGTGCAACATCTGGTAACTCCTCCGCCCAGTGTTCGATTGAGAAGCGAAATGTGAGTCCTTATCATTTGGCCTCACTTCCCATTTCGAGAGACCGCTTCCATGTTGGCACCCAAGCGTCTACTGACCGCACTGGCCCTGACCCTGATAGGCAGCACCGCCGCCCAGGCTGCCGACGCGGTGGTGGTTTACTCCTCGCGTATCGATGAGCTGATCAAACCGGTCTTCGATGCCTACACCCAGAAAACCGGCGTACAGGTGAAGTTCATCACCGACAAGGAAGCGCCGTTGATGCAGCGGATCAAGGCCGAGGGCGAAAACGCCACTGCCGACCTGCTGCTGACCGTCGATGCCGGCAACCTCTGGCAGGCCGAGCAGATGGGCATCCTCCAGCCGTTCACCTCCAAGGTGATCGACGCCAACATCCCGCTGCAATACCGCGCATCCTCCCATGCCTGGACCGGCCTGAGCCTGCGGGCGCGGACCATCGCCTACTCCACCGACCGGGTGAAACCCGGTGAGCTGACCACCTACGAGGCGCTGGCCGACAAACAGTGGGAAGGCCGCCTGTGCCTGCGCACGGCGAAGAAGGTCTACAACCAGTCCCTGACCGCCACCATGATCGAAGTCCATGGCGCCGAGAAAACCGAGAAGATCCTCAAAGGCTGGGTCAACAACCTGTCCACCGACGTGTTCTCCGACGACATCGCCGTGCTGGAAGCGATCAATGCCGGTCAGTGCGACGTCGGCATCGTCAACACTTACTACTATGGCCGTCTGCACAAGCAGAAGCCGGACCTGCCGGTGAAACTGTTCTGGCCGAATCAGGGCGACCGTGGCGTGCACGTCAACCTGTCGGGTATCGGCCTGACCAAACATGCACCGCACCCGGAAGCCGCCAAGGCGCTGGTGGAGTGGATGACCACGCCTGAAGCGCAGAAGATTTTCGCTGACGTGAACCAGGAGTTCCCGGCCAACCCTGCCGTTCCGCCTTCGGGTGAAGTCGCGAGCTGGGGCAAGTTCGTGGCCGATACCTTGCCAGTGGAAATCGCCGGCAAGCGTCAGGCTGAAGCGATTCGGATGATGGATCGGGTCGGCTGGAACTGAGTCTGCTGCTTTAAAGATCAAAAGATCGCGGCCTGCGGCAGCTCCTACCGGGTAAATACCATCCCGACGTAGGAGCTCCCGTAGGCTGCGATCTTTTTGCGGTTTGCATACACTTCGTTGATTTACCCGAGAGCTTTTCCTTGGCCCACCCCGCCCAACGCCGCTGGTATCCCCTGGTCTTCGCCATCGCTGCGCTGGTCCTGCTGCCCCTGAGCGTCCTGCTTCTTTCCTGGCAAACCATCGATCAGCAGATCTGGTCCCACCTGTGGGGTACGCAGATGCCGCGGCTGCTGGGCAATACCCTCACGCTGGTCGTCGGCGTTGGCATCGGCGTGACGCTGTTGGGCGTCAGCCTCGCCTGGCTCACCAGCCTCTGTGAGTTCCCGGGGCGGCGGTGGCTGGACTGGGCGTTGATGCTGCCGTTCGCGATTCCTGCCTACGTGCTGGCCTTTGTCTTTGTAGGCCTGCTGGATTTCGCCGGGCCGGTGCAAACCCTGTTGCGCGAATGGTTCGGCAGTGGTCTGAGGCTGCCGCGAGTGCGTTCCACCGGCGGCGTGATTCTGGTGCTGGTGCTGGTTTTCTATCCCTACGTTTACCTGTTGGCGCGCACTGCATTTCTGGCTCAGGGCAAAGGCCTGATGGAAGCGGCGCGAGTCCTTGGGCAATCCCCGTGGCAGGCGTTCTGGCGAGTGGCGTTGCCCATGGCTCGCCCGGCGATCGGCGCGGGGGTGGCGTTGGCGCTGATGGAAACCCTGGCGGATTTCGGTGCGGTGTCGGTGTTCAACTTCGATACGTTCACCACCGCCATTTACAAGACCTGGTACGGCTTTTTCAGTCTCTCCACCGCCGCGCAACTGGCCAGCCTGCTGCTGTTAGTGGTGATGGTGGTGTTATATGGCGAACGCCGTGCCCGCGGCGCCAACCGGGCGGGCAACGAACGGCCGCGGGTCAAGGCGCTGTATCACCTGCATGGGGTCAAGGCGCTGGCGGCGATGAGCTGGTGTGGTCTGGTGTTCGCCTGCGCCTTCGTCATTCCTGTGCTGCAACTGCTGGTGTGGTTCTGGCAACGCGGGCGCTTTGATCTGGACGAACGTTATGCCGGGTTGATCGTGCACACCCTGTACCTGGGCGGCATGGCGGCGTTGATTACTGTCAGCGTCGCGCTGCTGCTGGCGTTTGCCCGTCGATTGGCACCGACCCGGGCGATCCGTTCCGGCATCAGCCTGGCCAACCTCGGCTACGCACTGCCGGGCTCGGTATTGGCGGTATCGATCATGCTGGCGTTCAGTTATCTGGATCGCGAACTGGTGATTCCGCTGTCGGGCTGGCTTGGCGGCGCGGGCAAACCGTTGCTGCTGGGCAGTCTGTCGGCGTTGTTGCTGGCCTATCTGGTGCGATTCATCGCCGTGGCTTACGGGCCGCTGGAAAGCAGCCTGGCGCGTATACGGCCTTCTTTGCCCGAAGCAGCACGTAGCCTTGGCGTCAGTGGGCCACGACTGTTTTTCAAAGTGTATCTGCCGCTGCTGCTTCCGGGCACGTTGAGCGCTGCGTTGCTGGTGTTCGTCGACGTGCTCAAGGAAATGCCCGCGACCCTGCTGATGCGCCCGTTCGGCTGGGACACGCTGGCGGTGCGGATCTTTGAAATGACCAGCGAAGGCGAGTGGGCGAGGGCCTCGTTGCCGGCACTGACCCTGGTTCTGGTCGGGCTGTTGCCGGTCATCGGATTAATCAGAAGGTCGGCGCATCGAAACGGCTAGGTGTCAGTCCTACACCTTGCGGCTACAATGCGCGGCATTCGGTGCGGTCCGTCTTTCAGACCGGGTTGCTGAAATCGGCTGAAAGCCTTTATTTCAAGGCATTTCACCCCGTACAGCGGCTGTCCGCACCTTCGCCACGCCCGGAAGGAGAAACCCATGGGACAGCGCACGCCTCTGTATGACCTTCATCTCGCCCTCGGCGCGAAGATGGTCGATTTTGGCGGTTGGGATATGCCTCTGCATTACGGCTCGCAGGTCGAGGAACACCATCAGGTGCGCCGCGATTGCGGGGTTTTCGATGTATCCCATATGACCGTGATCGATGTCGACGGCCCCCAGGCCAAGGCCTGGCTGCAATACTTACTGGCCAACGACGTCGAGCGCCTGCACAGCCCCGGCCGTGCCTTGTACAGCGCCATGCTCAACGAGCACGGCGGTATCGTCGATGACATGATCGTCTATCGCCTCGATGACGGATATCGGCTGGTGGTCAACGCCTCCACCCGCAATCAGGACCTGGCCTGGATGCAGGCTCATCTCGGCGACTTCGATGTGCAGCTCAACGAGCGTTCCGAGTTGGCGATGCTGGCCATTCAAGGCCCTCACGCCCGGCACAAGATTGCCGAACTGGTGACCCAGTCCCGCGCTACGTTGATCCAGCAGCTCAAACCTTTCGAAGGTCAGGCCGACGGTGACTGGTTCATCGCCCGCACCGGTTACACCGGTGAGGACGGTCTGGAAATCGTGCTGCCGGCCGATCAGGCGCCGGGGTTTTTCAACGATCTGGTGGGCGCAGGAATTTCCCCGATCGGCCTCGGGGCGCGCGATACCTTGCGGGTCGAAGCCGGCATGAACCTGTACGGTCAGGATATTCATCAAGACGTTTCGCCATTGGCTTCCAACATGGCCTGGAGCATTGCCTGGGAACCGGCCACGCGCCAGTTCCTTGGCCGTACCGCCCTGGAGGCCGAGCAGGCCGCTGGCGTGCAGCACAAACTGGTCGGTCTGGTCCTTGAAGAACGTGGCGTTTTGCGAGCGCATCAGGTGGTTCGCATCGCCGATGTTGGCGAAGGGGAGATCACCAGTGGTAGTTTCTCTCCTACGCTTAGCAAGTCGATTGCACTGGCGCGCGTGCCGGCGGCCACCGCCGACCGCGCTGAAGTGGAAATCCGTGGCAAGTGGTACCCGGTTCGAGTGGTCAAGCCGACCTTCGTACGCCATGGCAAAACCTTGATCTAACCTTTTTTGGCGGTCAATGACTGCCGACATTTTTCTTGAGGACACAGAACATGAGCGAAATCCCTGTCGACCTGCGTTTTGCCGAAAGTCACGAATGGGCCCGTCTAGACCATGATGGCGGCGTGAAAGTGGGTATTTCAGACCATGCTCAGGAAGCCTTGGGTGATGTAGTGTTCGTCGAGTTGCCGGAGATCGGCAAAGTGTTCGCTGCCGGTGAAGCGGCGGGTGTCGTCGAGTCGGTCAAGGCTGCGTCGGATATCTACTCGCCGGTCTCCGGCACAGTCATTGCCGTCAACGAAGAGTTGGCCAACAGCCCGGAACTGGTCAACAGCGCGCCTTATGACAGCTGGTTCTTCAAACTCGAGCCAAGCGATACCTCTGAGCTGGACAAGCTGCTCGACCCGATGGCCTACAAGGCCGCCATCGGCGAGTAATGCCCGCTTTGCAGGAGCTGTCTTCGGCAGCTCCTGCAAAGGCCGAATCAAGTCCGCAACACGGCTTTCACCGCAGCCACCGAACGCTCGACATCCGCTTTATCCATGGCCGTGAACATCGGCAGCGAGACGATCAGTCGTCCGACCCGTTCGGCGACCGGGAACATGCCTTCCTTGAACCCGCGTTCGCGGTAAAGACTCAGCAGGTGGATCGGCGGGTAGTGATAGCCGATACCCACTCCCAGTGCCTGCATCTGCTCCATGAAAGTGGCCCGTGCCGGTTTGCCATCCTGGCGTTCCGGGAGCACCAGTTGGAACAAATGCCAATTGCTGTTCTCGAAATCCGCCGGGGGCAGTTGAGCACCGTACTGCGCTTCGAAGTCCTCGCCGAAGCAAGCGAAGTAATGTTTGGCCAGCTCACGACGATGAGCGGTGATCGCTTCGATGTGGGCAAACTGCCCCAGGCCAATGGCTGCCGCGACATCGGTCATGTTGAACTTGCCGCCCAGCACATCAACGTCCAGCCCGTCGAAACCGCTGCGGGTGACGCCCTGCAAGCGGTACTTTTCCGCCAGCCGCGCTTCCTCGGCGTTGTTCAGTACCAGGCAACCGCCTTCTGAACAGGTGACGTTCTTGTTCGCCTGGAAACTGAAGGACACGAAATCGCCAGTCGCACCGATTCGCTGGCCGTTCCAGCTCGAACCCAATGCTTGGGCGGCATCTTCCACCACTCGCAAACCATGCTTTTTTGCAATCGCGTAAAGGCGCGTCATGTCCACGGGCAGTCCCGCGAGAAACACCGGGATGATGGCTTTGGTGCGTGGGGTAATCGCTGCTTCAAGCTGCGTCAGGTCTATATTGCGGGTGACTGGGTCGATGTCGGCAAACACCGGCGTGGCGCCAACTTCCAGAATCACGTTGGCGGTGGCCACCCAGGAAATCGGCGTGGTGATCACTTCATCACCCGGTCCGACGCCGGCAATTCGCAATGCGATCTCCATGGTGCAGGTGCCGGAATTGAACGTACGCACTGGGCGCCCGCCGAAATATTCCGAGAGTTGCGCTTCAAAAGCCTGCACCTTGGGGCCGCTGGTAATCCAGCCCGAGCGCAGCACATCGCCGACAGCGGCAATCGTGGCTTCATCGATGGTGGGTTTGGAGAAGGGCAGGAAAGACAGTTGGCTCATAAATGTGGATACCCGATCAGCGAACGTTTGTAGGCGCCGAGCATAATGATCCGGATTGACCGACAGCGCCACGCCATCCGTGCCGGTATCGACTGCTATGCTGGTTTGACCGAGTTGCATCGACGCTGAGCGCCAGTCATGAGAGAGCCCGTCATGTCCCAGTTGCCGTCCTTGAGCCAGTTACGCGACCCCAATACCTTCCTGCGCCGCCACCTCGGGCCCGATGCCGCCGAGCAGCAGGCGATGCTCGACAGCCTGGGCCTTGGCAGCCGCGTCGAGTTGATCGAGCAGACGGTGCCGCCGGGAATCCGCCTGAACCGACCGCTGGACCTGCCGCCGGCCCTCGATGAGGTAGCCGCACTGGCCAAACTGCGCGGCTACGCCGAACAGAACCAGGTCTGGACCAGCCTGATCGGCATGGGGTATCACGGCACCCTCACGCCAGCCGTCATCCTGCGCAACGTTCTGGAAAATCCCGGTTGGTACACCGCTTACACGCCTTACCAACCGGAGATTGCCCAAGGCCGGCTCGAAGCGCTGTTGAATTTCCAGCAACTGACCATCGACCTGACCGGCTTGGAACTGGCCAACGCCTCGCTGCTGGATGAAGCCACGGCGGCCGCCGAGGCCATGGCGCTGGCCAAGCGTGTCGCCAAGTCCAGAAGCAATCTGTTCTTCGTCGACGAAAACTGTCACCCGCAGACGATTTCTGTGGTGCAGACCCGGGCCGAAGGGTTCGGTTTCGACCTGGTCATCGACGCTGTGGATAACTTGAAGCAGCATCAAGTGTTCGGCGCGTTGCTGCAATATCCCGACACCCATGGCGAAATTCGCGACCTGCATCCGCTGATCGATCATCTGCATGCTCAGCAAGCCTTGGCCTGCGTCGCCACCGACCTGCTCAGCCTGTTGTTGCTGACTCCGCCGGGAGAGTTGGGCGCCGATGTGGTGTTCGGTTCATCCCAGCGCTTCGGCGTGCCCATGGGGTACGGCGGCCCGCACGCGGCGTTTTTTGCCAGCCGCGACGAGTACAAACGGGCGATTCCCGGGCGGATCATCGGCGTGTCGAAAGATGCTCGCGGCAATGTCGCCCTGCGCATGGCCCTGCAAACCCGCGAGCAACACATTCGCCGGGAGAAGGCCAACTCGAATATCTGCACCGCCCAGGTGCTGCTGGCCAATATCGCCAGTTTCTATGCGGTCTACCATGGTCCGGAAGGGCTCAAAAATATTGCCCAGCGTGTCCATCGGCTGACCTGCATCCTCGCCGCCGGCCTGGAACGCCATGGCGTTACACGTGTGAACCAACAGTTCTTCGACACGCTGACCCTGGAGGTCGGTGGCACTCAGACCGCGATCATCGAAAGTGCCCAGGCGGCGCAGATCAACTTGCGCATTCTCGGTCGCGGGCGGTTGGGCCTGAGCCTCGA
This sequence comes from Pseudomonas sp. GW821-FHT01E10, assembly GCF_059422365.1. Lineage (NCBI taxonomy): Bacteria > Pseudomonadati > Pseudomonadota > Gammaproteobacteria > Pseudomonadales > Pseudomonadaceae > Pseudomonas > Pseudomonas sp. GW821-FHT01E10. The sequence goes on from NZ_JBWKWT010000005.1 coordinate 84,434, forward strand.
CGAAACCAGTGACGAAACCACCGTGGCGAAGCTGTTCGATGTGTTTCTCGGTGCCGATCATGGGCTCAACGTCGAGGAACTGGATGCTGAGACCCTGGCGTCCGGCATTCCTGCAGGATTGCAGCGCAGTACGCCTTATCTGCGTCATCCGGTGTTCAACGCCCATCACAGCGAAACCGAAATGCTGCGTTACTTGAAGCAGCTGGAAAACAAAGACCTGGCGCTCAATCAGTCGATGATCCCGCTGGGCTCCTGCACCATGAAGCTCAATGCCACCAGCGAGATGATCCCGATCACCTGGCCGCAGTTTGCCAACCTGCACCCGTTCGTGCCGAAAGAGCAGGTGGTGGGTTATTCCTTGATGATCGAGGAACTGGAACGCTGGCTCTGCGCGATCACCGGTTTCGATGCAATCTGCATGCAGCCCAACTCGGGCGCCCAGGGCGAGTACGCCGGGTTGCTGGCAATCCGCAGATATCACGAGAGCCGTCATCAGGGCGCGCGGGATATCTGCCTGATCCCGTCTTCGGCCCACGGCACCAACCCGGCCTCGGCGCAAATGGCCGGGATGCGGGTGGTGATCGTCGAGTGCGACGAGGCGGGTAATGTCGATCTGGAAGACCTTAAAGAAAAGGCCATCGAGGCGGGGGACAAACTCGCCTGCCTGATGGCGACTTATCCTTCGACCCATGGGGTCTACGAGGAAGGCATCAGCGAGATCTGTGAAGTTATCCACCGCCATGGCGGTCAGGTATACATGGATGGCGCCAACCTCAACGCGCAAGTCGGGTTGGCGCGGCCGGCAGACATCGGCGCCGACGTGTCGCACATGAACCTGCACAAGACTTTCTGTATTCCCCACGGCGGTGGTGGGCCGGGGATGGGCCCGATTGGTGTCCGGGCGCACCTGGCGCCGTTTGTCGCCAATCACCCGGTGGTGCCGATCGATGGCCCGCTGCCGGGGAACGGAGCGGTAAGCGCAGCCCCTTGGGGCAGTGCAAGCATTCTGCCGATCAGCTGGATGTACATCGCGATGATGGGGCCGCAACTGGCGGATGCGAGTGAGGTGGCGATCCTCGCCGCGAATTACCTGGCGCAGCATTTGTCCGGGGCGTTCCCGGTGCTTTACACCGGGCGCAACGAGCGCGTGGCCCACGAATGTATCCTCGACTTGCGTCCGCTCAAGGTGCTGACCGGGATCAGCGAAGAAGACGTTGCCAAACGCCTGATGGACTACGGCTTCCATGCGCCGACCATGTCATTCCCGGTGCCGGGGACGTTGATGGTCGAACCGACCGAGAGTGAATCGAAGGCGGAACTGGACCGTTTTATCGATGCGATGCTGAGCATTCGCGCGGAAATCAACGAGGTGCAGAACGGCAACTGGCCGGCGGAGGACAACCCGCTGAAGCGTTCGCCGCATACCCTGGCCGACATCACCGGTGTCTGGGAGCGGCCGTACAGCATCGAGCAGGCGGTGACGCCGGATGCACACACCAAGGCCCATAAGTACTGGCCGGTGGTGAACCGTGTGGACAATGTCTACGGCGATCGCAACCTGTTTTGCGCGTGTGTGCCGGTGGATGAATACCGCTGAAGTCACTCGCCCCGACAAATCAGGGGTGAAAAAATGCCGCTCATTTAGAGCGGCATTTTTTGTTCAGCAACGAACCTTACTTCGAGGCGATGGCATTCTTCGCCAGGATGGCGTTCGCCAGTTCCATGTCCGTGGCTTGCAGGCCAGGGTTTTCAGCGCGGACTTTCTGCATGGCGGCTTCCAGATAGGGGCCGCGAATGGCGCCGTCACTGGCGACAAAGCTACCGGCGTCGTCCTGGGCGGCGACGATCAGCTTGTGATCCCTGGAGGTCAGGTAGGACGTACCGGTGGTGGCACCGGAAGTAAGGACGTTACGCAAAAAGCTGTCATCAGCCATCGCCGAACCGACTTGAAGGGACAACACGGCGACGGTAGCGACAGCAAGTTTGAGACGCATAAAAGGTGACTCCACTGGGTTTTAACTGCGGCCTTTGATTGCCAATAACCCAATCGAGTTCCGTGACGTTAGTCGGCCCGCTCCACCAGTAAAATCGCCCCTTGTTGCCCGATCACCCGAACACGGCTGCCGGACGCGGCATCAGGCCCTCGGGCCATCCACACACCGTCGGCGACCTTGATCTTGCCGCGGCCATCGACAATCGCTTCAGTGACCACGAACACCTTGCCGATCAGCTCTTGCCCTCGCAGGTTCAGGTTCGGCTGATCGCTGGCCCGCACCACACTGCGCTGACGTCTCCACCAGTACAGGGCGGTGAGGATCGAAAAAACGGCAAACAACAGCACCTGCCATTCCCAGGGTAAACCCGGTATCAGGAACTTCAGCACGCCGACGGCGGCGGCTGCCATGCCGATCCACAGCAGATAACCGCCGGCACCGAACACCTCGAGGATCAGCAACAGCGCACCCAGGGCCAGCCAGCTCCAGAACGAGAACAGTTCCATGGGCGGCGACCTCAGCCTTTCTTGCCGTCGAAGGTGGCCTTGACGATTTCGCCGATGCCGCCGACTGCACCAATCATCGAACCGGCTTCGAGCGGCATCAGGATCACTTTGCTGTTGTTGGCCGAGGCCAGTTTGCCCAAGGCATCAATGTACTTCTGTGCGACGAAGTAGTTGACCGCCTGCACGTTACCGCCGGCGATGGCTTCGGACACCACTTTGGTGGCCTGGGCTTCGGCCTGGGCCTGACGTTCCCGGGCCTCGGCTTCGAGGAACGCCGCCTGACGACTGCCCTCGGCTTCGAGAATCTGCGCCTGTTTCTTGCCTTCGGCGGTGAGGATCGCCGAAGCGCGCAAACCTTCGGCTTCCAGAATCTGTGCGCGCTTGATCCGCTCGGCTTTCATCTGGCCGGACATGGCGGCCATCAGGTCGGCGGGAGGGCTGATGTCCTTGATCTCGATCCGGGTGATCTTGATGCCCCACGGCGCCGTGGCTTCGTCGACGGTGCGCAGCAGTTTTTCGTTGATGTTGTCGCGCTGGCTGAGCATCGCGTCCAGCTCCATGGACCCGAGCACGGTGCGGATATTGGTTTGCAACAAATTGCGCACGGCATGTTCGAGGTTGTTCACCTCGTAGGCGGCCTGGGCAGTATTGACCACCTGGAAGAAGCACACGGCGTCGATCTGCACGGTGGCGTTGTCGGCGGTGATGACTTCCTGGGGCGGAATGTCCAGCACGCTTTCCATCACGTTGATCTTGCGGCCGATGCGGTCCATCACCGGAATGATGATGCTCAGGCCTGGCTTGAGGGTGTTGGTGTAACGGCCGAAGCGTTCGACCGTCCATTCAAACCCTTGGGGCACCACTTTGAAACCCATGAAAAGAATGGCCACGACCAGCGCGACGAAGAGAATCAGTGCAATGCTCATAACGGTCCCTGTCCAGTCTGGATTGAGTTGCGATGACCAGAGTGTAGGGCAAAAGGTTTGGATGCGACTTGGGGGAAGTATCCGAGCGCAATCTGTAACCTATTTCTGCTCACTCTGCGGTGTCACCCGCAACACCTCTTCAATCGTGGTCAACCCCGCCGCTACTTTCTGCGCCCCCGACAACCGCAAACTGCGCATGCCTTCCTTGAACGCCTGACGCCGGACCGCCAGCAAGTCGGTGTCGGGGTTGATCAGCGCTTTGATGCCATCCGTCAGCTGCATGATTTCGTAAACCCCGGCGCGACCGCGATAGCCGGTTTCGCGGCATTCCAGGCAACCGATGGCGCGCTGGGCATTGGTCGGCAGTGGCGCTTGCCAAGGCCGGGTCAGGGTTTGCCAATCGTCTTCGCCCAACGTCAAGGGGGCCTTGCAGTGAGGGCATAACGTACGCACCAGGCGCTGGGCCATGACCCCGAGTACCGTGGCCTTGATCAGGTAATGCGGCACGCCGAGTTCCAGCAGGCGGCTGATGGCACTCGGGGCATCGTTGGTGTGCAATGTCGACAGCACCAGGTGCCCGGTGAGTGCCGCCTGAATTGCCATCTCGGCGGTTTCGAGGTCGCGGATCTCGCCGATCATGATGATGTCCGGGTCTTGTCGCATCAGCGCGCGCACGCCGGCGGCAAAGGTCAGGTCGATGTTGTGCTGGACCTGCATCTGGTTGAACGCCGGTTCGACCATTTCGATCGGGTCTTCAATGGTGCAGAGGTTGACCTCCGGCGTCGCCAGTTTTTTGAGGGTGGTGTACAGCGTGGTGGTCTTGCCCGAACCGGTTGGCCCGGTCACCAGAATGATGCCATTGGGCTGGCGGATCATGTCTTGCCAGCGGCGCAGGTCCTCGGCGGAAAAACCCAGTTGATCGAAGTCCTTGAGCAGCACTTCCGGGTCGAAGATCCGCATCACCATCTTCTCGCCGAACGCTGTCGGTAATGTCGACAACCGCAGCTCGACTTCGCCGCCGTCCGGGGTCTTGGTCTTGACCCGGCCGTCCTGGGGTTTGCGTTTTTCCGCAACGTTCATCCGCCCCAGGCTTTTCAGGCGACTGACGATGGCCATGGTCACCTGCGGCGGGAATTGATAGACGTTGTGCAGCACGCCGTCGATGCGAAAGCGCACCGTGCCTTGCTCGCGCCGGGGTTCGATGTGGATATCGCTGGCCCGCTGCTGGAACGCGTACTGGAACAGCCAATCGACGATGTTGACGATGTGCGCATCGTTGGCGTCCGGCTCCTGGTCGCTGGCGCCGAGGTTGAGCAATTGTTCGAAGTTGCCCAGGTTGCTTGTCTTCTGATCGGCGTTGGTGGCGCCGGTGACCGATTTAGCCAGGCGGAAAAACTCCACGCTGAAGCGCTGGATATCCACCGGGTTGGCCACCACGCGCTTGATCGGCAGTTTCAATACGTGGGTCAGGTCGACTTCCCAGCCGCTGACGAAGGGCTGGGCGCTGGCCACGGTGACGGCATCACGGTCGATGGCCACCGCCAGAATCTTGTGGCGTTGGGCGAAGGCATAGGACATCAGCGGCGTAATGGCGGCGACGTTGATTTTCAGTGGGTCGATGCGCAAGTAAGGCTGGCCGGCCTGCTGGGACAGCCACAGCGTCAGGCTTTCCAGATCGAGGTGTTTACCGGGACGGCTGAGATCGTCCAGATGTTGGCTGGCGATGAACTCCAGCGGATGTTGCTGAGCATTGGTGGCGTGACGGCGGCGGGCGTTGAGTGCGTGTTCGGCAGAGTCCTGGCTGACAAAGCCCTGGGCGACCAGTTCACGCAGCAAATCGTTAAGGTCCAGCCAGCGGTCCTGAGTGGCAAGTTGAACGGACATGCGGGCTCCTTATGAACAACCGTTCGCAAAGGATAGCTGGGCACCCGCAGACCGTTGGGCCACTACCCGACCAACACGTGTCGGGTTTTTTCAGGGGAGGGGGTCAGCCCGCTGCCTGCGCCGGCTCCTGCCACGCCGAATCGGCCGCTTGCAGATTCACCGAGCAGACGCTGATCAGGTTACGCAGTTTTTCCGCGATCACCTGGGCTCGGTGCCAGCTCAGGCCGTCCATGACGATGTCGATCGACAGCAGATCGTCCAGGCGCTGCACGTTGACCTGCTGCGGCGTCAGAAACTGCAAGGCGAACAGATTGAGCGCGCGGCACAGCAGATCCGGCTCGGCCTCGGCCAGCAGTTGGTATTGAACGCGGCAGTGGGCGTTGCTGACGTTCCAGACATCGGCGCGGGCGGGCGGGGTGTTCACGGCTTCGAGGGGCGGCATGGTCAGGCTCCAAAATCATTGGAGGAATTTTTACATTCGGTGTGGGGTATTTCTTATCTATGATTGGGCTTGTTGACGATTTATCGAATCGATCAATTCAAGATCATATTAATTTCAGGTTTTTCTATGCATAGCGAGCTGGATGGCTACGACCGCAAGATTCTCGCGTTGCTGCAAGAGGACGCTTCGCTCTCCAGCGCGCAGATCGCCGAACAGGTGGGACTCTCGCAGTCGCCCTGCTGGCGGCGGATCCAGCGGATGAAGGAGGAGGGGATCATTCGCGGTCAGGTGACGTTGCTTGACCGCAAGAAAATCGGCCTGAACACGCAGATCTTCGCCGAGATCAAACTCAACGCCCACGGACGTTCGAACTTCACTGAGTTCACCGAAGCGATTCGCGGTTTTCCCGAAGTGCTGGAATGTTATGTGCTGATGGGATCGGTGGATTTCTTGTTGCGGATCGTCACGGCAGACATCGAGGCTTATGAGCGTTTCTTCTTCGAGAAACTGTCGATGGTGCCGGGGATACAGGAGGTCAACTCGATCGTGGCTTTGTCGGAAATCAAATCCACGACGAGTTTGCCGGTGTTGCGTTGATGATGTTCGAGGGCCTTTGTGGCGAGGGAGCTTGCTCCCGCTGGAGTGCGAAGCGCTCCTAATCCGGCCATTGCGGTATGCCAGACAAACCGCGATGCCCGGATTACGACTGCTTCGCAGCCGAACGGGAGCAAGCTCCCTCGCCACAGGTGTTGGGTGTTACATGCGCAATAGCATTTTCCAGGCGCGATTCTGATACACCGCAATCGCCTGCTGCTTACGCGCATCCAGCGACTCATCGGTGATCGGCTCGTTAGCCAGCAGGGCAAGCTGTTTCAGCTCACCGTACAGGCGATCCATTTCCGGGATGTCCAGCACGCTACGGGCGTGGTGCAGCCAGGCCTGGATACGCTCGATGCGCGGCAGTTGCTCGGCCAGGTCTTCCGGCTGTTGCTGGTAACGCTGCAGTTGCAGCGAGTTGGCTTCTTCGCCCAGAAGGCGTGGCAGCCAGCTGCCCAGTTGCGCGGCGCCCTGGCGATTGCCACGGGTGTTGCGATCGGCAGCCCAGGTACGGGCCAGCAACCAGCGCGAAGTGTTCAGCGAGAACAGGCCCCAGCGCGGATCTTCCAGCTCTTCGAGGAACTGCTCCGGCGCGGCTTTGCGCACGTCTTCGTCGTCCAGGCCGGCCTGTACCAGCGGGCGCCAGTCTTCCAGCAAGGCATCCAGCGCGACCCGCAGATCGTGAGTCGACTGACGCGGCGCGGCTTGACCGAGGCTACTGATCAGCGCGCGCATTTCAGCGAGGTTTTCGACCCAGTCCTGCAGCAGGCGCCAGTGGCCATTAAAGCGATATTGCTCGGCCAGGCGCTGGCTGCTGCCAAGCAAATGCCAGCACAAGGCGGCGAACGCATCGTCCAGTGGCATTTCGGCGGTGATCTGCGGCGCCGGCAAGCTCAGCGAGTAGCTGTTGGCGTCGAACAGGCGATAACCGCGTTCGGCCTTGCTGATGTCGCATGGCATCAGCGGCAGGGTCGCGGCCAGTTCGGCGGCCAGTTCCAGCAGTGCGGCCGGCTCGCCTTCGCGCAGTTCCAGTTCCAGCTCGCAGATTTCTTCTTTCTGCTTGCCGACCACCACGTGGCCCAGGTCCAGCGCGGCTTCGATGACCACTTTGGTCTTGCCACGGCCCCAGGCGATTTCCGCGCGTTCACGCACGAAATCGGTGGTGAAGATGGCTTTCAGGGTTTTCTTGTCCAGTTCGGCCAACTGCTCGGGCCAGCATTCGCCGTCGAGCTTCTTCACGTCGAGTTTGGCTTTGGGCAGGTGCCAGTCGTACTCGTGACGTTCGGACAGACCGGCGACGCTCTGGCCGCGGGTCTTGAGGGTCTGAATCACTTCTTCGCCATCGCGGCGCAGGCGCAGGGCAACCTTGGCGCGGGCCAGGTCGCGCTCGGGCGTGTCGAAGTACTGGTTCATCAACTCACGGCGTTCCCAGCCACTTTTGTTGCGTTTCTTCAGTAACGGGTGCTCGCGCAGGGCGGCGAGGGTTTCGCGGCTGACGCGGAGTTTGATTTCGGTTTCTTTCTGCATGGCCGGAAAATCCAGGATCGGGAGCGCAGCCGGGGAAATGTGTGGCTGCCAAGGTCGTGCAGTGTACAGGACTCAAGGGTTGTAGGGTCTGTTGACGCTTGGTGACGGCCGCGACGGTTTATTCCTGTCGCCGGATGGCTCTATGATGGACTTCAATTCGGGAGTTGGGAGTCAGCGATGCCTTTGCCGTCCATGAAAGATCAGTTCGCTGCGCTGATCGCCGCGCCGTCCGTCAGCTGTACCCAACCGAATCTGGATCAAACCAATCGGCCGGTCATCGACTTGTTGGCGACATGGCTCGGGGAGCTGGGTTTTGCCTGCGACATCCAGCAGGTCAGCTCCGGCAAGTTCAACCTGCTGGCCAGTTTCGGTTCCGGTCCCGGCGGCCTGGTGCTGGCCGGTCACAGCGATACGGTGCCGTACGACGCGGCGCTGTGGCAGACCGATCCGCTGAAACTGACGGAAGTGGATGGCCGTTGGGTCGGTCTGGGCAGTTGCGACATGAAGGGCTTTTTTGCCCTGGCCATCGAAGCCGTCAAACCCTTGCTCGAGCAACCATTCAAGCAACCCTTGCTGATTCTTGCGACCTGCGATGAAGAAAGCTCGATGTCCGGTGCGCGTGCCTTGGCCGAAGCCGGGCGACCACTAGGTCGTGCGGCGGTGATTGGCGAGCCGACGGGGTTGAAACCGATCCGTCTGCACAAAGGCGTGATGATGGAGCGCATCGATATCCTCGGTCAGAGCGGTCACTCCTCGGACCCGAGCCTGGGCCATAGCGCCCTTGAAGCCATGCACGATGCCATCGGCGAACTGCGCGGCTTGCGTCTGGCGTGGCAGCGGGAATTTCGTAATCCACAGTTCAGTGTGCCGCAGCCGACGATGAATTTCGGCTGCATTCACGGTGGCGATAACCCCAACCGCATCTGCGGCCAGTGCTCGCTGGAATTTGACTTGCGTCCGCTGCCGGGCATGGACCCCAGTGCCCTGCGCGCGGCGATTTTGCAGAAGCTCAACCCTATTGCCGCACGGCACCAGGTGAAGATCAATTACGCGCCATTGTTCCCCGAAGTGCCGCCATTCGAGCAGGCCGAGGACTCGGAATTGGTGAGGGTCGCCGAAAAGCTCACCGGCCATCGCGCCGAAGCAGTGGCGTTCGGCACAGAAGCGCCTTATCTTCAGCGCCTTGGCTGTGAAACACTGGTCTTGGGCCCCGGCGATATCGCCTGCGCCCACCAACCGGGGGAATACCTCGAAATGTCACGTTTGCAGCCTACCGTGCATCTATTACGTCAACTGATCGAACATTACTGCCTGACGCCGGCGTCGCTCGTATAAATTGCCAGTGTCACTACCCGTACTTATGAGGAGAGCGCGCGTGTCGCCAAGCCTGTTCCGACGATAACCATCAGCCCGCTGTGCGTTTACTGCGTTACTCTTTTTTCGGCTGCTATTTATTACAGGCCCAGGTTCATGCCCGAATACGTCAATTGGCTTCGTCACGCTTCGCCTTACATCAACGCCCACCGCGATTGCACCTTCGTCGTCATGCTGCCCGGCGACGGTGTGGAGCACCCGAACTTCGGCAATATCGTCCACGACCTGGTGCTGCTGCACAGCCTGGGCGTGCGACTGGTGCTGGTTCACGGTTCGCGTCCGCAAATTGAAACCCGCCTCGCTGCTCGCGGCCTGACCCCGCACTACCACCACGGCATGCGCATCACCGATGCGGCGACGCTGGAGTGCGTGATCGATGCGGTCGGCCAACTGCGCATCGCCATCGAAGCGCGGTTGTCCATGGACATGGCCTCGTCGCCGATGCAGGGCTCGCGCCTGCGGGTGGCCAGCGGCAATCTGGTCACTGCGCGGCCGATCGGCGTGCTCGAAGGTGTCGATTATCACCACACCGGCGAAGTGCGCCGGGTCGACCGCAAGGGCATCAATCGCCTGCTGGACGAACGCTCCATCGTGCTGTTGTCGCCGTTGGGTTACTCGCCGACCGGCGAAATCTTCAACCTCGCCTGCGAAGACGTCGCGACCCGCGCGGCCATCGACCTGGGCGCAGACAAGTTGCTGCTGTTCGGCGCCGAGCTCGGTCTGCTGGATGAACAGGGTCGTCTGGTTCGCGAGTTGCGTCCGCAACAAGTGCCGGCACACCTGCAACGCCTGGGCAGCAACTATCAGGCCGAGCTGCTGGATGCGGCCGCTGAGGCATGCCGGGGCGGTGTGGCGCGCAGTCATATCGTCAGCTACGCCGAAGACGGCGCGCTGCTGACCGAACTGTTCACCCGTGACGGTGGCGGTACGCTGGTGGCCCAGGAGCAATTCGAGGTGGTGCGCGAGGCGGCCATCGAGGACGTCGGCGGTTTGCTGGACTTGATCAGCCCGCTGGAAGAGCAGGGCATTCTGGTACGCCGTTCCCGCGAGGTGCTGGAGCGTGAGATCGAGCAGTTCAGTGTGGTCGAGCGTGAAGGCATGATTATCGCCTGCGCGGCGCTGTATCAGATTGCCGATTCGGATGCGGGGGAGCTGGCGTGCCTGGCGGTGAACCCGGAGTACCGTCATGGCGGTCGCGGTGATGAATTGCTGGAGCGCATCGAAACCCGCGCCCGGGCTCAGGGCCTGAAAACCCTGTTCGTGCTCACCACCCGGACCGCCCACTGGTTCCGTGAGCGGGGTTTCGTGCCGAGCAGCGTCGATCGCTTGCCGTCGGCGCGGGCGTCGCTTTACAACTATCAGCGTAATTCGAAGATCTTCGAAAAAGCCCTCTGACTGAGCGGCTGTGATCGTTCCCACGCTCCGCGTGGGAATGCAACCCGGGACGCTCCGCGTTCCATCGAGAGCCGAACGCAGAGCGTCCGAAGAGGCATTCCCACGCAGAGCGTGGGAACGATCATCACTCAGTGACGTATTTGGCGCTGACATACGGCGAATAATCCGGCAGCACCGTTTCTACCTTCCCTTGCTCCCGCAAGAACTTCGCCATCTCTCCAATCGTCTTCGTCGTGCCGCCAATGCACCGCGGTCTGCTGCGCGGCGCTGACCACTTACGAACCGCGATTGAAACGACGCCAATCGACTTTATGGCCTATGGTTTCTCGAATCGCCGTCGGCTCGAAGGCCTGCGGTGGGGGGGGACGCCGGTTTGATAGCCGAACGCGAGCGTCGTCGCCTGAGTGGAAAGAGAAAATATTAGCGATACACAAACTGTAACAAATTGACTAGATAGTGCGCGTTTAGCCATGATGGCGTCGCCTTTTCGATAGGGATTGACGCGTACGGGATGTGCCAAAGCCAATGGGAATAAAAAAAGGCTGGTAAATACCCTTTAGGAATTAGCTTTTGGGCCAATGCCGTTATATCCGGTTCGATGAGCCGCCGGCAGGGACTCAATATTCGACGTTAGACCTTGGTCGTAGACACACATGGTTACGATTGACTTGGTAGTCACGGTCTGGCGCTAATCGCGCATCTGTGGATCCAGGGCTCTCGACCCAAGACCAAAGAACACAAAAATTAGAAAACGAGAGGAGCGAAACATGAATAAGTCCACCTTAGCCCTGGCTGTGGCCGTGGGGGTTTTGGCGCAGCAGGCAGGCGCAGCGGGTTTCCTGGAAGATAGCAAGGCTTCCGTCAGTTCTCGCACGATGTATTACGACGCTGACGTACGTGAAGGAGCGAGCACTCCTGCTAACAGACAGCGAGAAGCCGCTGAGGGTCTCAAGTTCGATTACCTGTCCGGGTTCACCCAGGGTACCGTTGGTTTCGGTATCGACGCCCAGGCACTGGTCGGCATCCATCTGGATGGCGGCAGGGGACATCACCCGCTCGGTAACAGCAACTCCTTCTTCCCGAGCGACGGCGACAGGTCCGCCGACGAGTGGAGTCGTCTGGATGGCAACGTCAAGGCGCGCTTCTCGAAGACCGAGGCCCACTTGGGTGGCGCTTTGGCACCTAACTTGCCGATCCTGATCGCGAACGACAGCCGTGTGCTGCCGCAGACCTTTGACGGTGGCACCATCACCTCGAAGGAAATTGACAATGTGACCTTCAACTTGGGTCAACTGGAGCACGCGTCGGGTCGCGCCTCCTCCAACAGGACTGGCCTGGCAGTCGCTGGCGGTACTCATGACAGCAACCAGTTCCGTTACGCCGGTGCTGACTGGAAAGTCACCAAAGACCTCACGCTGCAGTACTACTACGCGAACCTGGAAGACTACTACAAGCAGAACTTCCTCGGCCTGGTGCACGTCTACCCGATCGCCCCGAACCAGTCGTTCAAGACTGATATTCGTTATTTCGACAGCAGCTCCGATGGCAAGAACGGCGACGTCGGCTACCGCTTCAACAACAACAATGGCTACGCCAAGAATCCAGGCGAGGTCGATAACAAGACCTGGAGCGCGACGTTCACCTACACCCTGGGTGGCAGCGCGTTCCTGCTTGGTCATCAGCGTGTCAGCGATGACGGCGGCTTTGTCTTCTTGAACCAGGGCAGCCTGATCGATAGCAAAGGTCGTCCAGAAGGTGCCGGTGGCGCCAGCTTCTACTCGTTCACCGACGCCACCGTGGGCAGCTTCATCCGTGCCGGTGAAAACACCACGTACGGTCAGTACTCCTATGACTTCGCCTCACTGGGCGTGCCAGGTTTGAAAGCTTCGATTGCTTACCTCGATGGCCGAGACATCAAGGCAACCAACGGCGTGGGTAAAGACCTGAATGAGCACGAGACCGACGCGCGTGTGGACTACGTGATTCAAACGGGCCCACTCAAAGGGTTTGGCACGACTCTGCGTCACGGTACTTACAGCGGTAATACCAGCACCGCTGACCAAGACCAGACCCGTCTGATCTTCAACTACACCTACAGCTTCCTGTAATAACCCTCAAAAAAAGCCTCGCCTGTTGGCGAGGTTTTTTTTGGTGTGTTTTTTTATATTCCAAAAAAATAGCTTAAGTTGATTATTTATTCTTTTTTGTTTTTTACCCAAGTCTATAAAATGAATCCATCAGGTACTCATTGGCAGCGACACGAGTATCGGATTCAGCACCCCCGATTTTGAAGATCAAGGAATTGGTTCATGAGCCGATACCTTATGTCCCGGCATGGATATATATGCCTAAATGGCATTAAAAAATACTGCAATAAATCTTTTGGTTTGTCATGTCGGCAAAAACAAGGGGGCTGACCACCCGGCGCTCATTGCGCATCTTTGGATCCGGGCACTCGACCAGGACCAGGAACCCAGAATTAGAAATGAGAGGAGCGAAACAATGAACAAGTCCACCTTGGCCCTGGCTGTGGCCGTAGGGGTTTTGGCGCAGCAGGCAGGCGCCGCCGGTTTCATCGAAGACAGCAAGGCTACATTGGGGCTGCGTAACTTCTACATCAACACCGATAACCGCGATTCCGACGCGGGTACCGCCAAGGTCAAGGCCAACGGCGTTCAAAGCAAGAACGAGGAATGGGGCCAAGGTTTCGATCTGCGCTTCACTTCCGGCTACACACAAGGCACTGTCGGCTTCGGTATCGATGCCATCGGCCTGTTGGGCGTGCGTCTGGACACCGGTGGCGGTACTAACGGCGCCACTTCGACTTCTTACGGCGGCACTGTTTTCCCAAGTGAGTCCAACGGCAAAGCGGTTGATAACTTCTCCAGCCTGGGCCTGACTGCCAAAGCCAAGATTTCCCAGACCGAATTGAAGTTGGGTACCCTGCAGCCAAAACTGCCGGTGATCGTGACCAACGACGGTCGTCTGCTGCCGCAAACCTTCCAGGGCGGTCAGATCACCTCGAACGAAATCAAAGACCTGACACTGGTCGGCGGTCAGATCGAGCACGCCAAGGGGCGTAACTCCAGCAACAACGAAGAGTTGTCGATCGCTGGTGCCAACGCTCACACTGCTGCCGGTCGTGACAGCAACAAGTTCATCTATGGCGGTGGCGACTACAAAATCACCAAGGACCTGACCGCCCAGTACTACTACGGCAACCTGGAAGATTTCTACAAGCAGCACTTCCTGGGTCTGGTTCACAACTGGTCGATTGGTCCAGGTGTGCTGAAGTCTGACTTCCGTTACTTCAACAGCCGTAACGATGGCGCCAACGGCCATGACTCTGCCTATTTCACTACAGGTGACTACGGAACCGGCATTACCAAAGGTAAAGTCGACAATAACCTGTATAGCGGTCTTTTCCTGTACTCGGTTGCCGGTCACACCTTCGGCGGCGGTTACCAGGTCAGCAATGGTAATAGCGACTTCCCTTGGCTGAACCAGGGTGATGGCTCGTCGGCTTACCTGACTACCGACAGCCAGATCGCCAAGTTTGCCCGTGCTGGCGAACGTACCTGGCAAGCTCGCTACGCGTTCGATTTTGCCAAAGTCGGCGTCCCAGGCCTGACTGCGGGCATGGTTTATCTGCGTGGCGATAACATCGACACAACCGGTAAAGTGGGGGCAGCTCAGACTAGCGTCAACGCAACTGGCCGTTCCGAGTGGGAACGCGACCTGACCCTGGCGTACGTAGTACAAGAAGGTCCGTTGAAAAACCTGGGCCTCACCTGGAAAAACGCCATGTGGCGCAACGACATCCCAGGTCAGCGCGACCAGGACGAAAACCGTCTGATCGTCAGCTACTCGATCCCGCTGTTGTAATAGCGCTCGCATAACCGACGAAAAAAAGCCCCGCCCGGCATCACGCCGGGCGGGGCTTTTGCGTTTTCAAGGCGGGCTCACCCCCGTAAACCCTCCTTGAAGTTCCCTTTTTGCAACAACTCAAGGCCTTCTCGAACCTTGGGATCGATGTTCGTCCCGATGGCGGATCAGGTCCAGTGAACAGATCTTTAATATTTCTTTATGATCTAAATAAATTGATATTTATTCTTTTTAATTAAATTGGAACGCAGGCACAGTTGAGCTCAACAAGCACTCACCAGGAGCAGCACCATGAGCCTCAGACTTGGCGATATCGCCCCCGATTTCGAACAGGATTCCAGCGCCGGCACCCTCCGTTTCCACGAATGGCTGGGCGATAGCTGGGGCGTGCTGTTTTCCCATCCGGCAGACTTTACGCCGGTGTGCACCACCGAGCTGGGCTTCACCGCCAGGCTCAAGGATGAATTCGCCCAGCGCGGCGTCAAAGCCATTGCCCTTTCCGTGGACCCGGTGGATTCGCATCACAAGTGGATCGAGGACATCAACGAAACCCAGAACGCCATCGTCAATTTCCCGATCCTCGCCGATGCGGACCGTAAAGTGTCCGACCTGTACGACCTGATCCATCCGAATGCCAACGACACTTTGACCGTGCGCTCGTTGTTCGTGATCGATCCGAACAAGAAGATCCGGCTGACCATCACTTACCCGGCGAGTACCGGCCGTAACTTCAATGAGATTCTGCGGGTAATCGATTCGCTGCAGCTCACCGACAACTACAAGGTGGCCACACCGGCCAATTGGCAGGACGGTGATGAGGTGGTGATCGTGCCGTCGCTCAAGGACGAAGATGAAATCCAGCGACGTTTTCCCAAGGGTTACCGTGCGGTGAAACCGTACCTGCGCCTGACGCCGCAGCCGAATCGTTAACGTCAAAAGATCGTTCCCACGCAGAGCGTGGGAACGATCATGTCTACCAAAGCAGGGGATTTTCAGGCCGTTTCGACGGCCTGTTTTTTTGTCCGGAAAAAGACAAACAGCATATTCACTTAAGATATAACCAAATGAATAAATATGATTTATGGATATATGAATCACCTGTTAAGGTCATTCCATCGACGCGAGATCGCAAGCTGCGAATCGCCAACACCGCTCAAGGAATTGTCTGAATGCTGGTCGTCTCACTCGGTGGCAGCCCCAGCCTACGCTCCCGTTCCGGGGTGTTGCTGGAGCGCGCCAAACGCTGGTTGCAAGAGCAAGGTGTGGAAGTGGTGAGTTATCAGGTACGGGACTTCCCGGCTGAAGATTTACTGCATGCCCGTTTCGACAGCCCGAAGGTGATCGATCTGTTGCAACAGATTGATAACGCCGACGGCCTGCTCATCGCCACACCGGTTTACAAAGCCTCGTTCTCCGGCGCGTTGAAAACCGTACTGGATTTGCTGCCCGAGCGCGCTCTGGCCCACAAAGTGGTTCTGCCCATGGCGACCGGCGGCAGCATCGCCCACATGTTGGCGGTGGATTACGCGCTCAAGCCAGTGCTGTCGGCGTTGAAGGCCCAGGAAATGCTCCACGGGATTTTCGCCGTAGACAGTCAGATCGCTTACGGCGAAGGCAGCACCCAGGCGCAGTTGGCTCCCGAGCTTGCACAACGACTGAGTGAATCGCTGGAGCTGTTCTACAGCGCCATGGCTCGCCGGCCCAAGCCGCTCGATCCAAACCTGTTGAACGAACGTTTGTTGAGTGCTCGCTGGAGCATTTAAGCCAGCCCTCAAGCAACATCTGAATTTGAAGTACTCACCTTACTGGCCCGCTAACGGGCAAGCAGGTGCAGCCAAAACCCAACTGCAAAAAGGAGAGCGCCATGCGCCCTGTCATTTTGCGTCGTGGTCTGGTCGCTCTGTTTGCTGCGGCTGTGTCCTTCGGCGTCATTACTCAAGCCCAAGCCGAGACTTTGCGAATCGGCTATCAGAAATACGGCACCCTGGTGCTGCTCAAAGCCAAAGGCACTCTGGAAAAACGCCTCGCCGCCCAAGGTGTGGACGTGCAATGGACGGAGTTCCCCGGCGGCCCGCAACTGCTTGAAGGCCTGAACGTCGGCTCCATCGACTTCGGCGTCACCGGCGAAACGCCTCCGGTTTTCGCCCAGGCCGCGGGCGCCGATCTGCTCTACGTCGCTTATGAACCGCCAGCGCCCCACAGCGAAGCGATCCTGGTGCCGAAGGGCTCGCCGATCAAATCGGTGCAGGAACTCAAGGGCAAGAAAGTCGTGCTCAACAAAGGCTCGAACGTGCACTACCTGCTGGTGCGTGCGCTGGAAGACGCCGGCCTCAAATACACCGATATCCAGACCGTGTTCCTGCCGCCCGCCGATGCCCGCGCCGCATTCGAGCGCGGCAGCGTCGATGCCTGGGTGATCTGGGACCCGTACCAGGCTGCCGCCGAACAGCAACTGCAAGCGCGCACCTTGCGCGATGGCAAAGGCATCGTCGACAACCATCAGTTCTATCTGGCGACCAAGCCTTATGCGCAGAAAAATCCTCAAGTGATCAAAACCCTGGTGGAAGAAGTGCGCGCGGTCGGTGAATGGTCCCGGGCCAACCCCGAGGACGTCACCCGACAGGTTTCGCCACTGCTCGGCCTGCCAGCGGACATCACCCTGACTTCGGTGAAGCGCCAGGGCTACGGCGCGCTGTTCCTGACCCCTGAGGTGGTCGCCGCCCAACAGAAAATCGCCGACAGCTTCTACCAGCTCAAGCTGATTCCCAAGCCCTTGAGTATCAAGGACGTGATCTGGACGCCACCGGCAGCCGTCGCCAAAGCGCCGTAATTCGATTCCCCAAGGAGACCACTCCATGAGCCTCAATATCTTCTGGTTCCTGCCTACCCACGGCGACGGCCATTACCTTGGTACCGCCGAAGGCGCTCGCGCCGTCGACCACGGTTACTTGCAACAAGTCGCGCAAGCGGCGGATCGTCTGGGTTTCGGCGGGGTGCTGATTCCCACCGGTCGCTCCTGCGAAGATTCGTGGCTGGTGGCTGCCTCGCTGATCCCGGTGACCCAGCGTTTGAAATTCCTCGTCGCCCTGCGCCCCGGGATCATTTCCCCGACGGTGGCGGCGCGTCAGGCCGCGACCCTGGATCGTCTGTCCGGCGGCCGTGCGCTGTTCAACCTGGTCACCGGTGGCGATCCGGAAGAACTGGCCGGCGACGGTCTGTTCCTCAGTCACGAAGAGCGCTATCAGGCCTCGGTGGAATTCACCCGCATCTGGCGCCGGGTACTGGAAGGCGAAACCGTCGATTACGACGGTCAGCACATCAGCGTGAAGGGCGCCAAGTTGCTCTATCCGCCGATCCAGCAACCGCGTCCGCCGCTGTATTTCGGCGGCTCGTCGGAAGCGGCGCAGGATCTGGCGGCGGAGCAGGTCGAAATGGTCCTGACCTGGGGTGAGCCACCGGCCGCCGTTGCCGAGAAAATCGCACAGGTTCGCGCCAAAGCCGCGAAGCTCGGGCGCACCGTGCGTTTCGGTATTCGCCTGCATGTGATCGTTCGCGAAACCAACGCCGAGGCGTGGCAAGCGGCGGATCGACTGATCTCTCATCTGGACGATGACACCATTGCCCGCGCCCAGGCTTCTCTGGCGCGTTTCGATTCGGTCGGCCAGCAACGCATGGCCGCTTTGCATGGCGGCAGTCGCGACAACCTGGAAGTCAGTCCCAACCTCTGGGCCGGTGTCGGTCTGGTGCGCGGCGGGGCCGGTACGGCGCTGGTCGGCGATGGTCCGACCGTGGCCGCTCGGGTGAAGGAATACGCCGATCTGGGCATCGATACGTTCATCTTCTCCGGTTATCCACACCTGGAAGAATCCTATCGGGTGGCCGAGTTGCTGTTCCCGCACCTGGACATCGAGCGCCCGGAACTGCCGAAAAGCGCCGGTTACGTCAGCCCGTTCGGCGAGATGGTGGCCAACGACATTCTTCCCAAAGCCGCGTCCCAGAGCTGAGGCGTGGCCATGAAGAAAACTATCCACAGCCTCGCACCCTGGGTGTTGCCGATTCTGTTGCTGGCGGTATGGCAGTTGTCGGTGTCGGAGGGCTGGTTGTCGACGCGGATTCTGCCGGCGCCCATCGCGGTGATCGAAGCCGGTGTGAGCCTGTTCCGCAGCGGTGAAATCTGGACTCACCTGGCTATCAGCGGCTGGCGCGCGGCACTCGGGTTCGCCATCGGCGGCGGCATTGGCCTGGCGCTGGGCTTTATCACCGGCCTGTCGAAGTGGGGCGAACGCCTGCTCGACAGTTCGGTGCAGATGATCCGCAACGTACCGCACCTGGCGCTGATTCCGCTGGTGATCCTGTGGTTCGGCATCGATGAGTCGGCGAAGATTTTCCTGGTGGCGTTGGGCACGTTGTTCCCGATCTACCTCAACACGTACCACGGCATCCGCAACGTCGATCCGGCGCTGGTGGAAATGTCCCGCAGTTATGGCCTGTCCGGTTTCAGCCTGTTCCGTCAGGTGATCCTGCCGGGTGCGCTGCCTTCGATTCTGGTCGGCGTGCGTTTTGCCCTGGGCTTCATGTGGCTGACCCTGATCGTCGCCGAAACCATCTCCGCCAACGCCGGCATCGGCTACCTGGCAATGAATGCCCGGGAATTCTTGCAGACCGACGTAGTGGTACTGGCGATTCTGTTGTATGCCGTGCTCGGCAAACTCGCTGATCTCGCGGCCCGTGGACTTGAACGCGTGTGGCTGCGCTGGCATCCGGCCTATCAGGTTGCCAAGGGAGGTGCCGCATGACGGCTCAACAACCTCCACGCCTGCTGCGCGGAATCCCGCTGGCAGCGCGCAAGCTGCAAAAGACCTTCGGTTCGCGGCAAGTGCTGCGTGAAATCGACCTGCACATTCCTGCCGGGCAGTTTGTGGCGGTGGTCGGGCGCAGCGGTTGCGGCAAAAGCACCTTGCTGCGCTTGCTCGCCGGTCTCGACAAACCTACGGCTGGCGAGTTGTTTGCTGGCTCCGCGCCGCTGAGTGCCGCCCGGGAAGACACCCGGCTGATGTTCCAGGAAGCGCGGTTGCTGCCGTGGAAGAAGGTCATCGACAACGTCGGTCTCGGGCTCAAGGGCAACTGGCGGCCGCAAGCACTGGACGCGTTGGAGTCGGTCGGCCTGGCGGACCGCGCCCACGAATGGCCGGCGGCACTGTCCGGTGGCCAGAAGCAACGCGTGGCCCTGGCCCGCGCGCTGATCCATCAACCGCGCCTGCTGTTGCTCGACGAACCGCTGGGGGCACTGGATGCCCTGACCCGTATTGAAATGCAGCAACTGATTGAACGGCTCTGGCAGAAGCAC
This sequence comes from Pseudomonas sp. GW821-FHT01E10, assembly GCF_059422365.1. Taxonomy (NCBI): domain Bacteria; kingdom Pseudomonadati; phylum Pseudomonadota; class Gammaproteobacteria; order Pseudomonadales; family Pseudomonadaceae; genus Pseudomonas; species Pseudomonas sp. GW821-FHT01E10. The sequence continues at coordinate 104,311 of NZ_JBWKWT010000005.1, forward strand.
GGTTTCACCGTGTTGCTGGTGACCCACGACGTCAGTGAGGCGGTGGCGATTGCCGATCGGGTGATTCTGATTGAAGAGGGCGAAGTCGGCCTCGACCTGGCAGTCGAATTGCCGCGCCCTCGGGTTCGCGGCTCCCATCGGCTGGCGGCGCTGGAAACCGAAGTGCTCAACCGCGTGCTGTCGGTACCCGGCCAACCGCCGGAACCGGAACCTGTTTCACCATTGCCCACGCAATTGCGCTGGGCTCAATAACGTTAAAACTCATCCAACGACAGGAATCAACATCATGACTATCAAAGCCATCAACGTTCGTAACCAGTTCAAAGGCTCGATCAAGGAAATCGTGCTCGGCGACGTCCTCTCGGAAATCGACGTGCAGACTGCCTCCGGCATCGTCACTTCGGTGATTACCACTCGTTCGGTGAAAGAGCTGGAACTGGTGGTCGGCAGCGAAGTGATCGCGTTTGTGAAATCCACCGAGGTGTCGATCGCCAAGTTGTAAGTGCGTGCGCCAACAACAACCCCGGAGGGTGTGAGCCCTTCGGGGTTTTTTATGCGTGCAGTGGTAGTGGTGGTGTATTCGAAGGCCGCGATTTTTTAAAGCGCTACGCGCTTGGGCAGGTACGGCGGCAAATACAGCCCGAGGTAGGCATCAAACACCCGCATCCCTTCTTCAGCCATGCGCGGCGTGATCTGCCCATGTTGCTGCACCGAGCGCGCATACACTCGATCTCCCAGCTCCATGGCCAGGGCAAACACATCGACATCTGTCGGCAGCCTTGGCAGCTCGAAGTGATGGTCGAACAGTTTGTGCATCAGGTCGCCGAGTTCGATGTCGTGCTGGCGGTCAGCCTGGGTGACTTCGGTCAGACCGTGCTGGGCGAGGATGAGTTGGCGGGCAGCGGCGTCTTCGTCGTAGATGTCGAGCATGCGTTGCTCCACCAGTCGCGACAGATCGCGCCAGCCGTTGAGGGCGTGGTGGTCGATGGGCGCTTGCAGGCAAGCACGGAACGCGGCGTGGACGTCGGCGGTCAGGGCTTCGAGCAGGGCCGGGACGCTGGCGAAAAAGTGGTAGACGGAGGAGGGCGGGATCTCTGCGCGTTCAGCGACGCTGTAGATCGACAGACTGGCCACGCCCTCGGCGGCCAGCAGCGTGCGGGCGGCATCGAGTATCGAGTCGATCCGGGCCTGGCTGCGTGCGCGGGGTTTGCGTGGGGTGGCGAGTCGGGTCATTGAAGTCTCCTGCAGGGCAGCGGGCATTGTACGCAGAGCGCAGAGATGATCCATACCCCGTTGGAGTGCGCAGCAGTCCCCAATCCAGCTAACTCGGTATCCCTGATACAACGAGATTGCCGTTTTTGGGCTGCTACGCAGCCCAACGGGGGCAAGCCCCCTCGCCACAATGTTTAGTGGTTGGCCATAAAAAAACGCCGCAGGCGGTAAGGCCGGCGGCGTTGTTTTTACGGCAACCGTTTACACGGTATGCAGGTACCAGTTGTACTCGAGGTCGGAGATGGAGTGTTCGAACTCCTCCAGCTCGCTCTCTTTACAGGCGACGAAGATATCGATGTATTTCGGATCGATGTACTTGGCCATGACTTCGCTGTCGTCCAGCTCGCGCAGTGCATCGCGCAGGTTGTTCGGCAGGCTTTGCTCGTTCTGCTCGTAGCTGTTGCCTTCCACGGGCGCGCCCGGCTCGATCTTGTTGACCAGGCCGTGGTGCACGCCGGCCAGGACCGAGGCCATCAGCAGGTACGGGTTGGCATCGGCGCCAGCCACACGGTGTTCAATGCGCACGGCATCGGAGGAGCCGGTTGGTACGCGAATCGCCACGGTGCGGTTGTCCAGGCCCCAGCACGGCGAGTTCGGCACGTAGAACTGCGCGCCGAAACGACGGTAGGAGTTGACGTTCGGGCAGAGGAAAGCCATCTGCGCCGGCAGGGTCTCGAGCACACCGCCGATCGCGTGACGCAGTGCGGCGTTCTGCTCGGGATCCTCGCTGGCAAAAATGTTTTTGCCATCTTTATCAAGAATCGAGATGTGGACGTGCAGACCATTACCCGCCTGGCCTGGATAAGGCTTGGCCATGAAGGTGGTGTCCATCTCATGGTCGTAGGCGATGTTTTTGATCAGACGCTTGAGCAGCACCGCGTAGTCGCAGGCCTTTATAGGGTCGGCCACGTGGTGCAGGTTCACTTCGAACTGCGCCGGGGCGCTTTCCTTGACGATCGCGTCGGCAGGGATGCCTTGCTCTTTCGCACCTTCCAGAATGTCCTGGAGGCAGTCGACATATTCATCCAGATCGTCGATCAGGTAGACCTGGGTCGAGTGCGGACGTTTGCCGGAGATCGGCGAGCGCGGCGGTTGCGGGCGACCGTTCACGTTTTCCTGGTCGATCAGGTAGAACTCCAGTTCGAACGCGGCGCAGATGGTCAGGCCCATCTCATCGAACTTGGTCACCACTTGACGCAGGACTTCGCGCGGGTCGGCGAAGAAAGGTTCACCTTCGAGTTCGTGCATGGTCATCAGCAGTTGCGCAGTCGGGCGCTTCTGCCAGGGCTCATTGCACAGGGTGTCGGGGATTGGATAGCAGATTCGGTCAGCATCGCCGATGTCCAGGCCCAGGCCGGTGCTTTCCACCGTCGAGCCATTGATATCCAGAGCAAATAGAGAGGCCGGCAGGTTGATGCCTTTCTCGTAAACCTTGTGGAGGCTGGTGCGTTCGATGCGCTTGCCGCGCACCACACCATTCATATCCGCAATCAGAAGGTCAACGTACAGAACCTCAGGATGTTCCTTAAGGAACGCGTTCGCTTCGTTAAGCTGAACGGCACGCGGGGGTACCGACATGATGCAACACCTTTGTTGTTAAAAATATCAATCATTGATCTTTTCAGATTCCAGTCAACCCGAACGGCATGCCGAAGTCAAGCGAGGCCTTTTTTGCCCTAAAAAAGCGCTCGAAAGGCTTTTTTGAGGCACTTTGGGGCGTATTTTTGTCTTCTGACGTCTTGGCGCCCGCGGGCTTGAGCGGGCCGTGTTGTATTTTTTACGGGGGTGTTGTGTAAAAAAATGAACAAGGCTAAGCTCGATTCAAACCCATAACAGCAATAATACCGGGGTGCTTCATGTCTCGCCTGCCGTTAATCGGCGTCACCGCCTGCTCAAAGCAGATCGGTCTGCATGCTTATCACATCAGTGGCGACAAATACGTACGCGCCGTGGCTTCAGCTGCCAAAGGCCTGCCGTTGATTCTTCCATCCCTGGCAGATCGACTGGCGCCGTCCGATATTCTGGACGCTCTGGACGGCATTCTTTTTACAGGCTCTCCTTCTAATATAGAACCGTTTCACTACAACGGCCCGGCCAGCGCGCCGGGTACTGCTCATGATTCTGCACGCGATGCCACCACTCTCCCGCTGATCCGCGCCGCTGTCGAGGCTGGCGTTCCCGTGCTCGGTATCTGCCGCGGCTTCCAGGAAATGAATGTGGCGTTCGGTGGCAGCCTGCATCAGAAGGTCCACGAGGCCGGTCCCTTCATGGACCACCGTGAAGACGACAGCCTGCCGCTCGAAGGGCAGTACGCCCCCAGTCACCCGGTACACGTCCAGCCGGGTGGTGTACTTGCGGGGCTGGGCCTGGCGAGCGACATTCAAGTCAACTCGATTCATGGTCAGGGCGTCGAGCGGCTGGCGCCGGGCCTTCGTGTGGAAGCTGTGGCGCCCGATGGGCTGATCGAAGCGGTCTCTGTGATCGAAGGCAAGGCTTTTGCTTTAGGCGTGCAATGGCATCCCGAATGGCAGGTAAGCTTGAATCCTGACTACCTTGCGATTTTCCAGGCATTTGGCGATGCCTGCCGCAAGCGCGCATTACAACGCGACGCCGATGCGTCAAACAACGCCTGACTTATAAAAGTCAGGAAACTCAAGCCTAAGAGGCATTTATGAGTAACAACCTCGACCAGCTCACCGATTGGTTGAAAGACCACAAGATCACAGAAGTCGAATGCATGATTGGCGACCTGACCGGCATCACCCGGGGCAAGATCTCGCCGACCAATAAGTTCATCGCCGAAAAAGGCATGCGCCTGCCCGAAAGCGTTCTGTTACAGACCGTGACCGGCGACTATGTCGAAGACGACATCTATTACGAACTGCTCGACCCGGCCGACATCGACATGGTCTGCCGCCCCGACCAGAACGCCGTGTTCCTGGTGCCCTGGGCCATCGAACCCACCGCCATCGTGATCCACGACACCTACGACAAGCAGGGCAACCCGATCGAGCTGTCGCCGCGCAACGTGCTCAAGAAGGTACTGAAACTCTACGCCGACCACGGCTGGCAGCCGATCGTGGCGCCGGAAATGGAGTTCTACCTCACCAAGCGCAGCGATGACCCGGACTACCCGTTGCAACCGCCGATTGGCCGTTCCGGCCGTCCGGAAACCGGTCGCCAGTCGTTCTCCATTGAAGCGGCGAACGAATTCGACCCGTTGTTCGAAGACGTCTACGACTGGTGCGAATTGCAGGAGCTGGACCTCGACACGTTGATCCACGAGGACGGCACTGCGCAGATGGAAATCAACTTCCGTCACGGCGATGCCCTGTCCCTGGCCGACCAGATTCTGGTGTTCAAACGCACCATGCGAGAAGCCGCACTCAAGCACAACGTGGCGGCGACCTTCATGGCCAAGCCCATGACTGGCGAGCCGGGCAGTGCCATGCATTTGCACCAGAGCATCATCGACATCGAGACCGGCAAAAACGTCTTCTCCAATGAAGACGGGACCATGAGCCAGCTGTTCCTCCATCACATCGGCGGTTTGCAGAAATTCATCCCTGAGTTGCTGCCGCTGTTCGCGCCCAACGTCAATTCGTTCCGCCGCTTCCTGCCGGATACCTCGGCACCGGTGAACGTGGAGTGGGGCGAAGAGAACCGCACCGTGGGCCTGCGGGTTCCGGATGCCGGGCCGCAGAACCGTCGGGTGGAAAACCGTCTGCCGGGTGCCGACGCCAACCCTTACCTGGCCATCGCCGCCAGCCTGTTGTGCGGCCTGATCGGGATGCTCGAAGGGCATAACCCGAGTGCCCCGGTGGTGGGGCGTGGTTACGAGCGGCGCAATCTGCGCCTGCCGTTAACCATCGAAGACGCGCTGGATCGTATGGAAAACAGCAAGACCATCGAAAAGTATCTGGGCAAGAAATTCATCACAGGCTACGTCGCGGTCAAGCGGGCCGAGCATGAAAACTTCAAGCGCGTGATCAGTTCGTGGGAGCGGGAGTTCCTGCTCTTCGCCGTCTGATGCGCCGGGCGCGACAAGGGGCGTGATTGCCCTCTGACGTCGCGCCGTCACTGCAATCCAAGGAGAATTCGCATGACCAGCAACAACCCGCAAACCCGTGCATGGCAAACCCTGAGCAATGATCACCACCTGGCCCCGTTCAGCGACTTCAAGCAGCTGAAAGAGAAAGGCCCGCGGATCATCACCAATGCCAAGGGTGTTTACCTCTGGGACAGCGAAGGCAACAAGATCCTCGACGGCATGGCCGGTCTGTGGTGCGTCGCGATCGGCTATGGTCGCGATGAACTGGCCGATGCCGCCGCCAAGCAAATGCGCGAACTGCCTTATTACAACCTGTTCTTCCAGACCGCTCACCCGCCGGTGCTGGAGCTGGCCAAGGTCATCGCTGAAATCGCGCCTGAAGGCATGAATCATGTGTTCTTCACCGGTTCCGGTTCTGAAGGCAACGACACCATGCTGCGGATGGTTCGCCACTACTGGGCGATCAAGGGCCAGCCGAAGAAGAAAGTCATCATCAGTCGCAAGAACGGCTATCACGGCTCCACCGTGGCCGGCGCGAGCCTGGGTGGCATGACGTACATGCACGAACAGGGCGATTTGCCGATCCCGGGCATCGTCCACATCGCCCAACCGTATTGGTTCGGTGAAGGCGGTGACATGACGCCACAAGAGTTCGGTATCTGGGCGGCCAATCAGCTGGAAGAGAAGATTCTGGAAATCGGCGTCGACAACGTCGGTGCCTTTATTGCCGAGCCGATCCAGGGCGCCGGCGGCGTGATCATTCCGCCAGACAGCTACTGGCCGCGCATCAAGGAAATCCTCGCCAAGTACGACATCCTGTTCGTGGCCGACGAGGTGATCTGCGGTTTCGGTCGTACCGGTGAGTGGTTCGGTACCGATTTCTACGACCTCAAGCCCCACATGATGACCATCGCCAAAGGTCTGACGTCCGGCTACATCCCGATGGGTGGCCTGATCGTGCATGACGATGTGGTCGAGGTGCTCAACGAAGGTGGTGATTTCAACCACGGTTTCACCTATTCCGGGCACCCGGTGGCCGCGGCGGTGGCGCTGGAAAACATCCGCATCCTGCGCGATGAGAAAATTGTCGAGCATGTGCGGGCAGAAACGGCACCTTATTTGCAAAAGCGTCTACGGGAACTGAACGATCACCCGTTGGTGGGGGAAGTGCGTGGGGTCGGTCTGTTGGGGGCTATCGAGCTGGTTCAGGACAAGGCCACTCGCAAGCGTTACGAAGGCAAGGGCGTCGGCATGATCTGCCGGCAGTTCTGCTTCGACAACGGCCTGATCATGCGCGCCGTTGGCGACACCATGATCATTGCTCCGCCACTGGTGATTACACCGGCTGAAATCGACGAGTTGGTGACCAAGGCGCGCAAGTGCCTGGACCTGACCCTGAGTGCGTTGCAGGGCTAAGTGCTAGGCTCTGAGCGAGGTGCAATGTCTGCACTTCGCTCAGTGCAAACAAAGGATGGGGCTTTCCTTGAAAGCCTGCCTTGGATCTTGCCAGACTAACGGTTGTTCGGATGCCCTGTAACAGGCTGCTGAGCACGTGGTTAAAAAGAAAAACTGGAGCATTACCCATGAAGGCATTAGGTATGAAGATAACTGGCAAGACCCTCCTCGCCATGTCCCTGATGGGCGTGATGGCGGGCGCCGTTCAGGCCGACGATAAAGTGCTGCACGTGTACAACTGGTCCGATTACATCGCACCGGACACCATCGCGAACTTCGAAAAAGAGTCCGGGATCAAGGTGGTGTACGACGTATTCGACAGCAACGAAACCCTGGAAGCCAAGTTGCTGGCAGGCAAGTCCGGTTACGACGTTGTCGTACCGTCGAACAACTTCCTCGCCAAGCAAATCAAGGCCGGTGTTTACCGGGAGCTGGACAAGTCCAAGCTGTCCAACTACGGCAACCTGAACAAATCACTGCTTAAAGCGGTTTCCGTCAGTGACCCGGACAACAAACATGCCTTCCCTTACATGTGGGGCTCGATCGGGATCGGTTACAACCCTGAGAAAGTCAAGGCAGCACTGGGCGTCGACACGATCGATTCCTGGGACACCCTGCTCAAGCCTGAAAACATTGCCAAGCTCAAGGGCTGCGGCGTGAGCTTCCTGGATTCGCCGACCGAAATGCTGCCGGTCGCCCTGCATTACCTGGGTCTGCCAACCGACAGCCAGAAGAAAGAAGACATCAAGAAAGCCGAGGAGCTGTTCCTCAAGATTCGTCCTTCGATCACCTACTTCCACTCCTCGAAGTACATCTCGGACCTGGCCAACGGCAACATCTGCGTAGCCGTCGGCTATTCGGGTGACGTCCAGCAAGCCAAGTCCCGTGCTGCCGAAGCCGGTGACAAGGTGAAAGTCAGCTACGCCATTCCAAAAGAAGGCGCTGGCAGCTTCTACGACATGGTCGCAATCCCCAAGGATGCGGAAAACGTCGAGGGGGCCTACAAGTTCATGAACTACCTGCTGCAACCGAAAGTAATGGCTGACATCACCAACGCTGTGCGTTTCCCTAACGGTAATGCTGAAGCCACCCAGTATGTGAGCAAGGACATCACTTCGGATCCGGGCATCTATCCGACTCCTGAAGTACAGGCCAAGCTGTATGCGATCGCTGATTTGCCAGCCGCCACCCAGCGTGAACTGACCCGCAGCTGGACCAAGATCAAATCCGGTAAATAAGTAATAAACCCTGTAGCAGCTGCCGAAGGCTGCGTTGAGGTCCGAAGGACCTCCGCTTTTCGACAGCACAACTGCTTCGCAGTTGAACGCAGCCTGCGGCCGCTGCTACAGGATCTTCATAAAGTTTGCTGGAACGGTTTTTCGAGGGTAAGTTGCGCGCCGGTTTTGTTGTCAGGCAGCCATGGCTGTCATGTAGCGCGGGGCAACTTGGGCCCAACTAATTTTAGAGGACCTCCACTTGCCTGTTTTTTCTTTGTTGCGCAATGCCCTGCTGGTCGGCGCCGGGCTGACGCTTGCCGTCAGTGCCCAGGCCACCGGCACGGTGCATATTTATAACTGGTCGGACTACATCGGTGAGACCACCCTGGCCGACTTTCAGAAAGACGCCGGTATCAAGCCGATTTACGACGTATTCGATTCCAACGAAACCCTGGAAGGCAAATTGCTGGCCGGGCGTACCGGTTACGACGTGGTCGTGCCGTCCAACCATTTCCTTGGCAAGCAGATCAAGGCCGGCGCTTTCCAGAAGCTCGACAAGTCTAAGCTAGGCAACTATTCCAACCTCGACCCGGTGTTGCTCAAGCGCCTGGAGCAGAACGATCCGGGTAACCAATATGCCGTGCCATATCTGTGGGGCACCAACGGCATCGGTTACAACGTCGACAAGATCAAGGCTGTGCTGGGGCTCGACAAGATCGACTCCTGGGATGTGGTGTTCGAGCCGCAAAACATCAAGAAGCTGCACAGCTGCGGCGTCGCGTTCCTCGACTCCGCCGATGAAATGATGCCCACGGTCCTCAATTACATGGGCCTGAACGCCAATAGCACCAACCCCGAAGACTACAAAAAGGCCGAGGCTAAATTGCTGGCGGTGCGGCCTTATGTGACGTACTTCCACTCATCCAAATACATCGCGGACCTGGCCAACGGCGATATCTGCGTTGCAATCGGTTTTTCCGGCGATATGTTCCAGGCCAAGGCCCGCGCGGCTGAAGCCGGTAAAGGCATAAACATCGCCTACTCGATTCCAAAAGAGGGTGGCGCGCTCTGGTTTGACATGCTGGCGATCCCCAAGGATGCGGCCAACGTCAAGGAAGCCCACGCCTTCATCAACTATTTGCTCAAGCCTGAGGTGATCGCCAAGGTCAGCGATACCGTGGGCTACGCCAACCCAAACCCTGGGTCGGACAAACTGATGGAACAATCCATACGCACCGACGCGTCGGTTTATCCGCCGCAAGCGGTCCTCGACAAGATGTACGTGTCCATCGAGTTACCGCCGAACATTCAACGTTTGATGACGCGCAGCTGGACCAAGGTCAAGTCGGGCAAATAGCGTCAAACTATCCAGGTTCGCCACGTTGAGCGAACTGCAAATTCTGTTGGGAGTTTCGTAAATGGCAGTTGCCTCCGGCGCCTATAAGAAAGCCCTCGAGGGCGACCAATCACCTAAACAGGTGTTGGTCAAAATCGACCGGGTCACCAAAAAGTTCGACGAGACGATTGCCGTGGACGACGTGTCCCTGGAAATCAAGAAAGGCGAAATCTTCGCCTTGCTCGGCGGCTCGGGTTCGGGCAAATCCACCTTGCTGCGGATGCTGGCAGGTTTCGAACGGCCCACGGAGGGGCGCATTTTCCTCGATGGTGTAGACATCACTGACATGCCGCCGTACGAGCGGCCGATCAACATGATGTTCCAGTCCTATGCGTTGTTCCCGCACATGACCGTGGCGCAGAACATCGCCTTCGGCCTCAAGCAGGACAAGATCCCGACGGCCGAGGTCGATGCCCGCGTGGCCGAGATGCTCAAGCTGGTGCAGATGAGCGAGTACGCCAAGCGCAAACCGCATCAGCTGTCCGGTGGTCAGCGTCAGCGCGTGGCCCTGGCGCGTTCGTTGGCCAAGCGGCCGAAGCTGTTGTTGCTCGACGAACCGATGGGCGCGCTGGACAAGAAGCTGCGTTCGCAAATGCAGCTGGAACTGGTCGAGATCATCGAACGCGTCGGCGTAACCTGCGTCATGGTGACCCACGACCAGGAAGAGGCCATGACCATGGCCGAGCGCATCGCGATCATGCACCTGGGCTGGATCGCCCAGATCGGCAGCCCGATCGACATCTACGAAACCCCGACCAGCCGCCTGGTCTGCGAATTCATCGGCAACGTCAACATCTTCGAAGGTGAAGTGGTGGACGACGCCGAGGGCCATGCACTGATCACCTGCAAGGATCTGGACCGCAACATTTACGTGGGTCACGGCATCAGCACCTCGGTGCAGGACAAGTCCGTTACCTATGCGATCCGTCCGGAAAAACTGCTGGTGACGGCCGAAATGCCGACCTGCGAACACAACTGGTCCAGCGGCAAGGTGCACGACATCGCCTACCTCGGCGGCCATTCGGTGTTCTACGTCGAACTGCCGAGCGGCAAGCTGGTGCAGTCCTTCGTCGCCAACGCCGAGCGCCGTGGCCAGCGCCCGACCTGGGGTGACCAGGTTTACGTGTGGTGGGAAGACGACAGCGGCGTGGTACTTCGCTCATGAACATGCGCAAACTCAAACGCCGGCTCAATCGAATACTTCCCGGTGGCCGTCAGCTGGTCATCGGGGTTCCGTTCATCTGGCTGTTCATGTTCTTCATGCTGCCGTTCTTCATCGTCCTGAAGATCAGCTTCGCTGAAGCCGACGTGGCCATTCCGCCGTACACCGAGATCTACACCTTCGTTGACCAGAAACTGCAGGTGCTGCTCAACCTGGCCAACTACGCGATGCTGGGCGATGACGAGTTGTACATCGCCGCTTACCTAGGCTCGCTGAAGATGGCGCTGTTCAGCACCATCCTCTGTCTGCTGATCGGCTACCCGATGGCCTATGGCATTGCCACCGCCCGCAAAGAGCTGCAAACGGTGCTGGTGCTGCTGATCATGATGCCGACCTGGACCGCGATCCTGATCCGCGTGTATGCGTGGATGGGCATCCTCAGCAACAACGGGCTGCTCAATGGTTTTCTGATGAGCATGGGCTGGATCGACGAGCCGTTGCAGATCCTCAATACCAACCTGGCGGTTTATATCGGGGTTGTTTACTCCTATCTGCCGTTCATGATCCTGCCGCTCTACGCCAACCTGGTGAAACACGATCACAGCCTGCTGGAAGCCGCATCGGACCTCGGTTCGAGCAACTTCAACAGCTTCTGGAAGATCACCGTGCCGCTGTCGAAAAACGGCATTATCGCCGGCTGCATGCTGGTGTTCATCCCGGTGGTGGGGGAGTTCGTGATCCCGGAACTGCTCGGTGGTCCGGAAACCCTGATGATCGGTAAAGTGCTCTGGCAAGAGTTCTTCAACAACCGCGACTGGCCGGTGGCGTCTGCCCTGGCGGTGGTGATGCTGGCAATCCTGATTGTGCCGATCATCCTGTTCAACCGCAGTCAGGCCAAGGAAATGGAGGGTAAAGAATGAAGCGCTTCCGTTTCTCGAACCTGATGCTGGTGCTGGGTCTGCTGTTCATCTACGCGCCAATGCTGATCCTGGTGATCTACTCGTTCAACGCCTCGAAACTGGTAACGGTGTGGGGCGGCTGGTCGGTGAAGTGGTACGTCGGCCTGCTCGACAACACGCAACTGATGGGCTCAGTGGTGCGCTCGCTGGAAATCGCTTGCTACACGGCGATAGCGGCGGTGGCATTGGGGACGCTGGCGGCGTTCGTGCTGACCCGCATCACCCGCTTCAAGGGCCGCACACTGTTTGGCGGCCTGGTGACGGCGCCGCTGGTGATGCCGGAAGTGATCACCGGTCTGTCGCTGTTGCTGCTGTTCGTGGCCATGGCGCAGATGATCGGCTGGCCGCAGGAGCGCGGCATCGTCACCATCTGGATCGCTCACACCACATTCTGTGCAGCCTATGTGGCGGTGGTGGTGTCGGCGCGCTTGCGTGAATTGGATTTGTCCATCGAAGAAGCGGCCATGGACCTCGGTGCGCGGCCATGGAAAGTGTTCTTCCTGATCACCATCCCGATGATCGCGCCGTCACTGGCGGCCGGCGGCATGATGTCGTTTGCCTTGTCGCTGGATGATTTGGTGTTGGCGAGCTTTGTTTCGGGGCCAGGGTCGACGACCCTGCCGATGGAAGTGTTCTCGGCGGTGCGTTTGGGCGTGAAGCCTGAGATCAATGCCGTGGCCAGCCTGATTCTGCTGGCGGTGTCGCTGGTGACCTTCCTGGTCTGGTTCTTCAGCCGTCGCGCCGAAGAAAGCCGCAAGCGTGCGATCCAGCAAGCCATCGAGGAAGCCGCTGCCGACTCCTGGAAACAACCGGACGTACGTCGGGCGCAGGCACCGGAAGCGGCTTAAAACTGCTGCCGATCAAAAGATCGCAACCTGCGGCAGCTCCTACAGTGGAATGTGAATCCCGTAAGAGTTGCCGCAGGCTGCGATCTTTTGACTTTATGGCCCAGAGTTTTGCGGCGAAGGCGTCAGCCCGGCCAGAAAAAATCTACCGCGCCGGCAACAGCTTCAAGGTGCTGCGGGTATTGGCCATCACTTCTTCCTCATTGAAATTCGCCTGGTAATAAACCCCTTCGATATACGCCTCGGCTTGGTCGGCATAATGGCTGTCGAACGGCACGCCGCTCTGGCCCACCGGGTTGATGGTCAGGCTGTGGGCCGGGTCGGCGAAGTCGATCAGCCGCCGGGTCGACGGGCCGTAGGTCACGGGCCACGGCGCCGGGCCGATCTTGGCCGAGAGGTTGTTCGGTACTTCGTGGGTGCCGGGGGCCGCGAATGGGCCAACGTTGAAAATCTGGTCCAGGGGCTTTTGCATCCCCAGCGGATGGCCGTGGGTCAGGGTGTGCGCCTTGCCCCACTGCCATTGCGCGGAATCGGCGCCAAGGGTGGCTTTGAGATGAGCCATGCTCGCTTGCCAGGCCACCTTGACCGTATCGGCGCGGGTTTCCTTGCCAGGGGTGTTGCGGTTGTCCCACCACGGCGAGTCGGCGGAGGCCGCCAGGCGCGGCAGCGCGGCATCGATCACCCGGGTCGGGAGCAGCGTTTCGAAGAAGTCATTGCCCAGTTCATCGCGCAGCGCCGCGTCGGCGAGGTTGAACAGGAACTGGTTGAACAGGGTGGCGCTGATGGAGTCCAGCGGGTAATCGCCGCTCCACTGCGCCAGTTGCTCCACCAGTTTGAGTTCGGCCGGATCGCTCACCACTTCACGCAGTACCGGCAGCAAAGGCGCCAGCAAGCGCGGCCCGTAGGCGGTGGTGGTACCCAGTTGCAGCTTCTGGTTGGCCGCGTTGTCCCACTTCACGTTCTTGTCGCTGAGCTGGCGATTGAGCTGCTGCCCGCGATCGGCGAGGTTGTAGTAGCCGGGAATTTCCATGCCGGTCGGCGACACCGGTTGGAAGTTGGCCGAGACGATGTAGCCCCGCGCCGGGTTCTCTTCCTGCGGGTTGGCACTGAACGGGTAAAAACCTTCCTTGTCCGCCTGAGGGGTGCTGCCGTCGAGGATGAAACCGGGCTTCACCCCGGCCGGACGCTTGGGCAGCAACGCCGAGGCCCACCAGCCGATGTCGCCCTTGGCGTTGGCGTAGACGATGTTCAGCCCCGGTGCCTGAACCTTGGCGGCCGCGGCGCGGGCCTTGGCCAGGGTGTCGGCGCGGTTGAGCTGGTAGAAACCGTCGAGGATCGGATTCGGGGTTTCGAGGAACGCCCACCACATGGCAACCGGCGTCTTGCCGGCGGCAGTGCCAAGCGCATCGTTGACGATCGGGCCATGGGGCGACTGGCGCAGCGTCAATGTGACCGGTGACTGGCCTTTCACTGCGATCTGTTGTTCGGTGGTGACCATGTCCACCCACTTGCCGCGATACCAGACCTGGTCCGGGTTGTCCGGGTTGACCTTCTCGGCGATCAGGTCCAGATCGTCGTTCTGGAACATCGTCAGGCTCCAGCCGAAGTCCAGGTTGTGGCCGAGAAATGCAAACGGCACCAGCGCCTGATGGTAGCCATACAGCTCGAAGCCTGGCGCCGACAGGTGCGCCTCGTACCACACTGACGGCACCGAGAAGCGTATGTGCGGGTCACCGGCCAGCAGCGGCTTGCCGCTTTTGCTGCGGTTGCCGGAAATCACCCAGGCGTTGCTGCCTTCGAATTGCGGCAGGCCGTGGTCGGCCAGAGCCTGCTCACTCAGACGGGCAAGGGCGTTCAGGTCTTTCCAGTCACTGGCGGCGAGGACCGGCGCGGGGCTGGGGCGCCTTTTGGCCAGCAGGCCCTTGGGCTGCCAGTCGAGGTCGAAGATGTTCAGGTAATCGGCGCCCAGTTGGTCACGCACGTAAGTCAGCAAGGGTTCGGTGCGAAACGCCGCGGCAAAGCTGTAGGCCATGTAGCCGGCGATGCTGATGCTGTCTTCGGCGGTGAAAGGGCGCTTGGGGATTCCCAGCACGTCGAACTCTACTGGCGCGGCGTGGCTGTCCTGATATTGATTGATGCCGTCCAGATAGGCTTGCAGGGCCTTCCACGCCGGCGACTCACGATCCAGCGCGGCCACGTAACTGTCAGCACGTTCGCGGATGCGCAGGCTGCGAAACAGTTTGTCGGTGTCGAGCAGTTTCGGGCCGAGGACTTCGGCCAGCTCACCACGGGCCAGGCGCCGCACGGCTTCCATCTGGAATAGTCGGTCCTGGGCCTGCACGTAGCCGAGGGCGCGGTAGAGGTCGGTTTCGTTTTCGGCGCGGATATGCGGCACGCCGCGCTCGTCGTAGCGCACGGTCACTGAGCCTTGCAGATGCTGCAACGCCACCTGGCCCTGGCGCGTCGGTTGTTTGCTGTACACATACCAGCCGCCCCCGGCGGCGAGCGCGACGATCAGCAAGGCAAGTACGGTCAGGACGCGTTTCATGGTGGCTCCTTGTTCTTTCGGGATTGCCGCCCGTGTGGGCTGCAAACGTGTAGCACAGACCTCCTGTGCCGGGCATCGCGGTCCTGGAAAAGTCAGGAATGCCTTACTTCGCCACCGCGGGCCACGGGCAGTAGCAACCCACCGCCATCGTATGGGTGGCGTTCACCGCCCTGCCTGCGTTCAGCGCTTGCAGGATAGGCTCGATAAAACTGTTGCTCGAATTGCAGGTCAGGCCTTCGCTGTACGGGCCGAAATATGCCAGCTTGCCGTCGCGGTCCCATATCGCCACTGCCGGACTGGCGGGAATCTGTTCGGAGCCAGGCAGGACAGCGAGGGTTTTCAGGCGGCTCAAGGTGCCGGGCAACTGGCCGTGACTGCCGGGCTTTTGTACCGTATAGAACTCGACGCCCTGCGGTACATATTGCTCAACCAGTTCAGTCAGGTGTTGTTGGTTGCCGACATTGCATGGGCAGGCCGGGTCCCAGAAGTGCAC
Organism: Pseudomonas sp. GW821-FHT01E10; assembly: GCF_059422365.1. Lineage (NCBI taxonomy): Bacteria > Pseudomonadati > Pseudomonadota > Gammaproteobacteria > Pseudomonadales > Pseudomonadaceae > Pseudomonas > Pseudomonas sp. GW821-FHT01E10. The sequence goes on from NZ_JBWKWT010000005.1 coordinate 119,709, forward strand.
CAGGCGAATGGCGCCGGGGCCGGCGAGTTCGTCGGGCAGGCGCAACGGGTCGCCGGAGAACACGGCGGTGTGCGAACTGAAGGCTCGCAGGTAGCGTCCCTGAAACCAGTCGTAAGCGGCCCACAGCACACTGGCACACACAAGGGCGAGCAGGCTGGCAAGCAGTGTGGTGCGATAGGCCGGGCGCATGGGTTTCAATCCTCGAAGGTCGGCTAGCTTGCCATGCTTGCTGCGACAGATGAATATCGCAGGCCGATAAAGTCCGTTTAGCGCTCTGGAATAGCCCATGTCTGCCACTTTCGACCCCGATCATTTGCGTGCCAGCCTGCGGCCGTTGGCCGAGTGGCGGCCGCTGTCGACGGAGGCCATGGCCTATCAGCGTTTTTACGGGCTGGATTTTCCACAGCGGACCCTGCGCCGTGGCTTGGGGCGTTTCGAGATCGATGGTTATGAAGTGGTCAGCCAGCTCTGGTGGCCCGAGCGGGCGAAGGCGACGCTGTTTCTATTTCACGGCTTCTACGATCACACCGGGCTCTACCGGCATGTGATTGAGTGGGCGCTGGACCAAGGGTTTGCGGTAATCGCCTGCGACCTGCCGGGGCATGGCTTGTCCAGTGGCGAACGGGCGAGTATCAAGGACTTCGCCGAGTACCAGAGCGCCCTGCAAGGCCTGCTGGCCGAGGCGCAGTCGTTGGGCCTTCCGCAGCCCTGGCACTTGTGCGGGCAAAGCACCGGCGGGGCGATTGTGATCGACCATGTACTCAATCAAGGTGCGAGCAGCCCGGCCCAGGGGCAAGTGATTCTGCTGTCGCCCTTGGTGCGGCCGCGAGCCTGGGGTTGGTCGCGGCTCAGTTATTACCTGCTCAAGCCGTTTGTCAAAGGCATCGCCCGGCGCTTCAGCGAGAATTCCAACGACCCTGACTTCCTCGCGTTCCTGCAGGCCGATCCGCTGCAACCGCTGCGTCTGCCAACGGCCTGGGTCGGTGCGCTGGGACGGTGGATCAAGCGTATCGAAGCGGCACCGAGCAGCCCGCGGCGGCCGCTGATCGTGCAGGGGCAGGCGGACATGACCGTGGATTGGGAGCACAACCTTGAAGTGCTGCGAGGCAAGTTCGATCGGCCCCAGGTGTTGATGCTGCCTGAGGCGCGGCATCATCTGGCGAATGAGTCGCCGGGGCTGCGGCAGGAGTATTTCGGGTTTTTGACCAAGCGCATGAGTCGGGATCGGCGGTGACATTTCGATAGTCTTCGCGGGCCATTTCACGGACGCCAAAAATTACTGGGTCAGGCTCGACGTACTTTGCCCCACTGCCAACCCCGCCCGAATCGCCGCCAATGCCGCTTGGTAATAAGCCTTGCCTTCAGAGGACTCGGCAAAGGTCGAAAACTCTTCCAGTTCGTCATCCGACAGGTCGCGATAGACATACAGCAGCGTGTTGTTCAGGTCGGCGCCGATCTGCTCCATCAGGCGCTGGCGCTGACCGTTCAACATGCCTTGAGCCTGACCGTTGCCGAGCAGGCCGGGGATCATCGAACTCAGGCTGTCGGCCGCGACGCCTGCGATCGCCAGGCTGACTTCAGCGCCGGCCTCGCGGGCGGGCAGGGCCTGGGCCAGGTGGCCGATGATCAGTTGACGGGTATCGCTGGCTTGCATCTTCGGCAAGCCCTTGGCGTTTTTCGCCAATTGATCGCGACGGGTCGCCAGCAGTTCGGCGGCGACGATTTTCTTGCCCAGGGGCGATTGAAAGAAGGTCAGCGCAGGTTTCGGGTCGGCGAGCTTCTTGCGCAGTTGCGCTTCGGCGCGCTGGTCCATGGCCTTGGGGGCGAACCGCAGATTGCTGTTGTCGACCAGGGCCTGGAACACTGCCGGTGGCAAGCTGTTCTGATAGCGCTGCTGAGCGGCCGAGAGAGCATCGTTGAAATGCGCGCGTTGTTCTGGCCAACCGGCGACCTTGTACAACTGGTCGTGGCCGTCCGCCCAGGCGGGCAAAACGCAGAACATCAACAGTGAGAAAAGCAAGCGACGCATAGGGACTCCTGTCAGCAGGCGACTATTCTCCGTGCGGCATTCGTACTTGTCGAGAATTCGTATCAGGTTGAGTACCTTATCCGACCAATCCTCCGCTGCGTGGCTCTGTCGGATTTGCGGGCACAGGAATACTATGCGCGCCATGCACATACCCTCTGATCATCCACTGCTGTTACGTATCGTCGACGACCTGGCCGAACACGGCTGGTCGCAGCAGAATATTTTCCTGCCCCTGGACCTGACCCGGGCGCTGGCCGCCGAATGTCGTAAACGTGCCGCCGAGGGTGAGCTCGCCCCGGCCGCCGTGGGGCGCGGGGCGTTTTCGGAGATTCGCGAGGGCATTCGCGGCGACCATATCCAGTGGCTCGAACCCGGCCAGGCCGAGTCCTGCGACAGCTACCTGGGGTTGATGGACAGCCTGCGTGAGGCGATGAATCGTGGTTTGTTCCTGGGCCTGGAAGATTTCGAAAGCCATTTCGCCCTATACCCGCCCGGCGCTTTCTACCTCAAGCATGTCGACCGTTTCCGTGACGACGACCGGCGCATGGTCTCGGCGGTGATCTACCTCAACGACGCCTGGCTGCCCGAGCATGGCGGTCAGTTGCGCATGTACCTGGACGAAGGCGTCGAGCACGATGTGGTGCCCACCGGCGGATGCCTGGTGGTGTTCCTGTCGGGCGACGTGCCCCACGAAGTCCTGCCCGCGACCCGAGAACGCCTGTCCTTGACGGGCTGGTTCCGCCGTCGTGGCAACGAGCCGTTCTAATCATGCAAAAAATTCTGGTAAGCCGCTGTTTGCTCGGTCACCGCGTCCGTTACGACGGCGGGGCCAGCGGGCCGTTCGATCTGTTGGAACAGTGGATTGCCGAGGGCCGGGTGGTGCCGTTGTGTCCGGAAGTCGCCGGCGGGTTGCCGACACCCAGGGCTGCGGCGGAAATTCCCGGCGGGCAGGGCGGTGAAGTGCTTGATGGCCTTGCATCGGTCATCACCACCGAGGGCGAGGACGTCAGTGCCGAGTTTCTATCGGGGGCTTCTCAGGCGCTGGAGCTGGTGCAACAGCACGGCATCCGGATTGCCGTGCTCAAGGCCAACAGCCCGTCTTGCGGGAATCTGCTGACCTATGACGGGACGTTCAGTGGAGTGAAGGTCAGCGGTGAGGGCGTGACCGCCGCGCTGCTCAAGCGCCATGGTGTGCAAGTCTTCAGCGAGCTGGAGTTGCCGCAAGCGGCGCAGGCCCTGGCAACCCTGAAGTAACAGCCCGCAGGGTTACTCATTCGCCCGAATCAAGGTTTCGGCGCCACACCCGCATCTGCCCCAAACCACTTTTGCTCCAGCGCCTCCAGCCGGCCATCGGCCTTGATCCGCTGCATTGCATTCTCAAGGCTGGCATGAAACGCCGGATTACCCTTCTGAAACGGAATCGCCAGGCTCACAGGGGTGGCCTTCGGTTTTTGTTCCGTCAGCGACTGCACCAACAGGATTGATCGCGGTTGCTCTTCTTTCTGCGCGATCAATTGTGCGTTGGTGTGAATGTAAGGTTCGCTGAAGTCGAAACGATCCTTCAGGTCCGGGGTCAGTGCTATGTGATTGATGGCAACGTCGTATTTGCCGCTTTCGACGCCGGTCATCAGATCGTCGGAATCGGTGACGACGAAGTCGGCCCGTACATCCAGCTCATTGGCCAGCAGTTGACCCAACTCGACCTCGAACCCGGTCAGTTTGCCGTCATCCTTGAAATTGAAGGGCGGTGTATTAGCCTCAAGAGCAATGCGCAATTCGCCGCGGTCGTTTACATCGTCCATCAGTTCGGCATGAGCCAAAGGGCTCAAAAGGGGTAGCAGGCAGATCAGGCCAGGCAAAAAGCGCATGGTCACTCCTTTGAATTCATTTATCTATCGCGACGCGCTGTTCAGGCTCGCTTTGCTATGGTTATTGAGTGCCTTCGACAACGAATGGCCGTTAAGTTGTTCACGGTCGAGCGAATTTTACGGAAAAACTGGAGAAGAGAATGAAAAGCTTTATGTCACGAGCAGCATTGGCTGGTGTGCTGATGGGTGTTTCGGTGCTGGCCGGTGCCGCCACCCCGGCTCCGAAGGGGGCAGAAGTGTTCATCGTATCTCCTGCGGACGGAGCCACGGTCGCGCAAACCTTTACAGTGAATTTCGGCGTCAAGGAAATCGCACTGGCACCAGCGGGCGACACCACCAAAAACACTGGGCACCACCATCTGCTGATCGATGTCGACAAACTACCGGCTGCCGGCGCTCCGATTCCAAACGATGCCAATCACATGCACTTTGGCAAAGCGCAGACTCACGCTGAAATCAAACTGGCACCGGGCAAGCACACCTTGCAGCTCGAACTGGGCGACAGCGGTCACATGCCGTTCGATCCGCCGATCGTGTCGAAGAAAATCACCGTGACGGTGAAGTAGCTTTTCCACAGCGATGAAAAAGCAGCCGTAAAAAAGGGAGCTCCGAGGAGCTCCCTTTTTTGTCGCTCAAGTCGCGATCAGAACAACACGCGGCAACGAATGGTGCCGTTGATGTGCTGCAGCTTCTCTTGCGCCATTTCCGAGTAATCGGCATCCACGTCGATCACGACGTAGCCGACTTTCTCGTTGGTCTGCAGGAACTGACCGGAAATGTTGATGCCGTTTTCGGCGAAGACCTTGTTGATCTCGCTCATCACACCCGGAATGTTTTCGTGGATGTGCAGCAGACGGTGCTTGCCAGGGTGAGCCGGCAAGGCCACTTCCGGGAAGTTCACGGACGATACCGACGTACCGTTGTCGCTGTACTTGACCAGTTTTTCCGCCACTTCCAGGCCGATGTTGGCCTGCGCTTCAGCGGTAGAACCACCGATGTGCGGGGTCAGGATCACGTTGTCCAGGCCACGCAGCGGGCTTTCGAACTCTTCTTCGTTGGAGCGTGGCTCCACCGGGAATACGTCGATGGCCGCGCCGATCAGGTGCTTGTCCTTGATCGCGTCCGCCAGGGCGTCCAGTTCGACCACGGTGCCGCGCGCGGCGTTGATCAGGATGCCGCCCTTCTTGATGGCGCGGATTTCCTTCTCGCCGATCATCCACTGGGTGGCAGCGGTTTCCGGAACGTGCAGGGTGACGATGTCGGACATGCCCAACAGCTCGTGCAGGTTGCCGACCTGGGTGGCGTTGCCCAATGGCAGCTTGGTCACGGTGTCGTAGAAGTAAACCTGCATGCCCAGGCCTTCCGCCAGGACCGACAGTTGAGTGCCGATCGAGCCGTAACCGACGATACCCAGCTTTTTACCGCGGATTTCGAAGGAGTTGGCTGCGCTTTTGATCCAGCCGCCACGGTGGCAGGAAGCGTTCTTCTCAGGGATGCCGCGCAGCAACAGAATCGCCTCGGCCAGCACCAGCTCGGCAACGGAGCGAGTGTTGGAGTACGGCGCGTTGAATACCGCGATACCGCGTTCGCGAGCCGCGTTGAGGTCGACCTGGTTGGTGCCGATGCAGAAACAGCCGACAGCCACCAGTTTCTTCGCGTGATCGAAGATCTCTTCGGTCAGTTGAGTGCGGGAGCGAATGCCGATGAAGTGAGCATCAGCGATCTTTTCCTTCAGCTGGGCGTCCGGCAGAGAACCTGTGAGGTACTCGATGCTGGTGTAGCCCGCCGCCTTGAGGACGTCGACAGCCGATTGGTGGACGCCTTCGAGAAGAAGGAACTTGATCTTGCTCTTATCGAGAGAAGTCTTGCTCATCTGCGTAAACCTGTGTCCCGGAGAAAAAATGGCAGGGAAGGGAGCAGCCAGAGCTGACCCGGACGGCAGGAAAGCCGTCGCCGCAGAACAGCCTTTGGGCACTATCCTGCGGGGTCGGTATGCTAGCATATGCGACCTGCTAACACTCATTCTGCGACGTGAAGCGTACTCAGGATGACCATGAATTGTTCGAGAGTTCTGTCGATGACCAATCCTGCGCTGATTGATGAGCTGAAGACCCTGGTTGAGCCTGGCAAGGTGCTGACCGACGCCGACTCCCTGAACGCTTACGGCAAGGATTGGACCAAACATTTCGCCCCGGCCCCGACGGCCATTGTGTTCCCCAAGACCATCGAGCAGGTCCAGGCCATTGTCCGTTGGGCCAATGAACACAAGGTTGCGCTGGTGCCGTCCGGCGGTCGTACCGGGCTTTCTGCCGCAGCAGTGGCGGCCAATGGCGAAGTGGTCGTGTCCTTCGACTACATGAACCAGATTCTCGACGTGAACCTCACCGATCGCACCGTTGTTTGTCAGCCGGGCGTGGTTACCGAACAATTACAGAACAAGGCTGAAGAGCACGGTTTGTACTATCCGGTGGACTTCGCTTCGGCAGGTTCCAGCCAGATAGGTGGCAATATCGGCACCAATGCCGGCGGGATCAAGGTGATTCGCTACGGCATGACCCGTAACTGGGTGGCCGGCATGAAAGTCGTCACCGGCAAGGGCGATCTGCTGGAACTGAACAAAGACCTGATCAAGAACGCCACCGGCTACGACCTGCGTCAGCTGTTCATCGGCGCTGAAGGCACCCTGGGTTTTGTCGTCGAAGCCACCATGCGTCTGGACCGTGCGCCGAAAAACCTCACCGCGATGGTGCTCGGTACAGCCGATTTCGATTCGATCATGCCGGTATTGCACGCGTTCCAGAGCAAACTTGACCTGACTGCCTTCGAATTCTTTTCCGACAAAGCCCTGGCCAAGGTCATGGCACGCGGCGATGTGCCGGCGCCATTCGAATCCGACTGCCCGTTCTATGCGCTGCTGGAATTCGAAGCGACCACCGATGAAGTAGCCAACCACGCCCTGGAAACCTTCGAGCACTGCGTCGAGCAGGGCTGGGTGCTGGACGGCGTGATGAGCCAGAGCGAAACCCAGTTGCAGAACCTCTGGAAGCTGCGCGAGTACATCTCCGAAACCATTTCCCACTGGACGCCGTACAAAAACGACATTTCGGTCACTGTGTCGAAAGTCCCGGGGTTCCTGAAGGAAATCGACGCGATCGTCGGCGAACACTACCCGGACTTCGAAATCGTCTGGTTCGGCCACATCGGCGACGGCAACCTGCACTTGAACATCCTCAAGCCGGATAACCTGAGCAAGGATGAGTTCTTCGCCAAGTGCGCCACCGTCAACAAGTGGGTGTTCGAAACCGTCGAGAAGTACAACGGTTCGATTTCCGCCGAACACGGCGTGGGCATGACCAAACGTGACTACTTGACCTATAGCCGCTCACCGGTTGAGATCGAGTACATGAAAGCCGTCAAGGCGGTGTTCGACCCGAACGGCATCATGAACCCGGGCAAGATTTTCGCTGTTTGATTCTTCGAATTTTAAGAGCACGAAGCAGGAGTCGGTCAATGAGCTATCAGCACCAGTATGTCGACGGAACGCGTATTCATTTTCCGCTGGGGAAAGTGGTGTGCATCGGCCGCAACTACGCCGAACACGCCAAGGAACTGGACAACCCGGTGCCCACCGAACCACTGCTGTTCATCAAGCCCGGCAGCTGCGTGGTGCCACTGGAAGGCAGCTTCAGCATTCCGACCGAGCGCGGTTCGGTGCATTACGAAGCAGAAATAGCGGTGCTGATCGGCAAGCCATTGTCGACCAAGCCGAGCCGCGAAGAAGTGCTGGATGCCATCTCCGGCTTCGCCCCGGCCCTGGACCTGACCCTGCGCGACAAGCAGGCCGAGCTTAAAGCCAAGGGCCTGCCGTGGGAAATCGCCAAGTGCTTTGACGGTGCGGCGGTGATTGCGCCATTCGTGGCTGGCAGCACGTTTACCGACCTGACCGACATCGGCATCCGCCTGACCATCAATGGTGAAGTCCGCCAGGATGGCAACACCAAGGACATGCTCAATCCGATCGTGCCAATGATCCAGTACATGGCCGGCTGCTTCTCGCTGCAGGCCGGTGACGTGATCCTCACTGGCACGCCGGTGGGCGTTGGCCCGCTGAACGTCGGTGACGAACTGGTGCTCGAATTGCCGGGTGTCAGCCGCTTTACCAGTAGCGTTCTCTAAAAAGCAAAAAACCGCAGCCTGCCGCAGGCTGCGATCTTTTGATCTTGGCTGCCCACACAGGGCAATCCGGCCATTTCCCGTTTTTTTCACATTTTGTCTGGATAATTCCGGGGCTTATGGCATCTGAGCCTGTCCCAATGTGCTATTACCCATAGCCTGAATTTCTGGAACGCATCCCTGAATGGCCATCGAATCGCTGCCCAAGCTGAAAACTGCCCGCCGCTCGCGCTTTGTCATGCGTTGGTATTCCTGGCTTTTACTGGTGGCGGTCGCCGCTTATGGCCTTGCGTTTGCGATGCATTGGGATGATCGCGGTGTGCTCTGGGTGAAGGAGCGCTTCGAAAGCCCTGCCGAACGAAAAGAGAGTGTCTGGCTGCCGGACTATCGGGCGGTGATCGACGCCAAACTGCTGCCGGGCATGGAGAAGGACGAAGCGTCGGACGTGTCTTACGACCCGCAGACCAAAACCCTGTTCTCCGTGATGGGCAAGAACCCGTTCCTGGTCGAGCTGACGTTGCAAGGCGACGTGTTGCGCAAAATGCCGCTGGTGGGGTGGAGCAACCCGGAAGGGGTGACGGTAATGGGCAATGGTTTGCTGGCGATTACCGATGAGCGCGAACACCTGCTCTCGATCGTCAAGGTCGATGCCGATACGCGCGAGCTGAACATCGCCAATTTCCCGAAGTACGATCTCGGTCCCTCGAAAAACCAGAATAAAGGCTTCGAAGCCGTCGTCTGGGATGCCCGTCGCCAGCAACTGCTGCTGGGTGAAGAGCGTCCACCAGCGCTGTTCAGCTGGAAAAGCGATGGCAGCCAGATCCTGAAGGGGGACAAGCAGAAACTCTCCAGCGACGCACTGGATGTCCGTAACCTGTCGGCCCTGGCCATCGATCCGCGCACCGGTCACACCCTGGTGCTGTCCGCCGACTCTCACTTGTTGCTGGAACTGGACGAGAAGGGCGAGCAGGTCAGTTTCATGACCTTGCTCGGAGGGTTCAATGGCCTGAAGAAAACCATTCCCCGTGCCGAAGGCGTCACCATGGACGAAGCAGGCACGCTGTACATGGTGAGCGAGCCGAACCTGTTCTACCGCTTCGAAAAGCAACAGGTTCGGTAGTTGCGGTAGAAGGTCGCGGGCCATTAGGGTTTTAATTCAGGCAGCCGTGGTGTTTCATCCGCCCGTCCTGTTTCCGAGTTTGCCTGAATGCGTCGACTTGTCCGCCCCAAACCCCTGATGCTGATCCTGTCGGTCATTGCCCTGATCGTGTTGGTTGCCGTCGGCCAGTACCAGCGCCTGTTCGAACGCAGCGGGTTCAATGTGCAGGCGCTATGGCAGCCGATGAATACCCGATCCATTGGCCTGGACCAGTATCAGGTGGCGATCGAGGCGCGAGTCATTGACGGTCTGGACGACGATGTTTCAGCGCTGACCTTCGATCCCGTGCGCAAAAGCCTGTTCACGGTCACCCAAAAAAACGCCGAGCTGATCGAGTTGTCCCTGGAAGGCAAAATCCTGCGGCGTGTGGCGCTGGTCGGATTCGGCGACCCGGAAGCAGTGGAGTTCATTAGCGCTGACACTTACGTGATCACCGATGAGCGTGAGCAACGGCTGATCAAGATTCATCTGCGCAAGGGCACGACGTTCCTCGATGCCGCGGACGCCGAGCAGATGACCCTCGGCGTGCACATGAGCGGCAACAAGGGATTCGAGGGGTTGGCCTATGACTCGGTGGGCAAGCGCTTGTTCGTCGCCAAGGAGCGCGACCCGATGCTGATCTACGAAGTGCAGGGCTTTCCCCATTACAACCCGGAGAAGTCCTACGCGGTGCACGTGGTGAACAATCCCAAGCGCGATGGCGGAATGTTCGTGCGAGACCTGTCGAGCCTGCAATATGACGAGCGCAGCGGCCATTTGCTGGCACTGTCCGATGAGTCGCGGTTGATTCTTGAACTGGATGTGGACGGGCGACCGCTGAGCACCCTGTCACTGAGCAAGGGTCGTCAGGGATTGCACAAGCCGGAAGGCATTGCCATGGATGACGACGGCACCCTGTACCTCGTCAGCGAGCCGAACCTGTTCTACGTCTTCAAAAAACCGGCACAGCCCTGACCAACACCGCAAAACCAATTGTAGGAGCGAGCAAGCTTCGCTCCTACAAATGGGTGTGGCATCAGGCCTTGAGGGTTTTCACGCCTTCGCTCGTGCCCAACAGCAGCAAGTCCGCCGGGCGCGCCGCGAACAAACCGTTGGTGACCACGCCGACGATGGCGTTGATCTGTGCTTCCAGCTCCACCGGGTTGGTGATCTGCATGTTGTGCACGTCAAGGATGATGTTGCCGTTATCGGTCAGCACACCTTCACGGTAAACCGGGTCGCCGCCCAGCTTCACCAGTTCGCGGGCCACGTGGCTGCGAGCCATCGGGATCACTTCCACCGGCAATGGGAACGCACCGAGCACCGGCACCAGTTTGCTGGCGTCGGCGATGCAGATGAAGGTCTTGGCCACGGCCGCCACGATCTTCTCGCGGGTCAGGGCTGCACCGCCGCCTTTGATCAGGTGCAGGTGCTCGTCGCTTTCATCGGCGCCGTCGACGTAGAACTCCAGATCGCTGACGGTATTGAGCTCATACACCGGAATCCCGTGGCCCTTGAGGCGCGCGGCGGTGGCTTCGGAACTGGCCACTGCGCCGTCAAACGCGCCTTTGTGCTTGGCCAGGGCGTCGATGAAGCAATTGGCGGTAGAGCCGGTGCCGACCCCGACGATGCTCTTGTCATCGAGTTTAGGGAGGATGAAGTCGACGGCGGCCTGAGCCACTGCCTGTTTGAGTTGATCCTGGGTCATGCGGGCTCCGAGGTGCCGAAGAGGGGGACGAAAGGCCGGCATTATAGGCCTCGCGATGTGGAAGGTCATTGCCAGTGTGTCGAATGGAGACGAGGGGGCTTGTCTGTGGCGAGGGAGCTTGCTCCCGCTCGGCTGCGCAGCAGTCGTAAACCTGCCAATACAGTGTGTTTGAAGAAACGGGCTGCCTGTTTTGGGGAGCACTTCGCACTCCAGCGGGAGCAAGCTCCCTCGCCACAATGAGTCTCTTGCGTTTGCGAGTGGCTAAAACCACCTGTTTAGTGTGGTCGCCCGCCCGAAAGCCGGGTTAGACTCCTTGGCCCTGCCCAACCCGTTCAGTGATGCTTTCCGATGCTCGAACAGTACGTCAAAAAGATCCTCACCTCGCGCGTTTATGACGTTGCCGTAGAAACCCCATTGCAGACTGCTCGCCAGCTCTCCGAGCGGCTGGGCAACGAGATTTGGCTCAAGCGTGAAGACTTGCAGCCGGTGTTCTCGTTCAAGATTCGCGGCGCTTACAACAAGCTGACGCAACTGAGCGATGAAGAGCGCGCCCGTGGCGTGGTCACCGCTTCGGCGGGCAACCATGCGCAAGGCCTGGCCCTGGCAGCCAAAGTGCTGGGCGTGAAAGCGACCATCGTGATGCCCAAGACCACCCCGGAGATCAAGGTCGAGGGCGTGCGTTCGCGCGGCGGCAAAGTGGTACTGCACGGCGATTCGTTCCCGGAAGCCCTGGCCTACTCGCTGAAACTGGTCGACGAAAAAGGCTACGTCTACATTCACCCCTACGACGATCCCCACACCATTGCCGGGCAGGGCACGGTGGCCATGGAGATTCTGCGCCAGCACCCGGGGCGTCTGGATGCGATCTTCGTTCCGGTGGGCGGTGGCGGATTGATCGCCGGGATTGCGGCGTACGTGAAATACCTGCGTCCGGACGTCAAGATCATCGGCGTCGAACCGGATGACTCCAACTGCCTGCAAGCCGCCATGGCGGCCGGTGAGCGCGTGGTGTTGCCGACCGTGGGCCTGTTTGCCGATGGCGTCGCGGTGGCGCAGATCGGCCAGCACACCTTCGATATCTGCAAAGACTACGTTGATGAAGTGATCACCGTCAGCACCGATGAAATCTGTGCGGCGATCAAGGATATCTACGACGATACCCGCTCGATCACTGAACCTGCCGGCGCCTTGGGCGTGGCCGGGATCAAGAAATACGTCGAGCAACGTGGCGTCACCGGCCACACCTTCGTGGCCATCGATTCCGGCGCCAACGTCAACTTCGACCGCTTGCGACACGTCGCCGAGCGTGCCGAGCTGGGCGAGGGCCGCGAAGCTATCATCGCCGTGACCATCCCCGAGAAACCGGGCAGCTTCAAGGCGTTCTGCGAAGCCATCGGCAAGCGCCAGATCACCGAATTCAACTACCGCTACAACACCGGCAGCGAAGCGCACATCTTTGTCGGCGTGCAGACCCATCCGGAAAACGACCCGCGCAGTGCGCTGCTCGCCAGCCTGACCGAGCAGGGTTTCCCGGTACTCGACCTGACCGACAACGAACTGGCCAAATTGCACATTCGCCATATGGTTGGCGGGCGTGCCGCCCAGGTGGTCGATGAGGTGGTGCTGCGCTTCGAGTTCCCGGAGCGTCCGGGTGCGTTGTTCAACTTCCTCAACAAGCTCGGTGGGCGCTGGAACATTTCGATGTTCCACTACCGCAACCACGGCGCGGCGGATGGCCGTGTGGTCGCGGGCCTGCAAGTGCCCCACGACGAGCGTCATCTGGTACCGGCGGCGCTGGAAGAAATCGGCTACCCGTACTGGGACGAAAGCGACAACCCGGCCTATCAGCTGTTTCTCGGCTGAGCGGCTACGCTGATGGGCAGCCTATAAGGAATTCGAACAATGGAAACGTTAACCGCCCTCAAAGTCGCGCATGGCGTGGCGACGGTGCTGCTGTTGATCAGCGCACTGGGGCTGGCAATCTGGGTCTGGCGCACTCGTCGTAACGGTGATGCGACGGCGCCTGCGCGTACCTTGCAGCGACCGCAGGTGTTCATCTGGTTGTTGATGGGCCTGGCGCTGTTGAGCATGCCGTTTACCGGCTGGTGGATGGTGCATCTGGTGGGCTGGCCGTTGGGGCAGACCTGGTTGCTGGCGTCCAGTGTGCTGTACACCGTGGCGGCGCTGGGCTGGTTCTGGCTGCTGGTGCGGCTCAATCGGCTGCGCAAGGCGCCGGCGGCGGGGAATGGGAAGTTTACGTTGGCGTTGGCGTTGTTCAGTTTTGTCTGCTTGATCGCCATTGCGGGGTTGATGGGGGCCAAGCCGGTATAGCGCGGAATCTGTAGCTGCTGCGAGGTGCGAGGCTGCGATGGGCTGCGAAGCGGCCCCGAAGGGCGGTCCTGCGGACCGCAACGCAGCCTCGTACCTCGGTAGCTGCTACAGGCTTAATCAATCGCGCAAACTGATCACCGGCCAGCCACGTTTCTCGGCCTCGGCCCGCAAGTTAGGGTCCGGATCGACCGCGATCGGATTCGTCACTTGCTCCAGCAACGCCAAGTCGTTCATCGAGTCGCTGTAGAAATAACTGTCTTCCAGGCTGTGGCCGGTTTCTTCCAGCCAACGATTCAACCGGGTCACCTTGCCTTCACGGAAGCACGGGATATCGGTGCTGCGCCCGCTGTACCGGCCGTCGATCATTTCGCATTCGGTGGCGATCAGGGTTTCAACGCCTAAACGCGTGGCAATCGGCCCGGTCACAAAACGGTTGGTGGCGGTGATGATGACCAGCTTGTCGCCGGCCTCACGGTGTTGGGCCAACAGTTCGAGGCCCTTGGGCAGCACGAGCGGTTCGATGCAGTCGCGCATGTAATCCAGGTGCCATTGATCCAGTGTCGCCATTTCGGTGCGGCCGAGGACTTCCAGGCAGAAGTTCAGGTAGGCGGCCTGATCCAGCTTGCCGGCCAGGTAGTCCTGATAGAACTCGTCGTTGCGTGCCTTGTAGGCGACGGCGTCGAGGAAACCGCGTTCGCACAGATAATCGCCCCAGGCGTGGTCACTGTCGCCGCCCAGAAGCGTGTTGTCCAAGTCGAATAAAGCCAGCCGCATTGCAGTTACTCGCTGAAAAGTCTGTAGAAAGGTCTCCAGAATACGGACTTTTCACAAGAGTGCACATAAGGTAGGTCGGCTCGTTGCTGCTTTCACAACCTTTGTGGAACAATGCGGCGACATGCGTTTGCGAGGTTGTTGCCGTGATCGACCCCGATGGTTTCCGCCCCAATGTCGGGATCATTCTGACGAATGATGCTGGCCAGGTGCTATGGGCTCGCCGAATCAATCAAGATGCCTGGCAGTTTCCACAGGGCGGGATCAACCCCCAGGAGACGCCGGAAGACGCCTTGTACCGCGAGTTGAACGAAGAAGTGGGCCTGGAGCGCGAAGATGTTGAAATTCTCGCCTGCACCCGGGGCTGGTTGCGTTATCGTTTGCCGCAACGTCTGGTCAGAACGCACAGCCAACCGCTGTGCATCGGCCAGAAGCAGAAATGGTTTCTCCTGCGCCTGATCTCCAACGAGCAGCGGGTGCGGATGGATTTGACCGGTAAACCGGAATTCGATGGCTGGCGCTGGGTCAGCTATTGGTATCCGTTGGGCCAGGTGGTGACATTCAAGCGCGAGGTGTATCGACGCGCTCTCAAAGAGCTTGCCCCGCGCCTTTTAGCGCGCGACTGACGACGGAGTTCGACCCCGAGCCATGCTCAATACGCTGCGCAAGATCGTCCAGGAAGTTAACTCCGCCAAGGATCTCAAGGCGGCGTTGGGGATTATTGTGTTGCGCGTCAAAGAGGCCATGGGCAGCCAGGTCTGCTCGGTCTACCTGCTTGATCCAGAGACCAACCGCTTCGTGCTGATGGCCACCGAGGGCTTGAACAAGCGCTCGATCGGCAAAGTCAGCATGGCACCCAACGAAGGTCTGGTCGGCCTGGTCGGCACGCGTGAAGAACCCCTGAACCTCGAAAACGCCGCGGATCACCCGCGCTACCGTTACTTCGCCGAGACCGGTGAAGAGCGCTACGCGTCGTTCCTCGGGGCGCCGATCATTCACCACCGCCGCGTCGTCGGCGTATTGGTCATTCAACAAAAGGAACGCCGCCAGTTCGATGAGGGTGAAGAAGCCTTCCTCGTGACCATGAGCGCGCAGCTCGCCGGCGTTATCGCCCATGCCGAGGCCACCGGTTCGATCCGTGGCCTGGGCCGTCAGGGCAAAGGTATCCAGGAAGCAAAGTTCGTCGGCGTACCTGGTTCGCCGGGCGCGGCGGTCGGCACCGCAGTCGTCATGCTGCCGCCGGCCGATCTGGATGTGGTGCCGGACAAGACCATCACCGACATCGATGCAGAACTTGGGCTGTTCAAGACGGCCATCGAAGGCGTGCGCGCCGACATGCGTGCCTTGTCCGCCAAGCTGGCAACCCAGCTGCGACCTGAAGAGCGGGCCCTGTTCGACGTCTACTTGATGATGCTCGACGATGCTTCGCTCGGCAGCGAAGTCACCACCGTGATCAAGACCGGTCAGTGGGCCCAGGGCGCGCTGCGTCAGGTGGTTACCGATCACGTCAACCGTTTCGAACTGATGGACGACGCCTACCTGCGTGAGCGGGCCTCGGACGTCAAGGACCTCGGCCGCCGTTTGCTCGCCTACTTGCAGGAAGAGCGGCAGCAGACGCTGGTCTACCCCGACAACACCATTCTGGTCAGCGAAGAACTGACGCCGGCAATGCTCGGCGAGGTACCGGAAGGCAAGCTGGTGGGCCTGGTGTCGGTACTCGGTTCTGGCAACTCCCACGTGGCGATCCTGGCGCGCGCCATGGGTATTCCGACGGTGATGGGCCTGGTCGACCTGCCGTACTCCAAGGTCGACGGCATCCAGATGATCGTCGACGGCTACCACGGCGAGGTCTACACCAACCCGAGTGACGTGCTGCGCAAGCAGTTCGCCGACGTGGTCGAGGAAGAGAAACAACTGGCCCTCGGGCTGGATGCATTACGCGACCTGCCGTGCGTAACGGTTGATGGCCACCGCATGCCGCTGTGGGTCAACACCGGCCTGCTGGCGGACGTGGCACGGGCGCAGAAGCGCGGTGCCGAGGGCGTGGGTCTGTACCGCACCGAAGTGCCGTTCATGATCAACCAGCGTTTCCCGAGCGAAAAGGAACAGCTGGCGATCTATCGCGAGCAACTTGCCGCGTTCCATCCACAACCAGTGACCATGCGTAGCCTGGACATTGGCGGTGACAAGGCGCTGTCGTACTTCCCGATCAAGGAAGACAACCCGTTCCTCGGCTGGCGCGGGATTCGCGTGACCCTCGACCACCCGGAAATCTTCCTGGTGCAGACCCGCGCCATGCTCAAGGCCAGCGAAGGCCTGAACAACCTGCGTATTCTGCTGCCGATGATTTCCGGCACCCATGAACTGGAAGAAGCCTTGCACCTGATCCACCGGGCCTGGGGCGAAGTCCGCGACGAAGGCACCGACGTGCCGATGCCGCCGGTTGGCGTGATGATCGAGATTCCGGCAGCGGTGTATCAGACCAAGGAACTGGCGCGGCAGGTGGACTTCCTGTCGGTCGGCTCCAACGACCTGACCCAGTACCTGCTGGCCGTGGACCGAAACAACCCACGGGTGGCCGACCTCTACGACTACCTGCACCCGGCGGTGCTGCAAGCCCTGCAGAGCGTGGTGCGCGATGCGCATGCCGAAGGCAAACCGGTGAGTATCTGCGGCGAAATGGCCGGTGACCCGGCGGCGGCGGTGCTGTTGATGGCAATGGGCTTCGACAGCCTGTCGATGAACGCCACCAACTTGCCGAAAGTGAAGTGGATGCTGCGTCAGATCAACCTGAGCAAGGCCAAGGAACTGCTCGCCGAGCTGATGACCATCGACAACCCGCAAGTTATCCACAGCTCGCTGCAACTGGCGCTGAAAAACCTTGGGTTGGCACGGATGATCAATCCGGCTTCGGTCAAGACCCTTTAAAAGGCTGATGGCCTCATCGCTGGCAAGCCAGCTCCCACAGGAATTTGGGTCGATTCACTGATTTGTGATCAACACCAAAACCTGTGGGAGCTGGCTTGCCCGCGATGGGGCCAGTCCAGGCAGCACAAAATTAAATCCTGACTTCCACTTCCCCCAAATGCCCCCCATACGGCCCGAAACTCCGCTCGACCATATGCCGCATCCCATTCGCCTGAACAATCAACGCCGTGCTCGCCCGCGTCCCATAAGCCTGGCTCTTGATAAACACGCTCGACAACAACGTCTCGGTGGCTTGCCCCACGCCAGTGTCCGGCAGCTCGGCAAGTGGTGCGATCTGCGGATCGCTCAGCAAGGCCAATAACGCCTGTGGTTGTGGATCGTCCAGGACTTCGCTCAACGCTGCCTTGGCCTTGAGCACTTTTGGCCACGGCGTATTCAGCCCCGCGTTCGATAACCCATAAAGCCCTGGTTCGAGCCTGACCGCCGAGGTTTCCCGAGCGTTGAAGTGCCAGAGCTCTTTGGCATTGCCGATCAGCAGATTGAACCCGGCATATTCAGCCGAACGTGCGATAACGTCGCTTAAATAGTCTTCAATGGGCGTTTCCCCGCTGAGAAACTGCGCCACCAGTTCGCCTCGCGACTTGGCGGCCGGCGGTTGAAGGGGATTACGGATGTTGGTCAGTGCGGCGAAGCGCCCATTGGCGCCGACACCGAGCCACGTACCGCCGGCCTCGAGGTCACGCCCGGCGTAGACATGCGGGGCGTGCGGCCATTGCGCCAGGGGCAGGCTGGGCCGGGCATAGAATTCGTCGCGGTTGGCCGCCACGATCAGCGGCTGGGCATGACCCGGCCGCCAGGCAAAGACAATCAGGCACATAAGGTGGTCCTTGTGTGTTTTTTGCTCACTCTACGCAGACATCGCTCATCGATCCATCGCCATCCGCAGTGGAGCCCGAGGCCATGCATCCGTTACCATGCCGCTCCTGTTTCGGGATGCTTGGGGACGTGGCCATGGAATTTTTGCTCTATCTGGCGCTGGGCGCCTGTGCGGGCGTGCTGGCCGGGCTGTTTGGGGTAGGCGGCGGGATTATCATCGTCCCGGTGCTGGTGTTCAGCTTCACCTTGCAGGGATTTGATCCGTCGATCCTGACGCATCTTGCAGTCGGTACTTCCCTGGCGACGATCATTTTTACGTCGGTCAATGCGGTTCGCGAACATCATCGCCGCGGCGCCGTGCGTTGGCCGATTTTTGCCTGGATGACTCTCGGCATTCTGATCGGTGCCGGTTTCGGCGCGCTGACCGCCGAAGCGATCTCCGGGCCGAATCTGCAGAAGATCATCGGCATATTCGCGTTGATCATCGCTGTTCAACTCGCCTTGGACTTCAAACCCAAGGCCAGCCGAACGGTGCCCGGTAAAGTCGGTCTGACCGTGGCCGGCAGTGTGATTGGCTGGGCTTCGGCGATTTTCGGGATCGGCGGCGGCTCGCTGACCGTGCCATTCCTGACCTGGCGCAGCGTTCCGATGCAACAAGCGGTGGCCACATCGTCGGCCTGTGGCCTGCCCATCGCTTTGGCAAGTGCATTAAGTTTCATGATTCTGGGCTGGCACGATCCACTGCTGCCGGCCCATAGTCTCGGTTTTGTTTATTTGCCGGCGCTGCTGGGGATCGCTCTGACCAGCATGGTCTTCGCCCGCCTCGGTGCACGACTGGCCCACAGGCTGTCGCCACGCTTGCTGAAAAGACTGTTTGCCGCTTTGCTGTTTTGCGTCGGCTTGAACTTCCTGCTCTGACACCTAACGCAATCCTGGCTTAATCCTGGCGTGACAGCGTCGCCCGGGAATTTTGAAGGTTTCAACTCTAACGAGGAGTCGCAATGCTGCCTTACCCGCAGATCGACCCGGTGGCCCTGGCCATCGGTCCGCTGAAAATCCACTGGTACGGCCTGATGTATCTGGTCGGCATCGGCGGCGCGTGGCTGCTGGCGTCCCGTCGGCTGAACCGCTTCGACCCGACCTGGACCAAGGAGAAACTCTCCGACATGGTGTTCTGGATGTCGATGGGCGTCATCGTCGGCGGCCGTCTGGGTTATGTGCTGTTTTATGATCTGAGCGCTTACCTGGCCAACCCGATGTTGATCTTCGAAGTGTGGAAGGGCGGCATGTCGTTCCACGGTGGCTTCATCGGTGTGATGCTCGCAGCGTTGTGGTTTGGTAAAAAGAACAACAAGTCGTTCTTCCAGCTGATGGACTTCGTTGCGCCGATGGTGCCGATCGGTCTGGGTGCCGGGCGCATCGGCAACTTCATCAACGCCGAGTTGTGGGGCAAGCCGACCGACGTGCCGTGGGCGATGATCTTCCCGCCGTTCAGCGACCCGGCGCAGTTGCCGCGTCACCCGTCGCAGCTGTACCAGTTTGCGCTGGAAGGTGTGGCGCTGTTCCTGATCCTCTGGCTGTTCTCGCGCAAGCCACGGCCGACCATGGCGGTATCCGGGATGTTTGCGCTGTTCTATGGCATTTTCCGTTTCATCGTCGAGTTCGTCCGCGTTCCGGATGCGCAACTGGGCTATCTGGCGTGGAACTGGCTGACCATGGGCCAGGTGCTGTGCGTACCGATGATCGTCGGCGGTCTATTCCTGATCTGGCTGGCTTATCGACGCGCCCCGGCGGCCCCCGCAGCGGCTGTATAAGCAGCTGGCGCAAAAAATTCGAACCCCGGGGCGACGGCTCCGGGTTCAAGGACACAGGTAATTCATGAAGCAATATCTCGATCTGGTCGCCCACGTCATCAAGAACGGCACCAAACAGGCCAACCGCACCGGCGTGAACACCATCAGCTTTCCGGGTGCGATGCTGCGCTTCGATTTGCAGGAAGGTTTCCCGGCGATCACCACCCGCAAGATGGCCTTCAAGTCGGCCATCGGCGAGATGTGCGGTTTTCTGCGCGGGGTGAACAACGCCGCTGAATTCCGTGCGCTGGGTTGCAAGGTCTGGGACCAGAACGCCAACGAAAACGCCCAGTGGCTGGCCAACCCGTTCCGTCAGGGTGAAGACGACCTCGGCGAGATCTACGGCGTGCAATGGCGCAAATGGCCGGCGTACAAGCAGATCCCGGTCAGCAACCAGGCCGCCATCGAGCAGACCCTGAGCCAGGGTTATCGGCAGATTGCTGAAGGCGAAGAAGATGGCCAGGCGTATGTGGTGTTGTACAAGGCGATCGACCAGATCCGCCAGTGCGTCGACACCATCATCAAGGACCCGGGCAGCCGTCGCATTCTGTTCCACGGCTGGAACGTTGCGCAGCTCGATGAAATGGCCCTGCCGCCGTGCCACTTGCTGTACCAGTTCCACCCGAATGTCGAGACCAGGGAAATCTCCCTGACCCTCTACATCCGCTCCAACGACCTGGGCCTGGGCACGCCGTTCAACCTCACCGAAGGCGCCGCGCTGCTGAGCCTGATCGGTCGCCTGACCGGTTACACGCCGCGCTGGTTCACCTATTTCATCGGTGATGCCCACGTCTACGAAAACCACCTGGACATGCTCAACGAACAGCTCAAGCGCGAGCCATTCGCCATGCCGAAGCTGAAGATCTCCGACCGTGTGCCAGAGTTTGCCAAGACCGGTGTGTATCAGCCGGAGTGGCTGGAGCTGATCGAGCCAAGTGATTTCTCGCTCGAAGGCTATGAGCACCACGCTCCGATGACGGCGCCGATGGCGGTCTGAGTCTGGCACCGCTTCGCGGGCAAGCCTCGCTCCTACAGGTTCACACGATACCTGTAGGAGCGAGGCTTGCCCGCGAAGGCATTCTTAATGCCCATGGCTTCGGCCGACATGGGAATGCTCAACCTCCGTCGCCACAACCCCGCCACTCACCTCCAGCCGCTGCAAAATCCCGCACTGATCGATATCCGGCCCTTCGCTGCAGCGTTGGCGCAGGTCGAGCAGTTGTGTCTGCAAGGCCAGCAAACCGTCGATTCGTGCCTTCACATGATGGATATGTTCGTCGATCAACGCGTTGACGTTTTCACATTGATCCTGCGGGCTGTCGCGCAGGGCCAACAGGCTGCGGATTTCCTCCAGGGTCATGTCGAGGGTCCGGCAATTGCGGATGAAGGTCAGGCGTTCGGCGTGGGCCTGGGTGTAGACGCGGTAATTGCCGTCGCTGCGGGCCGGTTCCGGCAGCAGGTTTTCGCGCTCGTAGTAGCGGATGGTTTCCACGGCGCAGTCGGTGAGTTTCGCCAGTTCTCCTATTTTCATCGCGTCAATCTCCAAAAGGGTGCTTGACCCTATAGTGGCTACAGGGTCTTTACTTGGCAACAGGCACCTTCATGGACGCGACCAATGAGCGATTCTCTTCACACCCACAAACCCGAGGCTGATCACGATCACGATCACGATCACGATCACAGCCACAAGCTGCAGCCTGCGTCCCAGCATGCCCATGGTAGCCATGATCATGGCGGCCACGGCGATTCCTGCTGTTCCTCCAAAGCCGCGGCGCCATCGCTGATCAAGTTGAGCGAGACACCGACCGCCGGCGCGCGGCTGAGCAGCTTCCGCATCGAGGCCATGGACTGCCCGACCGAGCAGACGCTGATCCAGAACAAACTCGGCAAGCTTGCGGGCGTACAGCAACTGGAGTTCAACCTGATCAACCGGGTGTTGGGCGTGACCCATGACCTGCCAGGCACCGCGCCGATCATCGAGGCGATCAAGTCCCTCGGCATGCACGCCGAGCCGCTGGAACAAGGCGTCGAAGCGCCAATACCTGTGCCAGAGAAAAAACCTTGGTGGCCATTGGCGCTGTCCGGCGTTGGTGCGTTGGCGGCTGAAGTGATCCACTTCACTAACGCGGCGCCCACTTGGGTGGTGGCGGTGATTGCGCTGATCTCAATCCTCAGTGGCGGCCTGGGTACCTATAAAAAGGGCTGGATCGCCCTGAAAAACCTCAACCTGAACATCAACGCGCTGATGAGCATCGCGGTGACCGGTGCGGTCCTGATCGGCCAGTGGCCGGAAGCGGCAATGGTGATGTTCCTGTTTACCGTCGCCGAGTTGATCGAAGCCAGGTCCCTGGACCGGGCGCGCAACGCCATCGGCGGACTGATGCAGATGGCGCCCGAGCAAGCCACGGTGCAACAAGCCGACGGCAGTTGGGTCGCACAACCGGTGAAAAGCATCGAACTGGGCGCACGGGTGCGGGTGCGTCCCGGTGAGCGGATCGGTCTGGACGGCGAAGTGTTGTCTGGCAGCTCGACCATCAACCAGGCGCCGATCACCGGTGAAAGCCTGCCGGTCGAAAAAACCATCGGCGACAAAGTGTTCGCCGGCACCATCAACCAGTCCGGTTCACTGGAATACACCGTGACCGCAGCGGCCGACCACTCGACCCTCGCGCGGATCATCCACGCCGTCGAACAGGCCCAGGGCGCGCGGGCGCCGACCCAGCGTTTCGTCGACAGCTTTTCGAAAATCTACACACCGGCGGTGTTCATCCTGGCCCTCGCCGTGGCGGTGATCCCGCCGCTGTTCATGGATGCGCTGTGGTTCGACTGGATCTATCGGGCGCTGGTGTTGCTGGTGGTCGCCTGCCCATGCGCCTTGGTGATTTCCACTCCGGTGACCATTGTCAGCGGCCTCGCGGCAGCGGCGCGCAAAGGGATTCTGGTCAAGGGCGGCGTCTACCTGGAGCACGGCTACAAACTCGACTACCTGGCCCTCGACAAGACCGGCACCCTCACGCATGGCAAACCGGTGCAGACCGACTATTTGTCCCTCGACCCGACCGCCGATCAAACAGCCCCGGCCCTTGCGGCGGCGCTGGCTGGTCGCTCGGATCACCCGGTGTCGCTGGCCATCGCCAACGCGGCAGTTGTGGATAACCAGCGCGCGCCGCTGACTGTGGATAACTTCGAAGCCTTGGCGGGGCGTGGAGTACGCGGTGAGATCAATGGTGAGCTCTATCACCTGGGCAACCATCGACTGGTGGAAGACTTGGGCCTGTGTTCTCCAGCGCTGGAAGAAAAACTGTTTGCTCTGGAGAAACAGGGCAAGTCGGTGGTGCTGTTGCTCGACAAGTCGGGTCCGCTGGCCTTGTTTGCCGTCGCGGACACCGTGAAAGCGACCAGTCGCGAAGCGATCCAGCAGTTGCATGAACTGGGCATCAAAACCCTGATGCTGACCGGTGACAACGTTCACACCGCCGAGGTCATCGCCGCCCATGTGGGCATCGATCAGGCGCAAGGCGATCTGTTGCCGAGCGAGAAGCTGCAGGCCATCGAAACGCTGTATGCCCAGGGCTATCGCGTGGGGATGGTCGGCGACGGCATCAACGACGCTCCTGCACTGGCGCGGGCCGAGATCGGTTTCGCCATGGCGGCCGCCGGGACCGACACCGCCATCGAAACCGCCGATGTCGCCCTGATGGACGACGATCTGCGCAAGATCCCGGCCTTCATCAGCCTGTCGCGGCAGACCTCCAATATCCTCAAACAGAACATTGCCCTGGCATTGGTCATCAAAGCGATCTTTCTTGGGGTAACCTTCGCCGGGATCGCCACCATGTGGATGGCGGTGTTCGCCGACATGGGCGTGAGCCTGCTGGTGGTGTTCAACGGTTTGCGCCTGTTGCGCAAATAGACGATGGGGAAAGGGTGTGCTGAGTGCCGAGCTGAAGGCGTTTTACATGGTGGCCCGGCTGGGCAGCATTACCCTGGCGGCGAAAAAGCTCGGCCTGAGCCAACCGACGGTGACGACCCAGATCCGGCACCTGGAAAGCCAGTATTCGGTTGAGCTGTTCTACCGTGGCGGCCGCCGCCTCAGCGTCAGCGACGAAGGTGCGCGGCTGTTGCCGATGGTCAAGGCACTGCTGCAGCAGGAAGCCGATATCGAGTTCTTCCTGCGTAACAGCGGTCAGGTCCAGGGCACGTTGCGCATCGCCGCCACGGCGCCGTATTACATCCTCGATCTGGTGAAGACCTTTCGCGAGCGCTTGCCGCAGGTGGAGGTGTCGGTGGAAATCGGCAACTCCCAGCAGGTGCTCGAAGCGCTGGAGGATTACCGGGTCGATGTTGCCGCGTCCTCGCAGTTGCTCGACGATGCGCGGTTGATTCGCCGGGTGCTCGGCAGCGATCCGCTGGTGTTGGCGGTGCATCGAAATCATCCGCTGGCGGTGCATGACCATGTGCCGCTCAGTGCGTTGGCTGGGCATACCTTGTTGATGCGCGAGTCGGGCTCGACCACCCGGCGCTTGACCGAAGAGTTGCTGGCCAGTGCCGGGGTGAGTTTCGGGCCGCTGCTGGAGATTGGCAGCCGCGAGTCGATCCGTGAAGCGGTGCTGCGCAACATCGGCATCAGCATCATCGCGCGGCAGGAAGTGCCGCACGATCCGCAATTGCGGGTGCTGACCCTCGAGAATGCGCCGCAGATTCCCGAGTACCTGTACTGCCTCAAGGAGCGAAGAGGCGCCCGGCTGCCGGCGGCGTTTCTCGGACTGGCGCAGGAAATGGCCCCGGCGTAGATCCTTGTGGCGAGGGAGCTTGCTCCCGCTGGACTGCGCAGCAGGCCCATTTTCTGGGGCCGCTTCGCAACCCAGCGGGAGCAAGCTCCCTCGCCACAGGTTACTCATCGCTCGTTCTACCCAACCCAAATCCTTGAATACCACTATCGGCCGTTTTTGCCTCGTTGCCACATGACGGACGCATTGCAAACCTAGGATGGCCCTCATCTGCTTGATGAGGCCTGTCCATGAACCACTCGATCGCAACTGCCCTGACCAACCCCGGCGCGCCGATGAAAGTGCGCGGCGTGCAGAAGCGCTTCGGCGCGTTCACCGCGCTGGATAACGTTTCCCTCGACGTGGCAGCCGGTGAACTGGTGTGTCTGCTGGGGCCGTCGGGTTGCGGCAAGACCACCTTGCTGCGTTGCATCGCCGGCCTTGAGCGCCAGGACAGCGGCGAGTTATACCTCGGTGATCGCGACGTTTCCCACCTGGCGCCTCAGGCCCGGGACTACGGCATTCTCTTCCAGTCCTACGCGCTGTTTCCCAATCTCACCGTCGAAGCGAACATCGCCTACGGCCTCGCCGGCAGCGGTCGCGATGAGGTGCGCAAGCGTGTCGGTCAGATGCTGGAGCTGGTTGGCCTCACCGGCAGCGAGAAAAAATACCCCGGCCAGTTGTCCGGCGGTCAGCAGCAACGCGTAGCGCTGGCCCGGGCTCTGGCGCCGGCCCCTTCCTTGTTGCTGCTGGACGAACCGATGTCGGCGCTCGATGCCCGGGTCCGCGAGCATCTGTGCACCGAGTTGCGCCAATTGCAGCGCAACCTCGGCATCACCACCCTGATGGTCACGCACAATCAGGACGAAGCCATGCTGATGGCCGACCGCATCGCCGTGATGAACAACGGCAAGGTCGAGCAGTACGCCACACCGCAGGACATCTACGACCGCCCGGCCACACCGTTTGTGGCGGAGTTCGTCGGTCAGGGCAACTGGCTGCCGTTCCGCCGTAGCAGCGACAGTCATGCCCTGGTCGGCGGGATGCACATGCGCCTGGCCGAAGGCAGTGCGAAAACCGCGTCGGGCCGCTTGTTCTGCCGCCCCGAAGCGATCAACGTCAACCCGCTGGTGCATGAAGAAAACCTGTTCCCGGCCAAGGTTCGCGAAATCACTTTCCTCGGCAATCGTTGCCGCATGAGCTTCGAACTCGATCAGCTGCCGGGTCATGCATTGCTGGCGGAACTGGCGCCGGAAGCGATGCCGCGTCTCGGTGCGCAGCAGATCATGGTCGCCTTGCCGCCGCGTAGCCTGCAGGTGTTCGCCTGATGAGCGCGAACGTCGCGCTGCCGATACCGCACAAGCAGCTTCGGCAGGCCTCGCGTGCCGAGATCGGCGACCGGCTGTTCGTGGTCGGCGGCAAGCTGCTGTTGTTGGTGTTGCTCTGTGTGGCAGTGTTGATGCCGTTACTGGCGATCTTCTGGCGCGGGTTCAGTTCGCAGGCCGGGCAGGGCGGTGGTCTGGTGGCTGCCGGTGAATTGCTGACCGGTGCGAATTTCCATTGGTTGCTGGGTAACAGCCTGAAGGTTTCCCTCAGCGTGGCGGCGATTGTCGTACCGTTGGCCTACCTGTTTGCCTACGCCCTGCAACGCACGTTGATTCCCGGCAAAGGTATCTGGCGCGGCATGTCGCTGCTGCCGTTGATGGCGCCGTCGATGTTGCCGGGGATTGCGCTGGTTTATCTGTTCGGTAATCAGGGCCTGTTGCGCGGTCTGTTCTCGGACAATATCTACGGTTTCTGGGGCATTGTGCTCGGCGAGGTCATCTACACCTTCCCGCACGCCTTGATGATTTTGCTGTCAGCGCTGTCCCTGGCGGATGCGCGACTGTTCGATGCCGCCTCCAGCATGGGCGCGAGCCCGGCGAAAGCCTTTCGCAGCATCACTTGGCCGGCGACGCGTCAGGCGGTGTTCGCAGCGTTCTGTCTGGTGTTCACCCTGACCATCACCGACTTCGGTGTGCCCGTGGTGGTCGGTGGCGACTATCAGGTATTGGCGCTGGAAGCCTACAAAGCGGTGGTCGGCCAGCAACAATTCGGTCGCGGCGCACTGATCGGCATGGTTCTGCTGCTGCCGGCGCTGTTCAGCTTTGGTGTCGACGCCTGGCTGCGTCGGCGTCATGGCGATTCCATGAGTGGTCGGGCGCAAGTCTTTCAGCCAATGCCGTCGAGGCTGCGCGACGGTTGTTATCTGGCCATCGTGCTGCTGATCTGTGCGGTGTTGCTGCTGGTGTTCGGCATGGCGGTGTACTCGTCGCTGGTGAAGTTCTGGCCGTACAACCTGTCGCTGTCGCTCAACCATTACCAGTTCAACGACACCGCGGGCGGCGGCTGGCTGGCCTACGGCAACAGCGTGAAGATGGCGTTGTGCACGGCGTTGATCGGCAGCGTGCTGATCTTCACCGGCGCCTACCTGATGGAGAAAACCCGTGGCCAGCGCGGCCTGAATCTGACACTGCGCATGCTCAGTTTCGTACCGATGGCGGTGCCGGGTCTGGTGCTGGGCCTGGGTTACGTCTTCTTCTTCAACCTCAGCGGCAATCCGCTGCATGTGCTCTACGGCAGCATGACGCTGCTGGTGGTTTGCACCATTGCTCACTATTTGACCACCGCGCAAATGACCGCCACCACCGCGCTGCGCCAGCTCGACGCCGAGTTCGAAGCCGCCGCGCTGTCGCTCAAGGCGCCGCTGTATCGGCATTACCTGCGAGTCACCGTGCCGATCTGCCTGCCGGCGTTGCTGGACATCGTGCGCTACCTGTTCGTCTCGGCCATGACCACCGTTTCGGCGGCAATCTTCCTCTACAGCCCTGACACCATCCTCGCGGCGGTGGCGGTGCTGAACATGGACGACGCCGGCAACGTCGGCGGTGCGGCGGCGATGTCGACCCTGATTCTGTTCACCTCGGCGGGCGTGTCCCTGCTGCTGGCCTGGGCCTCGCGCGGTTTATTGCGCCGCTCCCAGGCCTGGCGGCAGACCGCGCCCGGTCTTTGATTCACACCTTCAACTCACACAGGAATTGCACCATGTTCAAGCCCTTGGCCCTGGCCGCTGCTGTCCTCACCGCTTTCAGCCTGAACGCCTTCGCTGCGAAAACCGAGTTGACGGTGTACACCGCCCTCGAAGCCGAACAACTGAAGACCTACAAAGAAGCCTTCGAGAAGGCCAACCCGGACGTCGAGATCAAGTGGGTGCGCGATTCCACCGGCATCATCACCGCCAAGCTACTGGCCGAAAAAGCTCGCCCGCAAGCCGACGCGGTGTGGGGTCTGGCGGCATCGAGCCTGGCGATCCTCGATCAGCAAGGCATGCTGCAAAGCTACGCGCCGAAGGACCTGGGCAAGATCGGCGGTAACTACCGTGATGTTGCCAACCCACCGGCCTGGGTCGGCATGGACGTGTGGGCGGCGACCATTTGCTTCAACACCGTCGAAGCCGAAAAGCAGGGGCTGAGCAAACCGGTCAGCTGGCAGGACCTGACCAAGCCTGAGTACAAAGGCAAGATCGTCATGCCCAACCCGGCCTCGTCCGGCACCGGTTTCCTCGACGTCAGCGCCTGGCTGCAAACCTTCGGCGAGAAGCAGGGCTGGCAGTACATGGACGACCTGCACCAGAACATCGGCCAGTACGTTCACTCCGGTTCCAAGCCGTGCAAGCTCGCCGCTGCCGGTGAATTCCCGATCGGTATTTCCTTCGAATACCCGGCTGTTCAACTGAAGCGCCAAGGCGCGCCGCTGGACATCATCCTGCCGAAAGAAGGCCTGGGCTGGGAGATCGAAGCGACTGCCGTGATCAAAGGCACCGCGCATGAAGAAGCAGCGAAGAAACTGGCCGACTTCTCTGCAAGCCCGGCGGCGATGGAGCTTTATAAAGAGAACTTCGCAGTGCTCGCACAACCGGGTATCGCCAAGCCACAGACCGAATTGCCGGCGGACTATGAGCAGCGCTTGATCAAGAACGACTTTGCCTGGGCCTCGAAGAATCGCGACGAGATCCTGACTGAATGGCGCAAGCGCTATGACGGCAAGTCCGAGAAAGTGGCTGCCAAGTAACTGACTCACACCTTGTGGCGAGGGAGCAAGCTCCCTCGCCACAAAAAGCGGGATTATCTTCATGACACACCACAGCGACATGCTGATCGTCGGCGCCGGCATTCTAGGCCTGTCCCACGCCTATGCCGCCGCCAGGCGCGGCCTCAAGGTCAAAGTCTTCGAGCGCAGCGCCACACCATTGGGCGCATCTGTACGCAACTTCGGTCAGGCACTGGTCACCGGCCAGCCACCAGGGCCGATGCTCGAATTGGCCAGGGCCAGTCGAGAAATCTGGGGCCGATGGGCAGAACTTGCCGGCCTGCACCTCAAGCGCAACGGCTCGTACCTGTTCGCGCGTACCGAAGCGGAAGAATACCTGCTGGAAGCCTTCTGCGCCGGGCGTGCCGTGGAGCACGGTTACCGTGTCGAGCTGTTGCGCGGCAACCCATTGCGGGATTTATACGGCGGTCAATTCAGCCATCACCGCGCCGCGTTGCACGGCATGGACGATCAACAGCTGTATTCCCGCGAGGCGATTCCGGCATTGATCGACTACCTGCGCCGTGAGTGGGGTGTCGAGTTTCACTTCTCCACCCTGGTGCGCGACATCGAGCCGGGCCGCTTGCACAGCACCGCCGGCACCTTCAGCGCCGAGCAGATCATCGTTTGCTCCGGCCACGATTATCAAACTTTGCTGGCCGAGCCGATTGCCGAACTCAACCCGCAAATCTGCCGCCTGCAAATGCTCCGCGCCCGGCCGCAGATCAACCTCAACCTGCAACACGCACTGCTCACCGGTCTGAGTTGCGTGCACTACGGCGCCTTCGCCGATCTGCCGGAAGCTGCGGCGGTACAGGCGCAAATTCTGCGCGAGGCGCCCCATCTGCATGAAAACGGCATTCACCTGCTGATCAGCCCGACACCGTACGGTGAGTTGATCATCGGCGACTCCCACCATTACGGCAGCGATCCATCACCGTTCAATGCCGAACAGGTGGACGACTGGATGCTCGAACTGGCCGAGCAGACGTTGGGCTGCAAAGTGCAAGTGGTCGAGCGTTGGCAGGGTGTTTACGGTTCACGCGGCCCCGGCCCGTTTTCTTTTCTGCGTCCGATGCCGGGTGTGAGCGTGGCGCTGATGCACTCCGGTGTCGGCATGAGCGTCGGGCCGGCGTTGGCGGAACGTAATGTCGCCAGCTTATTGGGAGACAGGTGATGGACCGCCATCAGAAAGTGATCGCCGAGGTGTTCGGTCTGTACGAACGGTTTGGCGATCACGACTACATCGGTGAACCGGTGTCGCAGATCGAGCACATGTCGCAAGCGGCCGAACTGGCGATGGCCGAGGGCTTCGATGATGAAGTGGTACTGGCGGCGTTCTTTCACGACATCGGGCATCTCTGTGCCGAGGGGGTCGAGAGCATGGGTGGCTTCGGGGTGGTCAGCCATGAGCGTTTGGGCGCTGATTATTTGCGTCGGGCCGGTTTCAGCGAACGCATGGCGCGGCTGGTGGAATATCACGTGCAGGCCAAGCGTTATCTGACGCTCAGAGAGCCTGGGTACTACGAGCGTTTGAGTGAAGCCAGTCGGCGGACGCTGGAGTATCAGGGTGGGGTGATGAGTGCTGAAGAGGCTGAGGCTTTTGAGCTCGATCCATTGTGCGAGGTCAGTCTGCGGATGCGTCAGTGGGATGAGTGCGCCAAGGACATGGACGTGCCGGTGATGGACCTCGACGTCTTGAAACGCAAGGCTGCGGGCCTGTTGTCCGGCGTTCTGCGCTGAGTTGTCTGACACACGATAGGGAATCGGTTTATGGATCAACGCGCGTCGAAGCATCAATCTGGCCTTTTCGCAAAGGAGCGCATGGATGCATTTTTTGAAAGTGATTGCACAGGATCGAAGCGGGAAGGGCTCGGCAGATACCGTCGTTTTCCAGTTCTTTGAAGGTGAACAGTTGCAGCGCGAGGCGACGGACGCGGATCGTCAACAGCTCAAGTCGTTTGGCAAGACGTACTTGAAATGCGCCTGGTATAACGCGGATGAAGCTGAGGAGCGGCACTTGCGCATCTTCTCGCAGAATCCATCCGCTGACGGTACGCCTGAGACGGTACGACTGCATTTTCATGACGGACCGAGGATTGCCTACAAGGCTGCGGTCCGCGATCTGGATAACGATGGGGTTTTTGAGTGGGTGTTGAGCTCGGATGTGGACAATGACGGGCGAGCGAACAGGACCGATCGTAGCCGTGTGAAGGCATTGGCCAAAGAGTTTCTGAAACTGGATTGGCGCTGACGATCGTTGGTTAGAGCTGCTGCGCCAACACCTCAACCTGCTCCTGCCGCTCCGCCTGATTCACCTTCGAATGAGGATTGAGCGACGACCACAGCGGATGTGCCCGCGCCTTGTTCAGCGCTTCCGGCAGTTTGCCTTCGCGCCAGGTTTTGTCCTGTGGTGTGGCGACCTGAATGCTGTCCATCGCCGCGTGCCCGCGCTGGTTCAGGGCTTGCAACAGTTGTCGCTGACGCAGGGCCAACAACCGCAGCACGCTGTCGTCGACAGTCAGTTCTCGCTGGCCCTTGATCTTGCCCAGCAGGCGGCTGCCGTAACTGCGGGCGGTTTGCAGGGCGCCGCCGGCAATCGCTCCGGCCAGTGCCGCCGCGCCGAGGGTCAGGCCGCCCACCAGCAAATCGACGCCGGCCCCGGCCGCCGCGCCAGCCGCGATGCCACCGCCGACTCGCACACCGAGCTGCTTCAGGGTTTCCGGGTTGAACAGGTCATCGCCCCAGCGGCCATCGAGCAGCGGCAGGTCACTGGCCGCCGCGTCCTGTGGGCGGAAGGCGTAGAGCTTGAGCAAGGCTTCGACGCAACGTTGTTCACGCTGACGCACCGCTTTGCGCAGTTCGCTGATCGCTTGCTGTTCCTGCTCCGCCTCGCTGGCGACACTGCGGCGGCAGGCGGCGCAATCGATCAATAAATCGGCAATCAACTGCGCTGCACTCTGCTGACGGGCCAGGCGTTGGGCCTGCTGATCGGCGATCAGGCGTTCCAATTGTTCGCGGGAGTTTTCCAGCAGCAGCGCGAGGCTTTCATACAGTCGGCGTTCGCCATCTTCCGGCGGCGCGACGCTGTCGAACCGCACCAAGGCATGCAAGCCCAACCGCGCCAGGGCTTCACGCCAATCCGGTTCGCGCTGCTGGGCGCTGCTGACAAAATTCAGCACTGGCAGCAGCGGTTTGCCGCAACTGGCCAGCACTTGCAGTTCGTCGCGGTACTTGGCCAGCACTGGCTCCCGAGCGTCGATCACATAGAGGCCGGCGTCGGAGGCGAGCAATTGTCGCAACACCTTGGCTTCCTGTTCGAAGCGCTGCCGGGCTTCGCTGCCCTCAAGGAAGCGCGCCAGCCGCGCCGGGCCGTCGAGGCGTTCACCGGGTCGCTCCAGGCGCTCGAGGTAGTCGAGCAGGGCGATGGCATCTTCCAGGCCCGGCGTGTCGAACAGATCGAGCAACGGCTCGCCGTCTACCGACAATCGCGCGCCTTCGACGTGGCGCGTGGTGCTGGGGCGATGGGAGACTTCGCCGAAGCCGACATCCCGCGTCAGCGTTCGCAGTAACGAGGTTTTGCCGACGTTGGTGTGGCCGACCACGGCGAGTTTCAATGGCCGTTTCCAGGCATCAGTCATGACCCGTCTCCAGCCAGCTCAACGGCGCGCAATCGGCGAATGGCAAGTCCAGTTGTTGCAGCGCAACGTGCCAGTCGCCCAGGCGTTCGGCATCCAGCGCTTCGCCGGGCGGCGCTTGCAGCAACCACACGCGGGTGGCGGTGGCGCTGCGAGCCAGTTCGGCAATCAGCGCGAGGCTGCCACGGTCCGGCGAACGCCGTGGATCGCAGGCGATGGCCAGGCGGGCCGGGGGAAAGCGACTCAGCTGTTCGAGCAGTTTGTGCCGGGATTCGCGGCTGTCGAGGATGCCGGCGTCGTTGACGCTTTTCGGCAGCTGCGGCGGCCAGGGGCGTTGATCGTCCAGCTCGATGGCCACCAACAGTGCGCCATCGCTTTGCAGATCGCTGGCCGCGTTTTCAACCCGGTGAAGTTGCTCAGGCGCGGCATCGCTAATACCCAGGCGTTCGCTGGTGGGCATCAGCCGTTCGCGCAGTTGGGCGTAGCCGGGCAGGTTCAAGTCCAGATGCAAGGCTGCCTGGCCGGTTTTCCAGCGCCACCGGCAGAACAATGCGAGCAGCAAACGCGGTAACACGCCGTACACCAGCAGCACGCCCACCAGCCACGCCGCCCAAGCCTGGCGGGCGCTTTCGATGTTCAGCGCGGCATCGCCGCTGGCGCGGATCATCTCCACGCTGGGCACACTTAAACCGAGCAAGGCCGGCAGGGCGCCGAGGGCCTGGGTCATGGCGACGAAGGTGTCGGCGCCGAGAATGGTGGTCTCCCAGACGAAGCCATAGCGCCGGGTCGCCATCAGCGTCAGCAGCATCACCAAGGCACTGAGCATCGCCAACAACCACAAGCCGTTGACCAGCACACCCAGCGCCCACCGATTGAGTTTCTGCCGTTGCAGTAACAGCAGCAGGGCTGGCGCCAGTTGCGCGGCGTTGGCATCGCGGGCGAGTTTTTCACTGAGCCACAACCACAAGCGTCCGAGAGCGGCGCCCTGTTCGCCGGCGAACACAAGGCCCAGGGCCCAGCTCAATAGCAGAATCAGGTTCAGCCCCAGCAGGCTGCCCAAGGCCCAGAACACATTGACCGGGGACTGGCCGTCGCCCAGCGCGGCAAACGCCAGGCCGGCGCCACTGATCACGGCCAGCACGGCGAGCACGATCAACGCCAGTCGCGCGCCTTGCAGCCAGTGTTTGAGGGCGCGGGTCTGCCCGTCGCGCTCGGCCAGCCACCGGGCGCGGCATTGAATACGCGTCGGCAGGTCGCCGCCGGCGCTACGGGCGACTCGGTTGGCTTCCAGATCATCCAGGGGGCCGGCGTGTTCTTCACGCAGGCGTATGGTTTCGCTCAGCCAGAGGTTTTGCAGGGGCGTCAGTTCAGTCACGCGGCATCCCGTCGCTTCATTGAGCGATGAGCATAACCGCTGTGACGCTTATCGGGGTAAGGGAGGCTCTGGTATCCTCGCCGGCATGACTAAATCACTCCCCCTCAGCCTGATCGCAGCCCTCGGTGAAAACCGTGTGATCGGCGTCGACAACAGCATGCCCTGGCACTTGCCGGGGGACTTCAAATACTTCAAGGCCACCACCCTCGGCAAGCCGATCATCATGGGGCGCAAGACCTGGGATTCCCTCGGTCGTCCGCTGCCGGGCCGGTTGAACATCGTGGTCAGTCGCCAGGCGGATCTGCAGCTGGAAGGCGCGGAGGTTTATCCGTCACTGGAGACGGCCGTGGTTCGCGCCGAGGAATGGGCGCTGGAGCAGGGTGCCAATGAGTTGATGTTGATTGGTGGTGCGCAGTTGTATGCGCAAGGTCTGGAGCAGGCCGATCGGCTATACCTGACGCGCGTGGCGCTGAGCCCGGAAGGGGATGCGTGGTTTCCGGAGTTTGATGTGAACCAGTGGAAGCTGGTGTCGAATGTTCCGAATCCGGCAGAAGGCGACAAACCGGCGTATAGCTTTGAGGTTTGGGAGAAGGCCTGAGCGCATCGCGGGCAAGCCCGCGATAGCGATCCATCAGGCGCCAATCAAGCCTGAGCCAACGCCCCATGCTCATCTGCGTCCAACAGCGCTTTATCCGTCTGCTGCATGATCTGGCTGGTGATCGCCCCAGCGGTGATCGAGCCACTGACGTTCAACGCCGTGCGACCCATGTCGATCAGCGGTTCAACGGAAATCAGCAACGCCACCAGTGACACCGGCAAACCCATGGCCGGCAACACGATCAGCGCGGCGAAGGTTGCACCGCCACCAACCCCGGCCACCCCGGCCGAACTCAGCGTCACAATCGCCACCAACGTCGCGATCCACAGCGGGTCCAGCGGGTTGATGCCCACGGTTGGCGCAACCATCACCGCCAGCATTGCCGGGTACAGACCGGCACAGCCGTTCTGGCCAATGGTCGCGCCAAACGAGGCAGCGAAACTGGCGATGGACTGTGGAATACCCAAACGGCTGGTCTGGGCTTCGATGCTCAGCGGAATGGTGGCGGCGCTGGAGCGGCTGGTGAAGGCGAACGTCAGCACTGGCCAGATCTTGCGGAAGAAGCGCAACGGGTTGATCCCGGCGGCCGACACCAGCACGCCATGGATCACAAACATCAGGCCCAGGCCGATGTACGACACCACCACGAAACTGCCGAGCTTGATGATGTCTTGCAGGTTGGAGCCGGCGACCACTTTGGTCATCAGCGCCAACACGCCGTATGGGGTCAGCTTCATCACCAGGCGCACCAGACGCATCACCCAGGCTTGCAGGGTGTCGATGGCGTTGATCACTTTCTGACCTTTCTCGACATCATCCTTGAGCAGTTGCAGCGCCGCGACCCCAAGGAATGCGGCGAAGATCACCACACTGATGATCGACGTCGGTTTGGCGCGAGCGAGGTCGGCGAACGGGTTCTGCGGGATGAACGACAACAACAGTTGCGGCACATTCAGGTCGGCGACCTTGCCCGCATAGTCGGTCTGGATGGTTTGCAGACGCGCCATTTCCTGGGTGCCGGCGACCAGACCTTCGGCGGTGAGGCCGAACAGGTTGGTCAGGCCGATACCGATCAGCGCCGCGATGGCGGTGGTGAACAGCAGCGTGCCGATGGTCAGGAAGCTGATCTTGCCCAGCGACGAAGCGTTGTGCAGACGGGCCACGGCACTGAGGATCGAGGCGAACACCAGCGGGATCACGATCATCTGCAGCAACTGCACGTAACCATTGCCCACCAGATCGAACCAACCGATCGAAGCTTTCAACACCGGGTTGCCCGCACCATAAATCGTGTGCAGGGCGATACCGAATACCACGCCCAGCACCAGCGCCAGCAACACCTTTTTCGCCAGGCTCCAGGTGGTGTGACGGGTTTGCGCCAGGCCAAAGAGCAAGGCGAGGAATACCAGCAGATTGAGGATCAGCGGCAGATTCATAGAGGCTCCATAGACTTGTGCCAGCCACCTTCGTGTGTGACTGCGAACCGGTGAGCCTAACAGCTTGATATGTAATGATTTAATATCAAAAACAGCGGTCAACTGTCGTTTTTGGAATAAGCCAATGCCGCTATAAGGAATGCCGCTGACGGAATCAGGATGCAAGCGGTCGCGGGCAGGCGAGGACTGTCACACTTATTTGTTAGCGTCGATTTCTTTGAACCGGGGAGAAACGCCGATGAAGCTTGCACCGAAATTTCTTGCTGCTGCACTTGGATTGGGTTTGAGTCTTGGCCTTGCCGGCCAGGCGTTCGCTACCGACCTGAAGCACTGGCCAGCGGATCAGGCCAAGGCGCTGGACGCGATGATCGCGGCCAATGCCAACAAGGGTAACTTCGCGGTGTTCGACATGGACAACACCAGTTACCGCTACGACCTCGAAGAGTCATTGTTGCCGTTCATGGAAAACAAGGGCCTGATCACCCGCGAGAGCCTCGACCCCTCGCTGAAACTGATCCCGTTCAAAGACACCGCCGACCACAAGGAGAGCCTGTTCAGCTACTACTATCGTCTCTGCGAAATCGACGACATGGTCTGCTATCCATGGGTCGCCCAAGTGTTTTCCGGCTTCACGCTTCAAGAGCTCAAGGGCTACGTCGATGAGCTGATGGCGTCTGGCAAACCGGTGCCGAGCACTTATTACGACGGCGATGTGGTCAAGACCATCGACGTCCAGCCGCCGAAAGTCTTCACCGGCCAGGCCGAGCTCTACAACAAGCTGATGGAAAATGGCATTGAGGTCTACGTGATGACCGCTGCCTCCGAAGAATTGGTGCGCATGGTCGCTGCCGATCCGAAGTACGGCTACAACGTCAAACCGCAGAACGTGATCGGTGTGACCACGATGCTCAAGGACCGCAAGACTGGTGAACTGACCACGGCGCGTAAGCAGATCACTGCGGGCAAGTATGACGAGAAGGCCAACCTTGGCCTCGAGTTGACCCCGTACCTGTGGACTCCGGCAACCTGGATGGCCGGCAAGCAAGCGGCGATCCTGACCTACATCGATGAATGGAAAAAACCGGTCCTGGTGGGTGGTGATACGCCGAGCAGCGACGGTTACATGCTGTTCCACAGCGTCGACGTGTCCAAGGGCGGCATCCATTTGTGGGTCAACCGCAAAGACAAGTACATGACCCAGATTAACGGCATGATGGCCAAGCACGCAGCGGCCCAGGCGAAAGAAGGGTTGGCGGTGACGGCGGACAAGAACTGGGTGATCGTCAAACCGGAAGAGATTCAATAAGCGCTGTGATCTCGTTCCCACGCTCTGCGTGGGAACGATCAAAAAAATGCCCCGCACTTGGCGGGGCATTTTTTTGTTCGACGGTTAAGTATTACAGCCCGTCGAGCATCGCTTTGTTACGCACGGCACCCTTGTCGGCGCTGGTCGCCAACAGGGCATAGGCTTTCAGAGCGGTGGTCACTTTACGTGGACGCTTTTCCACCGGCTTCCAGCCTTTCTTGTCCTGCTCGACCCGGCGCGCGGCCAGTTCTTCGTCGCTGACCAACAGGTTGATCGAGCGGTTCGGAATGTCGATCAGGACCTTGTCGCCGTCCTGCACCAGACCAATCGCGCCACCGGCAGCGGCTTCTGGCGAAGCGTGGCCGATGGACAGGCCCGAAGTGCCGCCGGAGAAACGGCCGTCGGTCAGCAGGGCGCAGGCTTTGCCCAGGCCTTTGGATTTCAGGTAAGAGGTCGGGTAGAGCATTTCCTGCATGCCCGGGCCGCCTTTCGGGCCTTCGTAACGAATGATCACGATGTCGCCAGCCTTCACTTCGTCGGCGAGGATGCCGCGTACGGCGCTGTCCTGGCTTTCGAAGATCTTCGCGTTGCCTTCGAAGACGTGGATCGACTCGTCGACACCGGCGGTTTTCACCACGCAACCGTCCAGCGCGATGTTGCCGTACAGAACGGCCAGGCCGCCTTCTTTCGAGTAAGCGTGTTCGACACTGCGGATGCAGCCGTTTTCACGGTCGTCGTCCAGGGTTTCCCAGCGGGTCGACTGGCTGAACGCGGTTTGCGTCGGGATGCCCGCCGGGCCAGCCTTGAAGAAGTGATGCACCGCTTCGTCGTTGGTCTGGGTGATGTCCCACTTGGCGATACCTTCGGCCATGGTCTTGCTGTGTACGGTCGGCAGGTCGGTGTGCAACAGGCCGCCACGGGCCAGGGAGCCGAGGATGCTGAAGATCCCGCCGGCGCGGTGCACGTCTTCCATGTGGTACTTCTGGATGTTCGGCGCGACCTTGCACAGTTGCGGTACATGGCGGGAGAGGCGGTCGATGTCGCGCAGGTCGAAATCGATCTCGGCTTCCTGGGCCGCGGCCAGCAAGTGCAGGATGGTGTTGGTGGAACCGCCCATGGCGATGTCCAGGGTCATGGCGTTTTCGAACGCCTTGAAGTTGGCGATGTTGCGCGGCAACACCGACTCGTCGTTCTCGCCGTAGTAACGCTTGCACAGCTCGACGATGGTGCGGCCGGCTTGCAGGAACAGCTGTTCGCGGTCGCTGTGGGTGGCCAGGGTCGAACCGTTGCCCGGCAATGCGAGACCCAGGGCTTCGGTCAGGCAGTTCATCGAGTTGGCGGTGAACATGCCGGAGCAGGAGCCACAAGTAGGGCAGGCGCTACGCTCGTACTCGGCGACCTTCTCGTCAGAGGCGCTGGAGTCGGCGGCGATCACCATGGCGTCGACCAGGTCGAGACCGTGGCTGGCCAGTTTGGTCTTGCCGGCTTCCATCGGGCCGCCGGACACGAAGATTACCGGGATGTTCAGGCGCAAGGCGGCCATCAGCATGCCAGGGGTGATCTTGTCGCAGTTGGAAATGCAGACAATGGCGTCGGCGCAGTGGGCGTTGACCATGTATTCGACGGAGTCGGCGATGATCTCGCGGCTCGGCAGCGAATAGAGCATGCCGTCGTGGCCCATGGCAATGCCGTCATCCACGGCGATGGTGTTGAATTCTTTGGCTACACCGCCGGCCCGTTCGATTTCACGTGCGACCAGTTGACCCAGATCCTTCAGGTGCACATGGCCCGGTACGAATTGGGTAAAGGAGTTGGCAATAGCGATGATCGGCTTCTTGAAGTCGTCATCTTTCATCCCCGTGGCGCGCCACAGTGCGCGAGCACCGGCCATGTTGCGACCGTGGGTGGATGTTTTCGAGCGGTAATCAGGCATGGAGCACTCCGGGCGGCAAATCAGGTATCAAAAGGGAAGTGAGCTTCTATTGACGTCTGGAACACTCAGAAATGGCCGTGTGTCCGGAAGTTGCCGATAACTTTGCGGGATCGCCGCGCGCCTCAGCTTGAGCTCATAAACCCGCCGGGGGATGACTGGCGATGAATCTCGCGATTCTACACCGCTGGCGTCAGGAGGGAATGCCGGAAAACGTTGATCCAGTGCTGACGGGGCGTGTGGGATGACGACTGGCAGGATTATTCGACGCTTGGGCTGGCTCCCGGGCTCTTGGCTCGGCTATGGATACGACTGTTGAGTACCAGCGCCACGCTGCTCAGGATGATAAAGCTGTATCCCAGCGTGGATTGCAGGTTGGCCGGGCTCAGGCTGATGAGCGCACTGATCAACCCGCCACAGATGAAAATCACCGTACTGCCGGCCGACGCCGAAGTTCCCGCATTTTCAGGGAACAGGCTCATGGCTTTGGACGTGGCGGCCGGTCGGGCAATGGTGGTGCCGGCGGTACAGATGAGCATCGGTACCAGGACGGTGATCGGGGACAACGCAAAGTGGCTTGAGAGGTAAAGCATGATCAGGCCGGACAGCAGGATCAGGCTCAGCCCGCTGATGACTTGATGGCCGGGACTGAGACGTTTACCCAGCAGCGTCGCAACCATGCCGCCGATAATGTAGGCGCCGCCGTATGCCAGCAGGACCAGGGAGAAGTCATAGGCCGATAGCTGCAGTCGATCCATGAAAATCAGCGGCGAAATCACGATGAAGGAAAAATGGCAGGCGAAAGCAAAGGCTGAAATCAGCCAGTAGGACAGAAAGTCGACATCGCACAAGACCCGGCGGTAGGGCTGGAAGATATTCGATAGCGCCCTGGTTGCCGCAGGCCGAGTGTTTTCGAGAAAAAAACAGGCCTTGAGCAGTACTATTCCAGCCAGTGCGATAAACACCACAAAGCTGCCCTGCCAGCCCAGCGTGGCTTGCAGGAACGTGCCGGCCAACGGTGAGACCGAGATGAAAACGCCGGTGGCAGTCACCATCAGGATCCGCAAGCGGTCACGCTCCTCGCCCTCGAACAGGTCCTGGATCAATGCTTGTGACAGCACGAAACACCCGCAGCCGAGTGCCTGAATCACACGGAACAACAGGAAGTGAACATAGTCCGTGGTCAGCGTGCAGCCCACTGCACCCAGCATCGAGATGGTTATTCCAGCGAGCAACAGTCCTTTGCGCCCGATCACATCCGACAGCGGCCCGATCAGCAGTTGGGAGACCGCTATGCCGACGGCAAACAGACTGATCGACAGCGCAATGTCGGCGGGTGTGCTGCGAAAGTGTTCGGCGAGCGCCGGGAAAGAGGGCAGCAGGACATCCAGCGGGAACACGCCAAGCAGTACCATGGCCAACAAAAGGCTGACCGCCCCCCGACGTTGTTTGACGGTCGCCGCGGATTGTCCTTCAGCCATCGATAAGCCCTGCCTTCATGAACAGTTGCTGGTTGGAGGGCAGGTCGAAGAAACCAGCCTTTTTTAACGCCTGAAGCGTTGCGCCAGCACCGGATCGCGCCCGTTGATGGGTGGCTTGGGGGCTGGTCAGTCCGCCAAGAATTTCCGTGATGGAGGTCTCGCCAAGACCCGCGCTGAGCAGGCTTTCGCGCATCCATCGCTCATCGGCTTCGAAGAACATCCGGATGATGTCCAGCAGCGCTTTGGCGACAAACGTGCGTTGAGGGCTGTTCAGCGTCAGCCACAGGTAATGGAACACTTCAGAGAAATAGCGACTATGGCGCGCCTCGTCCGCCAGATGATCCCTGAGCATTGCCTGGACGCTGGAAACCAGGTCGTTACGGCAGACATCGAGCAGTTCCTTGGCAATGATCGTCTCCGACACGAACCCGACGAGGAACCAGGCCAGCGCCCTGTATCTTTCCGGGGCGCCGTCAAGCAGGGCGTTCAATCGCATGATGCGGTGGGGCATGACCGGACGTCGGCTGATCCCGTAGAAACTGGCTACTTGCTCGGCAAGGCTGTTGGAAAACAGGGCGTGATAACCCTCGTCGGTATAAAGCTGAAGCGCGGCGGTCTTCATTCGTGCGGGAATGTGGACGTTCAGTTCATCATGGATGATGGTTTCCACGGAGCGGTTGACGATGCGGTGCTCAAGCAAGGTGGTGTAGTCGAGGAAGTACACCAGATGACTGGCCGACAACCGATGGATGACGGTTTGACCTGCCGCCTGGATGGCCGGGTGAGTCAGGTAAGCCAGGAAGCCTGGAGGAAACCAGTGGCGCGTTTCCAGTTGCTGTTCCAGGTCTGGTGGTAATAGATAGTCGTGTTCGCTGGTGCGCACTGACGCACGGGTATTCCAGTCGCCCAGGGTGTAACGATGAGCCCAGGACACGGGCTGCTCCAACGGGGCAATGATGGGAGTGGTCATTGTTGCGGCTCCCGACTGCTCAGAAGATCTTTCAATTCCTTGCACATCACTTGTCCGTCGCTGTAGCCACAGCCGACAAAAAACAAAGGTTGTTCCGCGCTGTTCTCGATCCCCAGCAAGACCTCGACCTGATCATCGGCCAGCGCCCCCGTCAGCCAGGTGTTCAACCCCAGTGCAGTGGCCACCAGTTGGAATGTTTGCGAGATATGCCCTGCTTCCACGAAGGCCATTCGGTAGGCTCGCGAGTGTTCATATTTCCACCACAGCTTGTCGAACCGACTGGTGATGAACAGGCCCACGGGCAGGTTGTTGATGAAGTGCTGTCCACACAGCAACTGCCCCAGTGGTGAGTCAGGTGTCGGGTTGACGAAACTCAAGGCGTGGTCGGTGGGGTGATAGGCGTAGAGCCCGGGTTTCAGGCCGCTGACGTTGTGTACATGAAGAAAGCCTTCGCAGGCATTCAGCCCGCCACCGGATGGGCTGCTGCGCCGGGCATCGAGACCTTCGACAAGGGTTTCGTCGACATCGTTTTCGCGCTCATGCAAGTAGCCAAGGGACAGGTAAAGCAGCGTGCCGATAGCTTCCAGTGAAACTGCTGCGTCCGTGAAGGTGCGGCAGGTTTTTCGGCCGATCAGGACGTTGGCAAGAGACCCTTCCGGCAGG
Organism: Pseudomonas sp. GW821-FHT01E10; assembly: GCF_059422365.1. Classification (NCBI taxonomy): domain Bacteria; kingdom Pseudomonadati; phylum Pseudomonadota; class Gammaproteobacteria; order Pseudomonadales; family Pseudomonadaceae; genus Pseudomonas; species Pseudomonas sp. GW821-FHT01E10. The sequence goes on from NZ_JBWKWT010000005.1 coordinate 161,678, forward strand.
CAGGAAGGCTTTGGCAGGCCAATCAGCTCCCGCGCCTGGCGTTCTGTGGGCCGGTTGCTCGGCGCAGGAGCGGCCAGCACTTCGGTGCAGTGGTCCAGGTAGTGTCTGGACCATTCATGAATATCCTGAGGGATATGTTCGCAGGGGATGTTTTTGGTACCGATATGGAATATCTTCGACAGTTCATCCCAGCCCCATTCAACAGTACCTTGTATTGATGTTGTCAGTATTCCTGCGTTCAGGAGTTGAGTGTCAACTATGTTGCTGTCGTTATAAAGTTCGGGGTTGTTGATTAGTTGCGTAAGTCTGCTTGAGTACTCAAGGCTTAGTTCAAATTGTTTGTGATTTTTGTAATCCCAGACTATTTGGCCAGGAGTGCGAGGAAGTATGAATAAATATGGGTTTATCTGCATGGTGGGGCGGTTCGCTCTGGACGGGTGCCATAGAACACGCTGGGTAGCCGGCACTCCCCAGCGTCTCATTTACTTAGCGGGCTTTTGGTGCAACCAGAAAAGCCAGGTTGGCGATTTTGTTAGCTTCCAGAGTAATTGCTTTCATGTTGTTGACTCCTTGTCATTTGATAGTGAGTGTCACTTCGAGGTGACAACTCAATCATAGGCTTTAATAGGCTCTTATCAAGGGGGGATTAAGTAGGAATATTCCAGTAATTTTGTCGGAGCGGTCTTGGGGTTGGAGAAAGTTTGTAAGTTATATTCTTTCAAATCAAATGTGCAGGGAAACGTCCTGCAAGTTTGTAGGACTGCAAGAGTAAGACGATGGGGCGGGAGAGGAGATGTCGCGGCGTCAGAATGGCTGACGGAGAGCCTGTCGGCTCCCCGTCAAACCGGCGTACTCAGCTGTTTGGCAGCAGACGGCAGGTAATGCTCTTGATGTAGCGGGTTTCGGCAATGGCTGGGTGAACCGGGTGATCCGGGCCTTGTCCGCCGCGCTCCAGCATCTGGATGTTGCGGTCCAGGTGACGGGCGCTGGTCAGCAGGATGTTCTGCAAATCGTCTTCCGGCAGGTGCATCGAGCACGATGCGCTGACCAGGATGCCGTCCTTGCTGAGCAGGCGCATGGCTTGTTCGTTCAGGCGACGGTAGGCACCTTCACCGTTTTTCATGTCTTTCTTGCGTTTGATGAATGCAGGAGGGTCGGCCACGATGACGTCGAAACGTTCTTCGCTGGCTTTCAGCTCTTTGAGGGCTTCGAACACGTCGCCTTCAATGCAGGTCATTTTTTCGGCGAAACCGTTCAGTGCGGCGTTGCGCTCGACGCCGTCGAGGGCGAAGGCCGACGCATCGACGCAGAACACTTCACTGGCGCCGAAGGCGGCCGCTTGCACGCCCCAGCCGCCGATGTAGCTGTACAAGTCCAGCACGCGTTTGCCTTTGGCATAAGGTGCCAGACGCGCGCGGTTCATGCGGTGGTCATAGAACCAGCCGGTTTTCTGGCCCTGGATGACCGGCGCTTCGAACTTCACGCCGTTTTCTTCCAGCGCCACCCACTCCGGCACCAGGCCGAACACGGTTTCGACGTAACGGTTGAGGCCTTCGGCGTCACGGGCTGCGGAGTCGTTCTTGAACAGGATGCCGCTTGGCTTGAGCACTTGGGTCAGGGCCGCGATCACGTCATCTTTGTGAGCTTCCATGGTCGCCGAAGCGATCTGGACCACCAGGATGTCGCCGAAACGGTCGACCACCAGGCCTGGCAGCAGGTCGGAGTCGCCGTAGACCAGACGATAGAACGGCTTGTCGAACAGGCGATCGCGCAGCGACAGGGCGACGTTCAGGCGATGCACCAGCAGCGATTTGTCCAGCGGCAACTTGATGTCGCGCGACAGCAGGCGGGCGCAGATCAGATTGTTCGGGCTCATGGCAACGATGCCCAGCGGCTTGCCGCCGGCGGCTTCGAGGATCGCCTGATCGCCAGCCTTGAAGCCGTGCAATGGGGTGGCGGCTACATCGATTTCGTTGCTGTAGACCCACAGGTGACCGTTGCGCAGGCGTCGGTCGGCGTTGGCTTTGAGGCGCAGGCTAGGCAGGGACATGACGTCGCTCCGGAAAAAAGAGCGGGAGTATAGCGTGTTGAGGGAGTGGCGGGTTTGACGGACGATGAAACGCGCATGGCGCCATCGCGGGCCCGCACACATATGGATTGAGTTTGACTGGCTGTCGGATCGATCTTTTTAAGGGTTAGAATCCCCGCCTGACCCGGAGTGCGTACTTATGTCCCAAGAGCTGTCTTCTGAACAGATTCAACAGTCCCTGCAAGGCATCAGTGTGCCGGCCCAGCCGCAGATCATGGTGGATCTGCAGATGGAGCAATATATGCCCGACCCGGACCTGGAGGTGATCGCCAAACTGATCTCCCAGGATCCAGGCCTTTCGGGCGCCTTGTTGAAAATCGTCAATTCGCCGTACTACGGCTTGAGTAACAAGATCACCGCGATCCAGCGTGCAGTAAACCTGTTGGGCAGTCGTTCGATCATCAACCTGATCAACGCGCAGTCGATCAAGGGCGAGCTGAACGACGAGACCATCGTCACCCTTAACCGTTTCTGGGACACGGCGCAGGACGTGGCGATGACCTGCCTGAGCCTGGCCAAGCGCGTCGGTGTCCAGGCTGGCGATGAAGCTTATGCGCTGGGCCTGTTCCACGATTGCGGCATTCCGCTGATGCTCAAGAAATTCCCCGATTACATGAAAGTGCTGGAGCAGGCCTATGCCAACGCCAGCGTCGAATGCCGCGTGGTGGATACCGAGAACAAGCACTACAACACCAACCACGCCGTGGTCGGGTATTACACCGCCAAGTCCTGGCGTCTGCCGGAACATGTCACCCAGGCCATTGCCAACCATCACAATGCCCTGGCCATTTTCAGCGATGAGTCATGCCGCAATACGCCGCTGAAAAACCTGCTGGCAATCCTGAAGATGGCCGAGCACATTTGCGCCTCCTATCGGGTGTTGGGCAACCAGGCCGAAGACCACGAATGGAACAATGTCGGGCATCTGGTGCTCGATTACATCGGTCTATCGGAATACGATTTCGAAACCCAGAAACAAGAAATTCGCGACCTCGCCACACGTTGAGTGTCGAACCTCGCCTGATTCGAGAGCCCCATGCCAGAACTGCCGGAAGTCGAAACCACCCGCCGCGGAATTGCACCGCACCTGGAAGGCCAGCGCGTCAGCCGGGTGATCGTGCGTGAGCGCCGTCTGCGCTGGCCGATCCCCGAAGACCTGGATGTGCGGCTGTCGGGCCAGCGCATCGTGCTGGTGGAACGGCGGGCCAAGTATTTACTGATCAATGCCGAAGTCGGCACGTTGATCAGCCATTTGGGCATGTCGGGGAATCTGCGGCTGGTGGAAGCTGGCTTGCCGGCGGCCAAGCATGAGCATGTGGACATCGAGCTGGAATCGGGCCTGGCCCTGCGTTACACGGACCCGCGTCGGTTCGGGGCGATGCTCTGGAGTCTGGACCCGCTGAATCACGAACTGCTGGTTCGCCTGGGGCCGGAGCCGTTGACCGATCTGTTCGATGGCGAGCGTCTGTTCCAGCTGTCCCGCGGGCGATCCATGGCGGTCAAGCCGTTCATCATGGACAACGCGGTGGTGGTTGGCGTCGGCAATATCTACGCGACCGAAGCGCTGTTTGCTGCCGGCATCGACCCGCGCCGCGAGGCCAAGAGCATTTCCCGGGGGCGTTATTTGAAGCTGGCGATCGAGATCAAGCGCATCCTGGCGCTCGCCATCGAACGGGGCGGCACCACGTTGCGGGATTTTATCGGCGGCGACGGCCAGCCGGGGTACTTCCAGCAGGAGCTGTTCGTGTACGGGCGTGGTGGTGAACACTGCAAGGTCTGTGGCACGGGGCTGCGGGAAGTCAAACTCGGGCAGCGCGCCAGTGTCTTTTGTCCGCGCTGTCAGAGCTGATATCGGCTACGGTCTATAGTCAGTGTTCTCACTGCCTAGCCGAAGGACCGTGCCATGAATCTGTTTCGAACCTTTGTCGTCACGCTGCTGCTGAGCATCGCTGCGCCCACGCTGGCTACTGAGAACGGCAGCGGCGACCCGCGTTACACCATCCAGAATCCACCGGCCTACGCCATGCTTGGCGATCTGCTGATTGCCCGACCGTTGCTGGTGGTGGCGACAGTGATCGGTGCCGGGGCGTTTGTGGTGTCGCTGCCATTTACCGCGCTGGGCGGCGGCATTGGCGATGCAGGGCAGGCGCTGGTGGTCGACCCGGCGAAAGCGGCGTTTGTGCGGTGTCTGGGGTGCGTCGGGGAAGGGTTTGAGCAGCGGGAGTGAGGCATAAAAAAGATCGTCCGAAGGTTCGGGCCGCCTTCGGACGATCTTTCCAGGCTTTCAAGCCTTACCGGTAATCTTCCGGTACTTCTCCATCAACTGTTCTTCAGTTTCCGGATGGGCCTCGTCCAGTGGAATGCAATCCACAGGGCAGACCTGCTGGCACTGCGGTTCGTCGTAGTGGCCGACACATTGCGTGCACAGGTTCGGGTCGATCACGTAGATCTCTTCGCCCTGGGAAATGGCGGCGTTCGGGCACTCGGGTTCGCAGACGTCGCAGTTGATGCAATCGTCGGTGATGATCAGGGACATGCTAACTCCAGCCGGGGCGGCAGGCCCTGGCGCAATAAACCAATGCGCACAATTGTGCCGCATTGGCGCCCGCAGTGCACGCGGGCGCGATCAAGTGCAGCAGATCGCAGCCTTCGGCAGCGCCTACTTTTTGAAGCGTTCGGTGAGGGCATCGGCCACCACCGGGTGGACGAACTTGGTGATATCGCCGCCCAGGGCCGCGATTTCACGGACCAGTGTCGAGGAAATGAACGAATAACGCTCGGACGGGGTAAGAAACAGGCTTTCCACATCCGGTGCCAGTTGGCGGTTCATATTGGCCAGCTGGAATTCATATTCGAAGTCCGACACCGCGCGCAAACCACGCAGGAACACATTGGCGTTCTGCTCTTTGGCGAAATGCGCGAGCAGCGTCGAGAAGCCGACGACTTCAACGTTCGGCAAATGTTTGGTGACCTCGCGGGCCAGCTCCACACGTTGTTCCAAGGGAAACAGCGGGTTTTTCTTCGGGCTGGCGGCGACGGCGATGATCACGTGATCGAACAGGCGCGAGGCGCGTTCGACCAGATCGCCATGGCCCTTGGTAATAGGGTCGAAGGTACCTGGGTACAACACTCGGTTCATCGCGTCGTCCTGGCGGGAGTCCGTTGGGGAGTCGGATGGTATCGCAGCCTTCCCGGTCGGCCAAGTCGCCTGTTGGGTAAGAAAGCACTATAGACGATGGGAATATTCCTCGTTTTCATGGGTTTTTCAAACGCTGGGCCAGTGAATTCGCCAGTTGTGCCGTCAGTCCGTAGACCGACAATTGTGGGTTTGCACCAATGCTGGTGGGGAATAGCGAGCCGTCGTGAATCGATAGATTGTGCAGTTGGTGATGTCGGCCGAGGCTATCGGTCACGGCGTTTTTCGGGTCTTCACCCATGGCACAACCGCCCATTACATGAGCACTGCCCAGGCGCGTGCGATACAGCTCAAGGCTCAATCCATCGATCAAGGCACGCGCTTCGGTGAGGGTTCTGACGTAACGGGCGTCGGCATGCATCGGCATCACGGCGTTGGCGCCACCGGCGAACTGGATCTCGGCCATGCTATGGAACGCCCGACGCAACCCGTCCCAGGCATACGATGAAACCTGATAGTCGAGCACCGGCGTGCCGTCACTGCGCAATTCGACATTGCCGCCGGGGCTGTCCGGGTGAAAGCCGTCTCGCAGCAATGCCAGCATGGCGTGGGTATGCGGAAGGTTTTCCATGTGCCGGGCGTTTTCCGTGCCGAAGCCACCGAGCAGGGTGGTGGCCAGCGCCGGGTGCAGCGGTGGGACCTCCAATTTGTAGGACATCTTGCCGGTGATGCCGTCCTGCCACTGGAAATGGTCGGAATAAATCGACTGCGGCGCGCCGTAGAACGGGTTGATCACCTCGTCGAACAGCCCGGCGGACATGTTGACCAAATGCAGGAACGTCCGTTTTCCCAGTCGCTCATGGGGATCCGGCGCCTCTGAACGCAATAGCAGCGCCGGGCTGTTGATCCCGCCGCCGGCCAGCACGTAATGCCGTGCCTTGACCGTGATTGTGCGTCCGGTAGGGGCAACGCAACGCTCATCCATCGCCACACAGTGCAGACCCGTGACCCTGGCGTCCTTGATCGACAACTTTTCAGCGCGGGCTAGATAGAGCAGCTCGCCACCTTTTTCCAGGGTCGCCGGGATGGTCGTGACCAGCATCGATTGTTTGGCGTTGGTCGGGCAACCCATGCCGCAGTAGCCGATGTTCCAGCAGCCGCGCACGTTGCGCGGGATCACATGCCAGGCGTAGCCGAGTTTTTCGCAGCCTTTGCGGATGACGTCGTTGTTGGCGTTGGGCGGCACTAGCCACGGGGCGACGCCCAGGCGTTGTTCCATTTTCTCGAACCAGGGCGCCATCTCGGCCGGTGTGTGGCCTACGACGTCATGTTCTTTGGCCCAGTGTTCGAGCGTCTGATCCGGGGTGCGAAAGCTCGAAGTCCAGTTGATCAGCGTGGTACCGCCCACCGCCCGGCCCTGGAGGATGGTGATCGCACCGTCCTTGCTCATGCGCCCGATGCCTTCCTGATAGAGGCTGGTGTAGGCCTGATCTTCGAGCATCTTGAAGTCGCTGCTGGTCTTGAGTGGGCCTTCTTCGATGAGCAAGACCTTGTAGCCTGCGGCGCTGAGGATTTCGGCGGTGGTTCCGCCGCCGGCACCGCTGCCGATGATCGCCACATCCGCTTCGAGGGTCAGGTCCTGGGGCAATTGCGAACCGTTATAGGTTTTCCAGCCACGGGCCAGGCCTTCGCGAAACGGATCGGGTACGGGCATGTTCGGGTTCTCTTGTTGTTATGTTTTGGGTGCGATGGTGAGGCGGCTTGCCCGCGAAAGGGACGCCACGGTTTCAGACCGTAGGCGGCCCCGGATACCCACAATGCGCCCAAGACTCCGCCCGGCTGTACCACGCCATCATCACCATTTGCAGCAACGAGCTATGGCCCATGCGCAGCAGGCTCAACGAGCTGTTTTCCCAACGGTCGAGAAAATGTCGGATGGCTTCGCTGCTGGCGTTTTCCCAGCTGCCCCAGATCCCGGTCAGTGGGCCGCGGGTGATGCTCATCCCCAGCGCATCGAACAATTGTCGGGTCAGCTTGAGCATTTCCGGCGACAGGTGATCGAGGCTGTAATCCAGGCTTTTGAGGGTGCCTTCGACGGCGGCCGGCATTTTCTCGACGGCCAAGGCTCCGTCGAGCATCACCGGGATCAGTGCCCGCAGAAACAACAGGTCACCGCTGCGCAGAGTCGCGAAACCGCTGGCCGCCGTGCTCGACGAGCAGCCGCTGAGGCTCGCGCCGAATCCGGCTGTGGCCAGAAAGGCGCTGGCGCCCAGGCTGAATTTAAGCAGGCCGCGCCGTGACAGCGCGGGTGTGTCGGACAGGCTTGGGCTCATTATTGTTATTACCCGGCGGTGTTGATCGTTAGCGGATAAACAGCTTCTGGATCAGTTTCTGAATGGATTTGCCGTACGGCGGATAGATCAGCTTCGCCGCGTTGAAGCGCTGTTTGATCAGCACGCCCTTGGCCTTGCTGAAGGTCAGGAAACCCTCATGGCCGTGGTAGTGGCCCATGCCCGAGGCGCCGATGCCGCCGAACGGCATGTCGTCCTGGGCAACGTGCAGCAAGGTGTCATTGAGGCATACGCCGCCGGAATGGGTTTCGTGGAGAACGCGGTTTTGCTCGCGCTTGTCGTAGCCGAAGTAATACAGCGCCAGCGGACGAGGCCGTTGGTTGATGTAGGCAAATGCTTCATCGAGATCCTTGTAGGGGACGATCGGCAACAGCGGGCCGAAAATTTCGTCCTGCATCACCGTCATGTCGTCGCTGACGTTGAGCAGCAGGCTATGACCCATGCGCCGGCCCTGGCCCTGATCGAACAGCGGAATCAGCAGCGCGCCCTTGCTGGTAGCGTCGCTGAGGTAACCGTTGAGCCGCGCCAGTTGTCGGTCATTGATGATGGCGGTGTAGTCCGGATTGTCGGACAGGGTCGGATAAAACCCGCGAATTGCCTGGCGATAGGCTTCGACGAAGGAGCCGACGCGGTCTTCCGGCACCAGCACGTAGTCCGGGGCGACACAGGTTTGCCCGGCGTTGAGGGTCTTGCCGAAAGCGATGCGTTCGGCGGCATCCTTGAGCGGCACATCGCGGGAAACGATGGCCGGGGACTTGCCGCCCAGTTCGAGGGTCACTGGAGTCAGGTTCTCGGCGGCTGCGCGCATCACGTGTTTGCCGATGCTGGTGGCGCCGGTGAACAGCAGGTGATCGAAGCGCAACCGGGAGAACGCCACGCCGATGTCGGCCTCGCCGAGCACCACGCAGACCAGGTCTTGAGGGAATATCCGCCCCAGCAATTCCTTGAGCAGCAAACCGGTGGCGGGGGTCGATTCGCTGAGTTTGAGCATCACCCGGTTACCCGCCGACAGCGCCCCCACCAGTGGCCCGATGGCCAGATACAACGGGTAGTTCCACGGCACGATCACCCCGACTACGCCCAGCGGTTGATAAACGACTTTGGCCGAGGCGGGTTGAAAGGCGATGCCGACTTTACGCCGCGAGGCCTTCATCCAGCTTTTGAGGTGTTGGCTGGCGTAGTGAATACCATGCAGACTGGGCATCAATTCGGCGAGCAAGGTTTCGTCGGCGCTGCGGTGGCTGAAATCCTGGCTGATGGCGTCGATCAAGGCCTGGCGCTCATTGCTCAACAGGTCCCGCAATGCCTTTAGCCATTGTTGGCGCTGAGCTGCCGGCGGCATCGGGTTGCCTGTATACGCAGCGCGTTGAGCATCGAACAGGGTTTGGAGCTCGTCCAGAGGCTGCTGCAAGTTCTTCAGGTAGGCGATGTCAGCAGGCATGGTCGGCTCCGGATTTATTGTAATGAGGGGATTTTTAGAGTCAGTACTCTAAAAAGTCAAATGACATCCTGACGCAGCTTTGTTTTATCCACCCGCGGATAGGTCGTAAGATGCCCGTCACCGCACTCTGAATTAAAGCTCAAGCCATGGCCCCTCGGATCAAAACCAGCGAGCGCATCGTGCAGAACAGCCTGGAGCTGTTCAATCAGCAGGGCGAGCGCAGCATCAGCACCAACCACATTGCTGCCCACATGGAGATTTCTCCGGGCAACCTGTACTACCACTTCCCCAACAAGCAGGCGATCATCGCTGTGCTGTTCAGTGAGTACGAAAGCCTGGTGGACAGCTTCCTGCGCCCACCCCAGGGCCGCGCCGCGACGGTCGAAGACAAGCGCTTCTACCTCAAGGAATTGCTCGCCGCCATGTGGCGTTACCGTTTTTTGCATCGCGACCTCGAGCACTTGCTCGACAGCGATCCCGAGCTGGCCGCCCGTTACCGGCGCTTTTCCCAGCGCTGCCTGATCCAGGGCACCGCCATTTACGAAGGGTTCGTCGCCGCTGGCATCCTGAACATGGATAAGGTTCAGATCGAGTCCCTGACGCTGAACGCCTGGATCATCCTCACGTCGTGGGTGCGGTTTCTGTGCACCACGCGGGAAAACTCCAACCACTTGAGCGAACAGGCTATTAAGCGCGGCGTGTATCAGGTGTTGGTGCTTGAGGCCGGGTTCGTCACCGATCAATCGCGCGACGCGGTAAATGCGCTGTTCGACGAATTTTACGTGCCACTGGCCCAGGCGCTGGAAGAAGTGCATTAGGATTCAAGACTGACAACATCACAGGAGCCCGTTATGCCCATTGCGCAACTGATCAGCCCGCAAGCGTTGGACCTGAAAAAGGAGACCCCGGGGCTGGTGATTCTGGATTGTCGTTTTGCCCTCGAAGACCCGGATTATGGTCAGCGCAGTTATGCCGAAGGGCATATTGCCGGGTCGAGTTTTGCCGATCTCGAGCGTGATCTGAGCGGGGCGGTGGTCAAGGGGGTTACCGGGCGTCATCCGTTGCCTGAACCCGAAAAGCTGATCGAGCGCCTGCAAGCCTGGGGCATCAATGCCGACAGCGAAGTGGTTTTGTACGATGACGGTCCAGGCGCCTACGCGGCGCGGGCCTGGTGGTTGCTGGCCTGGCTGGGCAAGCGCGACGGTGTGTTCATTCTCGATGGCGGGCTGAAAGCCTGGCATGCCGCCGGATTACCCCTGAGTCTTGATCCGCCGTCGATCAATCGCGGCACCTTCACCGGGACGCCGGATGCTTCGCTGGTGCTCAGCGCCAAACAGCTCCAGAAACGTCTCGGCCAGCCCGCGTTGACCTTGCTCGACGCCCGCGCCCTGCCGCGCTTCAAGGGCGAAGTGGAACCGATCGATCCGATTGCCGGGCACATTCCCGGCGCACAATGCGCCGCGTTCACCGAAAACCTGGGCAGCGACGGACGTTTTCTGCCCGCCGATCAGCTCAAGCAGCGGTTTGCCGCGAAGCTCGGTGATCGTTCGCCGACGGAGCTGGTCGCGTATTGCGGTTCCGGCGTGACGGCCTGCCACAACCTGTTCGCCCTGTGCCTGGCGGGTTATCCATTGGGGGCGTTGTATGCCGGTTCGTGGAGTGAGTGGATCAACGACCCTGCACGAGGCGTCGCCACCGGCGAGTAAGCGCAGAGCAGATGTGGGAGCGGGCCTGCTCCCACATTTGGATCTTCGTTGTCATCTATGGTCGGGCAATTGCCGCGCGCTGCGATACGCTCCCGGTCCAACGCCATAAACCTGCTTGAATTGCCGACTCAGATGACTTTGGTCGGCAAAACCCAGTTGCGTCGCGACTTCCAGCGGCAGACAGCCGTCCTGTAACAACGCCCGTGCCCGAGCGATACGCTGCTGCATCAGCCAGGCGTGCGGCGGCATGCCGGTGGTGCGGCGGAACACCCGGGCGAAGTGGAAAGGGGACAGGTTCACCGTCGCCGCCAGTTCTTCCAGCGAGGGCGGCGCCGCCAATTGCGATTGCAGCCGTTCTTTGGCCAAGGTCACCGCGCGGTGTTCCTTGCCGGGTTTGCCGGCGATCGGGACAGCTGCGTGGCGTTGCAACAGCGACAACATCATTTCCCGCCAGACCGTTTGCTGCTGCAGGGCCGTGGACGGACTTTCCAGCAGTCGATGCAGTTGGCAGAACCCCCTCACCAGATCCGGGTCGCGGTACAGCGTGGCGCCAAACACCGGCAAGGTGTCGCTCGGCAGTTCAAGCTCTTCCAGCAGCGAGAGAATTTGCCCGCTGTCGGGATAAAACGCCCGGTACAACCAACCGTCTTCCGTACCTTTGTGGCCGGTGTGCAGTTCGTCCGGATTGATCAGCACCAGCGTGCCGCTGCCCGCCAGATGCTCGGCACCGCGATAGCGATAACGCTGGGCGCCGGCCATGATCATGCCGATCACATAGCCGTCATGCACATGCGGGGCGAAACGGTGTTCGATGTAGCGCGCAGACAACAACTCGACCCCGGCCAGCGGTGCCGTTTGCCAGAAGTGGATCGACTCGCCCTGATCGACTTCCACTGGTTACTTGCGTCCTGTGGCGGCCAGCCATTGGGGAATGCGCCGTTCCAGGTAGTAACCCGGTTGCCTGAACGAACCCTCGACGAAACCGACATGCCCGCCCTTGGCCTGCAGCTCGAATTGAGTGCTGGCGGACAATTCGTCGGCTTGCGGCAGGCTATGCGGAAACACAAACGGATCGTCAGCCGCCTGGATAATCAGGGTCGGCGTGCGAATCTCTCCAAGGAAATAACGACTCGAAGCGCGACGATAGTAATCCGCGGCATCGGCGAAACCATTGAGCGGTGCGGTGACCCGGCCGTCGAAATCCCAGAAGGTACGCAAGTTCTCCAAAGAGCCCAGCGCCTCCAATGCCGCCAGGCCATCCTCATGTCCCTCATGCTGGAATCTGCGTTGCTTGTTCTTGATGTAGGCGACCATCTCTCGCATGAAATGCGCTTGGTAGAACTGGGAAAAACCCTGGCTGATACGATCGGCACAGTGATCGAGGCGAAACGGCACCGACACTGCCACCGCACCGAGTACACCGCTGTTGCTGCCGGTTTCACCCAGATGCTTGAGCAACACGTTACCGCCCATGGAATAACCGACCGCATACAGCGGCGCGAGGGGGCGTTGGGTGCGCAGGTGCCTGATGGTTTCGGCCAAGTCTTCACTGGCCCCGGAATGGTAGCTGCGCGGCAACAGATTGGGCTCGCCGGAGCAGCCTCGCCAGTTCAACGCGACGCTGGCCCAACCCTGGGCACCCAACGCTTTCTGCATGCCGGCCACATAAGGCGAATTCGACGAGCCGGTCAGGCCGTGCAATACCAGCACCAACGGTGCATTCGCGCTGTGTGGGCCGTGCCAGTCCAGGTCAAGGAAATCGCCATCTTCAAGCCACAATCGCTCGCGCTCACGCTCGATATGTGTGGTTTTGCGCCATAGCGGTCCCCACAAGGTTTGTAAGTGCGGATTACCCAGGCCGTAGGCGGGCGTGAAGGCAGGGGTGAAACGTTCTGGCAGATGGGACACGATTGCTCTCGATGCTGCGGCGCGTACCCGCAGCGTTAGCTGACTGAGCTTCGCACCGTTTTCTCAGGCCGGACTAGCCGGCGATCCCTGCCATACGTTGCCACAACGCGTAGTACACACGTCCCGATTTTTGCTCCCGATGCAGGCGCCAATTTTCTGGCAAACCCAATATCGACGGTGCGCTTTCGCTTTCAGTGTAGACCCACGCATCGTCGGCCAGCCAATGACGTTCTTCGAGCAGAGTGCAAACCACAGGCAACAGATTCTGATTGAACGGCGGGTCGAGGAATACCAGGTCGAACGCCGTGGCCGGTTGGGTTTCCAGATAGCGCAAGGCGTCGGCAGTCTGTACCTGGCCGTTGGTGCAGCGCAGGGTGCCCAGATGTTCTTTCAGGCTGGACACCGCGATGTTGCTGGCGTCCAGCGCCTGGCCCATGGCGGCGCCACGGGACAAGGCTTCCAGGAACAGCGCGCCGCTGCCGGCAAACGGATCGAGTACCTTGGCCCCGGCGACGTAAGGCGCGAGCCAGTTGAACAGGGTTTCCCGCACCCGGTCCGGCGTCGGGCGCAGGCCCGGAGCATCCGGGAAGCTCAGCTTTCGGCTGCGCCATTCGCCACCGATGATGCGCAGTTGGTTCACACCGTTATGCACGTTATGGACAGGTTTTTTTGGGCGAGTGGCCATTAATGCTCCGGAACCCCGAGCGGCTGCTCGGCAGGTTTGTCAGTAGGGGCCGGCAACGGCTTTTGTGGCACGGTCGGGCCAGCGCTGACGATGACCAGTTTATCCGTGCTCAGGTGTTTGTTCAGTGCGGCTTTGACTTGCTCGACGGTCAGGCTCTGGGACTGTTGCATGAAGTCTTCCAGGTAGCTCAGCGGCAAGTTGTAAAAGCCCATGGCGCCGAGCTGACCGACGATATCGGCGTTGCTGGCGGTGGACAGCGGGAAGCTGCCGGCCAGTTCACGCTTGGCGTCGTCGAGTTCTTTCTCGGTGGGGCCGGTCTTAAGGTAGTCGGCGAGCACATCCTGCACCAGTTTCAGGGTGCCTTCGCTCATTTCGGCGCGGGTTTGCAGGTTGATCATGAACGGGCCGCGAGCCTGCATCGGGCTGAAACCCGAATACACGCCATACGACAAGCCACGCTTCTCGCGCACTTCGCTCATCAGCCGGGTGCCGAAACCGCCGCCGCCAAGAATCTGGTTGCCCATGGACAGCGCTGCGTAATCCGGATCGTCACGGTCGATACCCAGTTGCGCGATCATCAGGTTGGTCTGTTTGGACGGAAACTCAATGTGGCCGATGCTGGGCTTGGGGTCGGTCGGTTGTTCGATTTTCGCCAGGGCCGGGCCTTTGGGCAGGTCGGCGGACACTTGTGCGGCAACTGCCTCTGCCTCGGCACGCGACAGGTCGCCTACCAGCGCAATCACCACGTTGCCGGCGGCGTAGGCTTTCTGATGGAAGGCTCGCAACTGCGCCAGGGTAATCGGGGGAATACTCTTGGCTGTGCCGTCGCTGGAGTGTGCGTACGGATGATCGCCGTACAAACGGTTCATCAGCTCCAGGCTGGCGAGTTTGCCGGGGTTCTGTTTCTGGTATTCGAAGCCGGCGAGCATCTGGTTCTTGATGCGCGCAAACGAGTCGGCGGGGAAGGTCGGCTTGCCGACGACTTCAGCGAACAGCTTCAAGGCAGGCTCGCGCTTGTCCACGGCACTGAGGCTGCGCAGGGAGGCAAGCGCCATGTCCTTGTACGCGCCGTTGCTGAAGTCGGCGCCCAATCCTTCGAAGCCCTGAGCGATGGCGCCGACATCTTTGCCGGCCACACCTTCGTTGAGCATGGCGTTGGTCAGCAATGCCAGGCCGGGTGCATCACCGTCCTGGCTGCTGCCGGCGGCGAAGATCAGGCGCATGTCGAACATCGGCAGTTCACGGGCTTCAACGAACAATACCTTGGCGCCTTCGGCGGTATTCCAGGTCTGCACGTTCAGCGAGCGATGGCTTGGGGCCTTGCCGTCGAGTTCGGCCAGCGATTGCAGCTTTTGGCTGGACTTGGCCTTGTCGAGGGCTTCGCTGGCGTTGGACTCGTCGGGTTTTGACAGATAGAAGGCGGCAGACCCGATCAGTGCAACAGCGATCAGGCCGATCAGGGCCAGACGCGACTTTTTACGCTCACTCATGAGTCGTCTCCTGTGGCAGTACATGGGCGACGCTGAGACGTTCGCGGGTGAAATACAGCTTGGCGGCCTTCTGGATATCTTGCGGGGTCACGCTTTCCAGGTCGGCGAGTTCGGTGTCCATCAGTTTCCAGGACAGGCCGACGGTTTCCAACTGACCGATGGCGGTGGCCTGGCTGGTGATCGAGTCACGCTCAAAAACCAGGCCGGCAATGACCTGCGCTCGTACCCGCTCCAGTTCTTCAGCGGATGGCGCGGTGGTTTTCAGTTGTTCGAGCAGTTTCCACAGGCCGGCTTCGGCCTGGGCCATGGTTTTATTTTTCTGGGTGTTCGGCGAAGCCGACAAGGTGAACAGGCTGTCGCCACGGGTATAGGCGTCGTAGCTCGACGACCCGCCGGACACCAGCTCTTCGCCGCGTTCCAGTTGCGTCGGGATGCGGCCGCTGTAGCCGCCGTCAAGCAGGGCGGAAATCAAGCGCAGGGCGTTCACCGAGCGTTTGTCTTCGGCGGTGGCAATGCTCGGCACGTTGAAGGCCAGCATCAGGCTCGGCAATTGGGTCTGCACATGCAGGGTGATCTTGCGTTCGCCGGGCTCAGCCAGCTCCAGCGGGATTTTCGCCGGTGGCACGTCGCGCTTGGCGATCGGGCCGAAGTAACGCTGGGCCAGGGTTTTGACTTCGTCCGGGGTCACATCGCCGACCACCACCAGAGTGGCGTTGTTCGGCACATACCAGGACTGGTACCAATGGCGCAGTTCTTCGACTTTCATGCGGTCGAGGTCGGCCATCCAGCCGATGGTCGGCGTGTGGTAACCGCTGGCGGGGTAGGCCATGGCCATGAAACGTTCGTAGGCCTTGGACATCGGCTTGTCGTCGGTGCGCAGGCGACGCTCTTCTTTGATCACCTCGATTTCGCGGGTGAACTCGTCGGCCGGCAGGCGCAGGTTGGCCATGCGGTCGGCTTCCAGTTCGAAGGCCACGCCCAGACGGTCGCGGGCCAGCACCTGGTAATACGCGGTGAAGTCGTCGCTGGTGAAGGCGTTCTCCTCGGCGCCGAGGTCACGCAGGATCAGCGAGGCTTCGCCGGGGCCGACTTTCTCGCTGCCCTTGAACATCATGTGTTCCAGTGCGTGGGACAACCCGGTCTGGCCCGGGGTCTCGTAGCTGGAGCCGACCTTGTACCAGATCTGGGAAACGACGACCGGCGCACGATGGTCTTCGCGCACGACAACCTTCAGGCCGTTGTCGAGGGTGAATTCGTGGGTCGGTTGTGGATCGGCAGCCAGGGCCGAGAGGGGCAGACAAACTGTGCTGAGCAGCAGGCCTGCAGCGCGGCGGGCTAGAGCATTCATTCGTTTTTAAACCTGTTGGGCTGCCCGCTTGGTCTTAGCGTCGGCGGGCGAGAGGGTGCTAGGATACTGATCCGTTTTACTGGCGGCCACGCCTATCAAGCCTTTGATCGGCTTGCAGGTTGTATGGGTTACCGGCAGAAGCTTTGAGTTTGTCAGCTAAACTCTGCGTTTTCGCCGACGATGCCGTTCCAGTCCTTCGTATTAGTCGACCTTTGAGGCGCCGTTGGCTCCTCGACAAAATGTTGCGCGTGAACAAGCTGGATGAATCGCAGTCTGTTCAGCATCGAATTATTTATTTGCCGAGGCGCCTTTTGGCGCGTCGCTACCGTGAGATAGCCGTCCTCCATGTTTGGTTCCAACGACGACAAGAAGACCCCAGCTGCGGCTGGTGAGAAGAAAAGCCTGTTCGGATGGCTGCGCAAAAAGCCGCAGGAACCCGTTGTCGAACAGCCACAGCCACTTTCTGAGCCAACCCCGGCACCGGTTATAGAGCAAAAGCCTGCGCCGATTGCCGAGCCGGTGCTGCAACCTGCGGCCGCGCTCGTACCTGAAACCGAAGTCGCGGCCCCATTGCCGCTGACGCCAGTTGCCACGCCGTGGCTGACTTTGCCGGTAGCGGAAGAGCCGGTGGCGTTGGTTGAAGATGAGCAAGCGCCGCACATCACGCCACCGATTCCGGCCCCGACTGCGTTTGCGCCGGAGCCGGTTCGGGCGCCAGTGGTTGAGCCGGCAGTCGTTGCACCGGCAGCCGTTGCGCCCGTGTTCGTGGCCGAACCTGCTCCAGTGGTTCCAGAGCCGGCAGTGCCAGCATTTGTTGCTCCGGTTGCTCCGGTTGCTCCGGTTGCTCCAGCGCCTGCACCCGTCATCGCTCCTGTTGCCGCCACACCGGTTGCGCCCCTCGAAACTCCAGTCGAGCCTGTGCGTACCGAAGAGACCAAAGCCGGTTTCTTCGCCCGTCTCAAGCAAGGCCTGTCCAAGACCAGTGCCAGCATTGGCGAGGGCATGGCCAGCCTGTTCCTCGGCAAGAAAACCATTGATGACGAACTGCTCGAAGACATCGAAACCCGTCTGCTGACCGCCGATGTCGGCGTCGAAGCGACGTCGGTGATCATTCAGCGCCTGACTCAGAAAGTCGCCCGCAAGGAGCTGGCCGATGCCGACGCGCTGTACAAATCCCTGCAAGCCGAATTGGCAGCGATGCTCAAACCGGTCGAGCAGCCGCTGAAAATCACCTCGCAGAACAAGCCGTTCGTGATTCTGGTGGTCGGCGTCAACGGTGCCGGCAAAACCACCACCATCGGCAAGCTGGCGAAGAAGCTGCAACTGGAAGGTAAGAAAGTCATGCTCGCCGCCGGTGACACCTTCCGCGCCGCAGCGGTCGAGCAACTGCAGGTCTGGGGCGAGCGCAACAAGATTCCGGTGATCGCCCAGCACACCGGCGCCGACTCGGCTTCGGTAATTTTCGACGCTGTGCAGGCCGCCAAGGCCCGTGGCATTGATGTGTTGATCGCCGACACCGCCGGTCGCCTGCACACCAAAGACAATTTGATGGAAGAGTTGAAGAAGGTTCGCCGGGTGATCGGCAAGCTCGATGCCGACGCGCCTCATGAGGTGCTGTTGGTGCTCGACGCCGGTACCGGCCAGAACGCCATCAACCAGGCCAAGCAATTCAACCAGACCGTCGAATTGACCGGCCTGGCGCTGACCAAACTCGACGGCACGGCCAAGGGTGGGGTGATTTTCGCCCTGGCCAAGCAGTTTGGCTTGCCGATCCGTTACATCGGCGTTGGTGAAGGCATCGACGATTTGCGTACTTTTGAAGCAGAACCCTTTGTCCAGGCATTGTTTGCCGAGCGGGAGCGTTCATGATTCGTTTCGAACAGGTCGGTAAACGCTACCCGAACGGTCACGTCGGCTTGCATGAGCTGAGCTTTCGAGTCCGTCGGGGCGAATTCTTGTTTGTCACCGGCCATTCCGGCGCCGGTAAAAGCACCTTGTTGCGGCTGTTGCTGGCCATGGAGCGTCCGACCACCGGCAAATTGCTGCTGGCCGGGCAAGACCTGAGCACCATCAGCAATGCGCAGATTCCGTTCCTGCGCCGACAGATCGGCGTGGTGTTCCAGAACCACCAGTTGCTGTTCGATCGCACGGTGTTCAATAACGTCGCGTTGCCGTTGCAGATCCTTGGCCTGTCCAAGGCCGAGGTCGTCAAGCGCGTGGACTCGGCCCTGGAGCGCGTGGCGCTCTCGGACAAAACCGATCTCTACCCTGGCGACCTGTCTACCGGCCAGCAACAGCGCGTCGGCATCGCTCGCGCCATCGTTCACCGCCCGGCCTTGCTGCTGGCGGATGAACCGACCGGTAACCTCGACCCGCGTCTGGCGGCAGAAATCATGGGCGTGTTCGAAGACATCAACCGTCTGGGCACCAGCGTGCTGATCGCCAGTCACGACCTGGCGCTGATTGCCCGCATGCGTCATCGCATGCTGACCCTGCAGCGTGGCCGATTGATCGGCGACGGGGAGGCTGGCGTATGAGTGCGACACGTAGCCCCAAGGTTTCCGAGCGTGTGGCCCCGAAGGCCGCCGACCCGCAACCACAGCAGAAGAAAAAACGCGACGATGACGATGGCCCGGATTTCGCCACGCTGTTCCGCGCCTGGATCGAAAGTCATCGCGCCAGTTTGCTGGACAGCTTGCGTCGCTTGGGCAAGCACCCGATCGGCAGCTTCTTCACCTGCATGGTGATGGCGGTGGCCCTGAGCTTGCCGATGGGTCTGTCACTTTTGCTGAATAACGTCGAGCGTCTCGGTGGCTCCTGGCAGCGTGCGGCGCAGATTTCCCTGTATCTGCAACTTGAGGCCAGCCCTGCCGAGGGTGAGTCGTTGCGTGAGCAGATCAAAGGCATGCCGGGCGTAGCGGATGCCGAATACGTGGGTCGCGATCAGGCGCTGGAAGAATTCCAGCAGCAGTCCGGTCTGGGCGAAGCCCTTAAGGAACTGCCGGAAAACCCGCTCCCGGGCGTGGTCCTGGTGACTCCGAAAGAGGTCGACAAGCCTGCGCTTGAAGCATTACGACAAAAACTTTCCGAGTTGCCGAAGGTACAACAGGCGCAACTTGATCTAGTCTGGGTCGAGCGTCTGGCGGCCATTCTCAAGCTGGGCGACCGTTTTGTCTTCGGTCTGACCGTGCTTTTGGTTTCTGCATTACTTTTGGTGATAGGCAATACCATTCGTCTTCATATTGAAAACCGCCGCACAGAGATAGAAGTGATTAAACTCGTCGGCGGCACGGACAGTTATGTGCGCAGGCCCTTTCTGTACATGGGCGCGCTATATGGCTTCGGTGCGGGGATTCTTTCCTGGGGCGTATTGGCGTTCGGCCTGAACTGGCTGAACGACGCGGTGGTTGGACTGGCCGGTTTGTACGGCAGTGATTTTGCGCTGGCCGGAGTGCCAGTTGCCGACGGTCTGTCGCTCTTGCTTGGCGCGGTGCTGTTGGGGTATATCGGTGCATGGATTGCAGTCGCACGCCACCTGCGGGAGCTTGCGCCAAAGTAATATCATTTTGCTCGTATTGACCTTTCAGCGTTTATGGGAACTTGTTTTTTGGTTTCCGGTCAATTTTCGCAGTGCTGAACTGCACGAGTTATGTAAGTCGGAGGTTTTTTCGTATGACCAATTCTTTGCAACCTGCATATGCTCTGGTCCCGGGTGCGAACCTGGAGGCCTATGTGCACACGGTGAACAGCATTCCATTGCTGACGCCGGAGCAGGAGCGTGAACTGGCCGAGAGTCTCTATTATGAGCAGGATTTGGGGGCGGCTCGGCAGATGGTGCTCGCCCACCTGCGTTTTGTCGTACACATTGCCCGTAGCTATTCCGGTTACGGCCTGGCCCAGGCTGACCTGATCCAGGAAGGCAACGTCGGCCTGATGAAAGCGGTCAAGCGTTTCAACCCGGAAATGGGTGTGCGCCTGGTGTCCTTTGCGGTGCACTGGATCAAGGCGGAAATCCACGAGTTCATCCTGCGCAACTGGCGGATCGTCAAAGTCGCGACCACCAAGGCTCAGCGCAAGCTGTTCTTCAACCTGCGCAGCCAGAAGAAACGTCTGGCCTGGCTGAACAACGAGGAAGTCCACCGTGTGGCGGAAAGCCTCGGCGTAGAGCCGCGGGAAGTGCGCGAGATGGAAAGTCGCCTGACCGGCCATGACATGGCCTTCGACCCGGCCGCGGAAGCGGACGACGACAGTGCCTTCCAATCGCCGGCCAACTACCTGGAAGACCACCGGTACGATCCGGCCCGTCAACTGGAAGATGCCGACTGGAGCGACAACTCCAACCACAACCTGCACGAAGCGCTTGAAGTGCTGGACGACCGCAGCCGCGACATTCTCTATCAGCGCTGGCTGGCAGAAGAAAAAGCCACGCTGCACGACCTGGCGCAGAAGTACAACGTGTCGGCCGAGCGTATTCGTCAGCTCGAGAAGAGCGCGATGAACAAGCTCAAGTTGTCGATCGCTGCGTAACTGCGGCAACGGCAATAAAAAACGCCCCGATCATTGATCGGGGCGTTTTTGTTTCTGCCCAATTTCCGGTTTAGCGTCGACTTTGTGGGATCTTCGGTGTCATTGAGCCCATGGCGCCCGGCGGGAATCGTTGAGGCCGACCAGATAGCTGTCCCCGCCCAACTGATTCATCTGCTGGCGAATCCACCCCGCCCGCCTTGCAACGTAAGAAGTCGGATGGCTGGCACTCCACACCCGCGGGTTCGGCAGTACCGCGGCCAACAAACTTGCCTGCTGCCGGGACAGCGAACCAGCGCCCACGCCAAAGTGATGCCGGGCCGCTGCTTCGGCGCCGAACACACCTTCATCCCACTCGACGCTATTAAGGTATACCTCAAGAATCCGCTGCTTGGGCCAGAACACTTCGATCAGCCCGGTAAACCAGGCTTCCAGGCCTTTACGCAGCCAGCTGCGGCCAGACCACAGAAACAGGTTTTTCGACACTTGCTGGCTCAGGGTGCTTGCGCCGCGAATCGAGCCGCCGCGCTCGTTATGTGCAAACGCCGCCTGAATCGCGCTGAAATCAAAGCCCCAATGCTCGGCAAACTTCTGGTCTTCACCGGCAATCACCGCGACTTTCAGGTCGTCGGAGATTTCATCCCAGGGTTTCCAGGTGCGTTGCAGATCGATGGGCTCGCCGTCGACCCAGGATTCGATCTTGCGCTCGACCATCAATGCCGTTCCCGGTGGCGGCACCACCCGAAACAGCAGAACCAGCAAAACACTGCCGACCGCGAACCAGAGCAGGGCCTTTGTGAAACGACGGAAAATTAACTGCAGCATAGAGATGGCTTGGCCGAACCCGTTGAGCCGGCCATTATACAGACCCTGCTGATCGAGTCTGACTGGAGTTCTTCATGCTGCGTGGCTTTCTGATGCTTGCCGCTTTCTTCGGATTCACCGGCGTTGCCTTGGGCGCATTCGCCGCCCACGGCCTGAAAAACCGCCTGACGCCTGAGTATTTGGCGATTTTCCACACGGGCGTCACTTATCAACTGGTGCATACCCTGGCGTTGCTGGGTGTTGCATTGCTGGCCACGCAGATTCCCGGTCGTCTGATTACCTGGGCCGGCGCGTCTTTTGCTCTCGGCATTGTGTTGTTTTCCGGCAGCCTGTACCTGCTGACGATGACCGGCGTCAGCAAGCTCGGGATCGTTACACCGTTCGGCGGCCTCGCGTTTCTGGTCGGCTGGGTTTGCCTGGGGCTAGCCGCCTGGCGGCTGAGCTGACCACGCAGTCCATTTCGTGACGAATGGCTTGGGTCGCCAAGTCTGATCGGGCTAGAATGCCAGCCCCTAAAAATGATGGCGGCATTCGGCATGCGCATTCAGTTGAACGGCGAATCCCTTGAACTGCCCGACGGTGAAACCGTTGCGGCCCTGCTGACCCGTCTGGAACTGACCGGGCGCCGGGTGGCGGTCGAGCTCAATCTGGATATCGTCCCGCGCAGCCAGCACGCTGAAACCACGCTGAACGACGGCGACTCGGTCGAAGTGGTACACGCCATCGGCGGCGGCTAGCCGCCCGGCCCGAGCGGCCACAGAATCATTGTGCAAGAACCTCACCCCAACAGAGGATTTCCCATGAGCATCGTTCGTAGCGACAAGCCCTTCGTCCTGGCCGGTCGTACTTACCAGTCGCGTTTGCTGGTAGGCACCGGCAAGTACCGTGACATGGAAGAAACCCGCCTGGCCATCGAGGCTTCGGGTGCCGAGATCGTCACCTTCGCCGTGCGCCGGACCAACCTCGGCCAGAACCCGGGCGAACCGAACCTGCTCGAAGTCCTGTCGCCGGATCGCTACACCTTCCTGCCGAACACTGCCGGTTGCTACGACGCCATTGAAGCCGTGCGCACCTGCCGCCTGGCCCGTGAGCTGCTCGACGGCCACAACCTGGTGAAGCTGGAAGTGCTGGCGGATCAGAAAACCCTGTTCCCCAACGTGATCGAAACCCTCAAGGCCGCCGAAGTGCTGGTCAAGGAAGGTTTCGACGTGATGGTGTACACCAGCGATGATCCGATCATTGCCCGTCAACTGGCGGAAATCGGCTGTATCGCGGTCATGCCGCTGGCTGGTCTGATCGGCTCGGGCCTGGGGATCTGCAACCCGTACAACCTGCAGATCATCCTCGAAGAGGCGAAAATTCCGGTGCTGGTGGATGCCGGTGTCGGTACTGCCTCCGACGCCACCATCGCCATGGAGCTGGGCTGTGAAGCGGTGCTGATGAACTCGGCCATCGCCCATGCCCAGCAGCCGATCATGATGGCTGAAGCCATGAAACACGCCATCGTGGCAGGTCGTCTGGCCTACCTCGCGGGCCGCATGCCGAAAAAACTATATGCCAGCGCCTCCTCGCCGCTGGATGGTCTGATCAAGTAAGAGCCATTGATGACTGAATCAAACGACACGCCTATCCAGCAGGAAGAAGGCGAAGAGCGCCAACACCGCCGCATCAAGAGTTTCGTGATGCGCGCCGGGCGCATGACCGAAGGCCAGCAACGCGGCCTGGAGCAGGGCGCTCCGCTGTTCGTGCTGCCTCTGGCCGATGCGCCGGTGGATTTCGACCAGGTGTTCGGCCGTTCGGCGCCGCGCTCGCTGGAAATCGGTTTCGGCATGGGCCATTCGCTGTTGGAAATGGCCGCGGCCTCGCCGGAGCAGGATTTCATTGGCGTTGAAGTTCACCGTCCGGGTGTTGGCGCGCTGCTCAATGGCGTGCTGACTCAGGGCCTGACCAACCTGCGTGTCTACGATTGCGATGCGATCGAAGTGCTCAACCGTTGCATCGCCGACAACAGCCTCGACCGCCTGATGCTGTTTTTCCCGGATCCGTGGCACAAGAGCCGTCACCACAAGCGTCGTATCGTTCAGGCATCGTTCGCTGAGCTGGTGCGCAGCAAGTTGAAGGTCGGCGGTGTGTTGCACATGGCCACCGACTGGGAGCCGTACGCCGAGTACATGCTGGAAGTGATGAACGTCGCTCCGGGCTATCGCAACCTCGCCGAAGACGGCAAGTGCGTCCCGCGCCCGGCCGAACGCCCGATCACCAAGTTCGAACGCCGCGGCGAACGTCTTGGGCATGGCGTGTGGGATCTGAAGTTCGAAAAGCAGAACTGACCGACCTGAAATCCGTAGGAGCGAGGCTTGCCCGCGAAGGGGACGCCGCGGTGTAACTGATACACCGTGTCATCGTTCTTCGCGGGCAAGCCTCGCTCCTACGGGATTTGTGTTGTGCCCGGCTTAGCGGCGGTCTGCCACAACCCCGATCAACACCAGCACCACCAACAACACCGGCGCCAGGCTGTAGTTGTTGAACTGGCTCAAGCCTTTGATGATCCATGGCGTGGCATAGATCAGTGCTACGCCGCTGCCGACCATGCACAGCAGGGCCATCAGCGGGATGCGCAAGGCGCCGGCGATGCTGCCCAGGCGTTGGTCGACCCAGCCCTTGAGGTCGGCGCCAAACAGCACGAGCAGGCAGCCCACCAGTGCCAGAGAGATTTCCGACAGGTTGCTACGGCTCCAGCGGGACACGGTGGCGAGCAGGTCGAGTACCAGATCCATTCGATTTCCTTATGTCAGAAAAGTCTGCAGCAAGTCATTGAGAAAGAGTTGTCCGCGCATCGTGGCTGCCAGACGTGACGGTTCGACCTGCAACAAGCCACTTTGTTCGGCCTCTCGGCGGCCTTCGGCAAGGCTTTCCAGGGGCAGCCCGGTGCGCTCCGTATACAACCGCGCTTCGACGCCCTCGGTCAGGCGCAAGGCGTTCATCAGGAACTCGAACGGCAGTTCTTCGTTGGTCAGCGCTTTCTCGCCAGCCTTGAAGCTTTTGGCCGGATTGAGGTAATCCTTCGGCAGGCGAGTCTTCCAGGTGCGTACGATGCGCCCGTCCGGATGGCTGAGCTTGCCGTGGGCACCGGCGCCGATGCCGATGAAGTCGCCGAAACTCCAGTAATTGAGGTTATGCCGCGCCGGACGGCCGGGCTGGGCATAGGCCGAGACTTCGTACTGCGCGTAACCGTGCTCGGCCAACAGCGCCTGGCCGGCCTCTTGAATGTCCCACAGGGCGTCATCTTCCGGCAGCGTCGGCGGCTGGTTCCAGAACACCGTGTTCGGCTCCAGGGTCAGCTGATACCAGGACAGGTGCGTCGGCTTCAGGGCGATGGCCTGGCGCAGGTCGCTCAGGGCATCGTCCAGCGTCTGATCGGGCAAACCGTGCATCAGGTCCAGATTGAAGTTGTCGAAGCCAGCCTGGCGCGCCATGTCGGCGGCACGCACGGCTTCATCGCCGTTGTGGATCCGCCCCAGCGCCTTGAGTTTTTCTTCCTGAAAGCTCTGGATACCGATCGACAGGCGATTGATGCCCAGCGCCCGGTAGGCGCGGAATTTCTCCTGCTCGAACGTTCCTGGATTGGCTTCCAGGGTGATTTCTATGTCGCTGGCAAACGGAATACGTTGCTCGACACCCTTGAGCAAACGGCCCAACGCCTCGGCGCTGAACAGGCTCGGCGTACCGCCACCAAAGAAGATCGAACTCAGTTCGCGGCCATAGACCGCATGCAGGTCCTGATCGAGGTCGGAGAGCAGGGCGTCCACATACTCTTGTTCCGGCAGCACTGGGCTGGCGGTGTGGGAGTTGAAGTCGCAATAAGGGCATTTGCGTACACACCACGGGATGTGGATGTACAGCGCCAAGGGCGGCAGCACAGGCAAAGCGGCCCGAGGCGAATGCGCGCCGCCGAAGATCAGCGGCGACGCGGACGATTCAATGGTCATTTCAAGCCCAGACGCTGGCGCAGCAGATCCATTGCACGGGCGCGGTGACTGATCTGGTTCTTGTCGCTGGGCTTAAGCTCGGCGCTGGAGCACTCGCGTTCTGGCACCCAGAACAGCGGATCGTAGCCAAAACCGTGCTCACCGCTGGCCTGGGTCAGGATGCGCCCATGCCACAGGCCTTCGCAGAGGATTGGCAACGGATCGTCGGCATGACGCACCAGCGCCAACACGCAGACGAATTGCGCGCCGCGCTCCGCTTGTGGCACGTCTTTCATGACGTCGAGCAGTTTGGCGTTATTCGCCGCATCGCCCTTGCCGTCGGCATAACGGGCCGAATAGATACCCGGCGCACCGCCGAGGAAATCCACCGCCAGCCCCGAATCGTCGGCCAAGGCCGGCAGGCCGGAAATACGCGAGGCATTGCGGGCCTTGAGAATGGCGTTTTCGACGAACGACAGGCCGGTTTCTTCAGGCTCAACGCTGCTGAACTCGCCGATCGAGCGCAAGTGCACCGATTCGCCCAGCATGGCCTGGAGTTCCTTGAGTTTGCCGGCGTTATGGCTGGCCAGTACGAGTTGCGTGAAATTGATCATTCGCCGGGGAAGAGCTCTTGGTTGAAATTGATGGTGTTGATTTTGTCACCGGTCTGCACCTTGATTTCAAAGGTGCGGATTTCCTGCTGTGGCACCGGATACTGGGCGATGTAGTAGACCGCGCCGGTTTCGGTGATCTGTTTGAACTGCAATGGGACGCTTTGGCTGGTCAGGTCTTTGACCGTCCCGCTGACTTGTGCGGTTTGCGGTTTGCCGTCCTTGATCACCGACACGTTGATCACGCCCTGGTTCTTGCTGCGGATCAGCTCGGCAGCCTTGGCGATGTCCGGTGTCAGATAAGTCGAGTTGAAGGTGTTGTAGTGCACTGTCACATCGCCAAATGTTTCCTGGCGTTCGCTTTTGATGACGTCGGCGGCCATGGCGGTGACGCTCAGGCAGGCAGTAAGTACAAACAGCGCTAGACGACCCATGATCGTTCTCCTCGAAGTGTCGTGATTCAGACCGCGACCTTGTGGTCCGGCAGACCGGGACTGCTGACGCGATAGATACCGATCTCACCTAACAGATTAGGCCATAGCTTACTGGCCCACCCGTGTCGATGCTGTTGATCCACGGCAAGTCGATCAATGACCTTGGCTTCACGTTCGCGACACAGCGCTTCAAAGTCTTCGAAGGTGCAGAAGTGAATGTTTGGCGTGTTGTACCAGGTGTACGGCAGAAACTCCGAAACCGGCATCCGGCCCTTGCTCGCCAGGTACCAGCGGCAGCGCCAGTGGCCAAAGTTGGGGAAGGTGATGATGCACTGGCGACCGACCCGCAGCATTTCGTCGAGGATCTTGTCCGGGTAATGCACGGCTTGCAGGGCCTGGGTCATGACCACGATGTCGAAACTGTTGCTGGCAAAGTTGCCCAGGCCCTTGTCCAGGTCCTGCTCGATGACGTTGATGCCTTTGGCGACGCACTCGGCAATGTTGTCCGGGTCGTTTTCCAGGCCATAGCCGGTGACCTGCTTGTGGTCACGCAGCCAGGTCAGCAGCTCGCCGTCACCGCAGCCGAGGTCGAGCACGCGGCTGCCGGCGGGGATCCATTCCTGGATGATTTCCAGATCGGCTCTCATGTCTTCCTCAAAGCGATATGCGGTTCATGTAATTGCTGAAGGCCTGCAAGTAACGCGGGATCGGAATCAGGAAGGCATCGTGGCCTTGCGGAGCGTCGATCTCCAGATAGCAGACGTCTTTCCTGGCCGCCATCAGCGCGTCCACCAGCTCCCGCGAGCGGGCAGGGGAGAAACGCCAGTCGGTGGTGAAGGACATCACGCAGAACTTGGCTTTCGCGCCTTCGAAGGTTTTCGCCAGGTCATCGTCGAAGTTCGCCGCAGGATCGAAGTAGTCCAGCGCCTTGGTCATCAGCAGGTAGGTGTTGGCGTCGAAACGTCCGGAAAACTCCTCGCCTTGATAGCGCAGGTAGCTTTCGACCTGGAACTCGACACTGTGGAAGTCGTAGTTGAGCTTTTCGCTCTTCAGACCGCGGCCGAATTTTTCGCCCATGGAGTCATCGGACAGGTATGTGATGTGCCCGACCATTCGCGCCAGCATCAGCCCGCGCTTGGGGATTACCCCGTATTCCTGGAACGAACCGCCGTGGAACTCCGGGTCGGTAAGAATCGCCTGGCGTGCGACTTCGTTGAACGCGATGTTCTGCGCCGACAGTTTCGGTGCCGAGGCGATCGCCAGGCAGTGCCGCACGCGATCCGGATAGGTGATGGTCCACTGCAAGGCCTGCATGCCGCCCAGACTGCCGCCGATCACCGCCGCCCATTGGCCGATGCCGAGCAGGTCGGCAAGGCGTGCCTGGCTGTGCACCCAGTCTTCCACGGTCAGTACAGGGAAGTCGGCGCCAAACGGCTTGCCGGTTTCCGGATTGACGCTGCTGGGGCCGGTGGAGCCGTTGCAACCGCCGAGGTTGTTCAGGCTGACCACGAAGAATTTGCGGGTGTCGATCGGTTTGCCGGGGCCGATGCAGCTGTCCCACCAACCGGGTTTGCGGTCGTCGGGGCTGTGGAAGCCGGCGGCGTGATGGTGACCGGACAAGGCATGGCAGATCAGCACGGCATTGCTCGCCGTGGCGTTCAGCGTGCCATAGGTTTCATAGATCAGGTCATAAGCGGGCAGCGAACGACCGCAGGCCAGGGCCAGGGGTTCACTGAAGTGCGCCACTTGCGGCGTCACCAGACCAACAGAATCGGGGGGGAAGGCAGCTGGCATCGACCCTGCTCTCATTGAAATGAGGCGTAAGTCTAAAGACCGCTGTGGCTAGCGGCAAGCAAAGGCCGGGCCTGATTTTCCCTCGCCACATTGAGGTCAGGCCGGGCGCACCAGATCCGGCAAATCCGGCAGCTTCTTCGGCGAACAGATCCGCACTCGCTTCTGCCGGTTCAACTCGCCGCTGATCAGGCTGACCTGGCTCTTGGAAACCCCGAACGCCTTGGCCAGAAACGCCATCAGGTACGCATTGGCCTTGCCCTCGACCGGCGGCGCCGTCAGACGGATCTTCAGGCGATCACCGTGCAGTCCGCAGAAATCATCGCTGCGGGCCGCAGGTTGCAGGTGACATTCCAGAATCAGGTCATCACCGTCCCAGCGAAAGTAGCTCACCGGATCAGATCAGCAGGCGCAGGATCTGCGGCATCATGGTCAAGGCTGCGAGGTTGTTGATCACCAGCATGTCGATCAGCTTGAGCACCATGAACGCCAGGATCGGCGAGATATCCAGGCCGCCGAGGTTTGGCAGAATCTTGCGGAACGGCGCCAGGGCCGGCTCGCAGATCTGGTTCACCAGCTCGGCGCCGGGGTTGTGGCTGCCCGGCGCGACCCAGGACAGGATCACGCTGATGATCAGGGCATAGAAGAAGATATTCAGGAACAGCGCCGTTACGCCGATCAGCGACCAGATCAGCAATTGCAGCGGGTTACCGGTGGTGCCGAAGGTCAGCAGCAGGGTCAGGGCCATCAACGCCAGTTGCACGAGGATTGCCAACACCAGCGAGGACATGTCCAGGCCGAACAGGCTCGGGATGATCCGGCGCAGTGGCTTGAGCAGTGGCTGGGTGGCTTTCACGGCGAACTGGCACAGCGGGTTGTAGAAGTTTGCGCGCACCAGTTGCAGCACGAAACGCAGCAGCACGATCAGCAGGTACAAACTGCCGAGGGTTTGCAGCACGTAAATCGCCGCAGTGTTCAATCCAATCATGTAAGGCTCCTTATTTGCCCAGTTGTTCGGCCATCTCGGCCGAGCGGTGCGCGGCGGCGCCGAGTGCTTTTTCCACCAGGGCTTCGAAGCCGCCGGCCTGGAACGCTTTGATCGCCGCTTCGGTGGTGCCCGCAGGCGAGGTCACGCGGCGACGCAGTTCAGCGGCGTCGACATCACTGGCGACTGCCATGTGTGCAGCGCCCAGCGCGGTTTGCACGGTCAGTTGTGCAGCGATTTCGGGTGGCAGGCCGAGCTTCACGCCAGCGGCGGTCATGGCTTCGATCAGCAGGAAGAAATACGCAGGGCCAGAGCCGGAAACGGCGGTGACCGCGTCCAGTTGCTGTTCTTCGTCCAGCCACAAAGCGATGCCGACTGCCGACAGCAGCTCTTGGGCCTGCTGGCGTTGCTCGGCGCTCACTTGGGCGGTGGCGTACAAACCGCTCACACCCTGGCGCACCAGCGCCGGGGTGTTGGGCATGCAGCGCACGATCGGCTGGGCACCCAGCCAGTTGTTCATGCTGGCGCAGGTGATGCCGGCCGCAATCGACACCACCAGCTGGTTCGGCTTGAGGCTTGGGCGAATGGCTTCGCAAACGGCTTTCATCGCCTGTGGCTTGACCGCCAGCACGACCACGTCCACGCCCTCAATGGCTTGGGCGTTGTCGGCAAACACTTCGATGCCGTGTTCGGCTTTCACGCGGGTACGGGTTTCTTCGCCCGGATCGCTGGCGCGGATCTGCGCGGCGTCCAGACCTTTGGCGCGCAGGCCGCCGATCAGGCTGGCGGCCATGTTGCCGGCTCCGATAAAGGCAATACGAGTCTTGCTCATGTCAGGTCCTTATAGAGAGGTGAGTCAGCCATGTTCATGGTCGACTGTAATCGCGGGCGCCAAACAGGGCCGTACCGATACGGACCCAAGTGGCGCCCTGGGCGATGGCCGACTCGAGGTCGTGGCTCATGCCCATGGAAAGTGTGTCGAGTGGCAGGTTCAGGCTGGCTTGCAGGCTCTGCACGGCAGCAAAAGCGGCGTCCTGGGCGGCGCGATCTTCAGTCGGCTCGGGAATCGCCATCAGCCCGCGCAATTTCAAACGCGGCAGCGCACTGATGGCATCGGCCAGGGCGGGCAGGTCGGCCGGGGTGCAGCCGGATTTGCTGGCTTCACCACTGACGTTGACCTGGATGCAGATGTTCAAGGGCGGCAAATCGGCAGGGCGCTGTTCGGACAGGCGTTGTGCGATTTTCAAACGATCCACGGAGTGCACCCAGTCGAAATGCTCGGCGATAGCACGAGTCTTGTTCGATTGAATGGGGCCGATGAAGTGCCAGATCAAGGGCAGGTCGGCCAATTCGAGCTGTTTGCCCAAGGCTTCCTGCAGGTAGTTTTCGCCAAAGTCGCGGATCCCGGCGGCATAGGCTTCACGCAGGGCCTCGGCGGGCTTGGTTTTGCTCACGGCCAATAGCTGGATGCTGTTCTCATCGCGGTGGGCGGCTTTGGCTGCTGCCTGGATGCGTGAACTAACCTGAAGAGTGTTGTCTGCTATCGTGGACATCAAGAGGCGCCAGCGGTCTGAAGGTTCGCGGCATTCTACTGGAATTGAGGAGCGCTATGGATATCACTGAGCTGCTGGCTTTCAGCGCCAAACAAGGCGCGTCCGACCTGCACCTGTCCGCCGGTCTGCCACCGATGATCCGTGTCGATGGCGATGTGCGACGCATCAACTTGCCGGCCCTGGACCACAAGGAAGTGCATGACCTGATCTACGACATCATGAACGACCTCCAGCGGGTGGACTTCGAGAAGCATCTTGAAACCGACTTTTCCTTCGAAGTGCCCGGCGTGGCGCGTTTCCGGGTCAATGCCTTCAACCAGAATCGTGGCGCGGGCGCGGTGTTCCGGACCATTCCGTCGAAGGTCCTGAGCATGGACGATCTGGGCATGGGGGACGTGTTTCGCAAGATTACCGAAGCGCCCCGGGGCCTGGTGCTGGTGACCGGCCCGACCGGCTCCGGCAAGTCCACCACGCTGGCGGCGATGATCGATTACCTGAACAACCATCGCCATCACCACATCCTCACCATCGAAGACCCCATCGAGTTCGTCCACGAATCGCGCAAATGCCTGATCAATCAGCGTGAAGTCCATCGCGATACCCGCAGCTTCGCCACGGCCCTGCGCTCGGCCCTGCGTGAAGACCCGGACGTGATTCTGGTGGGGGAAATGCGTGACCTGGAGACTATTCGGCTGGCGTTGACCGCCGCCGAGACCGGCCACCTGGTATTCGGCACGCTACACACCACCTCGGCGGCGAAAACCATCGACCGGGTGGTGGACGTGTTTCCGGGTGACGAGAAATCGATGGTGCGCTCGATGCTCTCCGAGTCGTTGCTGGCGGTGGTGTCCCAGGCACTGATCAAGAAAATCGGCGGCGGGCGGATTGCCGCCCACGAAATCATGCTCGGCACCTCGGCGATCCGTAACCTGATCCGTGAAGACAAGGTGGCGCAGATGTACTCGTCGATTCAGACCGGTGGGTCGCTGGGGATGCAGACGCTGGATATGTGCCTGAAGGATCTGGTGACCAAGGGTGTGATCAGTCGCGAGCATGCGCGGGAGAAGGCGCGGTCGCCGGATAATTTTTGAGGGTTGGAGCGCGACCTGTGGCGAGGGGGCTTGCCCCCGTTCGGCTGCGAAGCAGTCGCAAACTCGGGCGATGCGGTCTTTCTAGTAACGCTTGGTGGCAGGTTTTGGGGCCGCTCCGCGGCCCAACGGGGGCAAGCCCCCTCACCACAATCGGATCAGCGCTGTACGACGCGCAGTTGATTCGGTTCTTTTGGCAGAACCCGCTTGGCAACCACGTAGTGGTTATCCCAATACGGCTTCTTCAGGGTGTCGATGCTTACCGACTTGCCACGGCGTGGTGCGTGGATGAAGCGGTCGTTGCCCAGGTAGATGGCCACATGGTTGACCCGGCGGCTCTTGATGTTGAAGAAAATCAGGTCGCCTGGCTTCAGTTCGTTGCGATCGACTTTCTCACCGTGACCGCTGGCCATGGCATTGGAGGTGCGTGGCAGGTCGAAGGTCGCGTCGTTGAACGCGTATTTCACCAGGCCGCTGCAATCGAACCCTTTACTTGGGCTGCTGCCACCCCAACGATAAGGTGTGCCGAGCACGTTTACCGCGCGGCTCAACACGTTGCTGCTTTCCTTGGTCGCCATCGGCGGAACCAGCTTGCCGTTGGCGCGGCTCAGTTGGGTGGAGCGTTTTACCGTCTGTTGGTTTTTGCTCGAAGGAGCAGAAACATGGGATTTTGGGGTGTAACCATTAACGTTCGGAAGACGTTGCTCACGATTGGTGGCGTGGGCGGCCAGGGGCAATAATAGGCAAATGGTTAGCCATGTCTTGAAAAATGGACGCATTAGGCAAGGCTCGTATGGGTTAGCGCGCAACTTTATAACAGCTTTTTTGTCCCTTCCGAGGCCGTTGGTCGATTCAACCTTGGGGTCAACGGAACCAAATAAGCGGAAAAAGGACGCAATTGTCTGACACAAGTCAGGCGGTACAGGGCTTTGACGGAAGTGAAGGTAGCATTTGCCGTATGTCGGCTGCCTGTAAAAAAGTCACAAAGAATTCAAGAATATTTCTCTATCGCGTGAATCGAGGTCATCCATGAACACCTATCGACAACCCGTTTCACAACAAGACACGCACAGCAAAGTGATCGGTTACCTGCTGTGGATTTTCGGTTTTACCGGGGCTCACCGCTTCTATTACGGCAAGCCGGTGACCGGGACGATCTGGTTTTTGACCTTGGGCCTACTGGGTATTGGCTGGTTGATCGACGTGTTCCTGATTCCGGCCATGGATCGTGAAGCAGACCTGCGCTTTACCGCCGGCCCCATCGAATACAACGTCGCGTGGATTCTGCTGACGTTCCTTGGGGTATTCGGCGTACACCGGATGTATCAGGGGAAGTGGATCAGCGGGTTGCTGTACCTGGTCACGGGCGGGTTGTTCTTTCTGGGGGTGTTGTATGACTTCTGGACGCTGAACGATCAGATTTCAATTCGTAACGCGCAGAACAGAGGCGCCTTCCAGTAAGTAGCGGCGAGGGAGCAAGCTCCCTCGCCACAGGGTTTTACGCCTGGTGGCTGATCCGCCCATCCACCAGGGTATAACGCACCACGCCCGGCAGGCTGTGGCCAATGAACGGGCAGTTTTCGCCCTTGGACAGCCAGGTTTCACCGGCCACGGTCGAGGCCGTCGGGTCAAACAGCACGATGTCTGCCGCGCCACCTACTGCCAATTTCCCTGCCGGCAGGCGCAACGCCTCGGCAGGGCCGGCACTCAGGCGTGCCAACAGCGTCGGCAGGTCGAGCAAACCGTCTTCCACCAAGGTCATCGCCAGCGGCAGCAGCAGTTCAACGCTGCTGATGCCCGGTTCGGTCGCGCCGAACGGTGCCAGCTTGGCGTCGCGCTCATGGGGCTGGTGATGGCTGGAGATGGCGGATACCACACCGGACTTCACCGCTGCCCGCAGGCCGTCGCGGTCGGCGCGGGTGCGCAGCGGCGGCTGGACGTGATAGAGGCTGCTGAAGTCGATCAGCGCTTCGTCGGTGAGGATCAGTTGATACAACGCCACATCCGCCGTGACCTTCAGCCCGCGAGCCTGGGCCTGAGCGATCAGCGCTACGCCGCGCGCGCTGGTGAGCTGGCTGAAGTGCGCACGTACGCCGCTTTGCTCGACCAGCAGCAGATCCCGGGCCAGGGCCACGGTTTCGGCGGTTTCCGGAATGCCCGGCAGACCGAGGAAGCTTGCGGTCGGGCCTTCATGGGCCAGGCCACCTTCGGCCAAGTCGTGATCCTGCGAGTTGAAAATCACCGTCAGGTCGAACGTCGCCGCGTACTCCAGCGCCCGGCACAGGGTGCGGGTGTTGCGGAAGCTCTCCAGGCCATTGCCGAAAGCCACGCAGCCGGCATCGCGCAAGGCGACCAGTTCGGCCAGCTGCTCGCCGTCCAGGCCTTTGCTCAGGGCGCCGATCGGGAAGACTTTGGTGTTGCCGGCCTCACGAGCACGGTCGAGGATCAATTCGGCCACGGCCGAGGTGTCCAGCACCGGTTTGGTTTTCGGCGGGCAGCACAGGCTGGTCACGCCGCCGGCGGCAGCTGCGCGGGTTTCGCTGGCGATCGAGCCTTTGCGGCTGTAGCCCGGCTCGCGCAGGGCAACGTTCAGGTCAACCAGGCCCGGGGCGGCCACCAGGCCCTTGGCGTCGATGGTGTCGACGGCAACAAAACCGGCCGGAGCGGCGCCAAGGGCGACGATCTTGCAGGCTTCAACATGGATGTCAGTCACTTGATCCAGGCCGCTGGCCGGATCGATAACGCGTGCGCCGAGAATGCTGAGCTTCACTGGGCGTTCTCCTGCTCGAATTGGCGCTGGGCTGTTTGCCCGCTCATGGCCATGGACAGCACGGCCATACGAATCGCGATGCCGTAGGTCACTTGGTTGAGAATCACCGAGTGCGGACCGTCGGCCACCGCCGACTCAATCTCCACCCCACGATTGATCGGCCCAGGGTGCATCACGATGGCATCGGGTTTGGCACCGGCCAGGCGCGCGGTGGTCAGGCCGAACAGGCGGTAGAACTCGCCTTCGCTCGGCAGCAGGCCGCCGGTCATGCGCTCACGCTGCAAGCGCAGCATGATCACTACGTCGACGTCTTTCAGGCCTTCGGTCATGTCGGTGTAGACCTTCACACCGTATTGCTCGATGCCGATCGGCAGCAGGGTTTTCGGCGCGATCACGCGGATGTCCGGGCAGCCGAGGGTTTTCAGGGCCAGCATGTTCGAGCGCGCCACCCGCGAGTGCAGGATGTCGCCGACGATGGCCACCGAGAGGTTTTCGAAGCCACCCTTGTGCCGACGAATGGTGAGCATGTCGAGCATGCCCTGGGTCGGGTGCGCGTGACGGCCGTCGCCACCGTTGATGATCGCCACTTGCGGGCAGACATGTTCGGCAATGAAGTGCGCCGCGCCGGAATCACCGTGACGCACGACGAACATGTCGGCGGCCATGGCTTCGAGGTTGCGCAGGGTGTCGAGCAGGGTTTCGCCCTTGCTCGCCGATGACGTGGACACGTTCAGGGTGATCACGTCGGCCGACAGCCGCTGGGCTGCCAGTTCGAAGGTGGTGCGGGTGCGGGTGGAGTTCTCGAAGAACACATTGCACACGGTCTTGCCGCGCAACAACGGGACTTTTTTCACCGCCCGGGCGCCGACTTCGAGGAACGAGTCGGCGGTGTCGAGGATTTCCGTCAGCAGCTCGCGGCGCAAACCGTCGAGCGAGAGGAAGTGGCGTAGCTGGCCCTGATCATTGAGCTGCAGCGGGCGCTTGGTTTCTAGAGGCGTCATCGCGAGGGGGACTCTCAATAGGGCGAATTAAAGGGCGAGGTCTTGCAGTTCGAGCTTGAGCTCCGGGCCGGACAGCTTCACCCGTTCGTGGGCCGCCAGCGACAAGGTCGCGCCAACCACGTTCGGGCGGATCGGCAGCTCGCCGGCGTCCAGGTCCAGCAGGCACACCAGCGTTACGCTGGCCGGGCGGCCGTAGTCGAACAGTTCGTTCATCGCGGCACGGATCGTCCGACCGCTCATCAGTACGTCGTCGATCAGCACCAGATGCTGGCCTTCGATCTCGAAGGGCAGCGCCGAAGGGCGTACTTGCGGGTGCAGGCCGCTCTGGCTGAAGTCGTCGCGGTAGAAGGACACATCAAGGGTGCCCAGCGGCGCGTCGCTGCCCAACTCCTTGAGCAACGCCTGAGCGACCCAGATGCCACCGGTCCGAATACCGATATAACGCGGTTCGCTGATGCCACGGTTTTCCAGGTAAGCCTTGAGACGGATCGCCATCTGGCTGATCAGTTCGGCGGGATTAGGCAGGCTCATGGTTTGCTCCTTCTTGGTCCCGAGCCCTGCTTTTGGGGTATAGCGCCTGGGTGGGGGCTCGGGTTGTAGCTAAAAGAGACGCGCAGCGACTCGTCAGGATCAGGTGCTTGAGGATTCGAACAGTGCGGTGTTTTCGTCGAGCCAGCCTTGCAGTAGCAGGGCGGCGGCGATGGCATCGACCGGGTTGTCGCGGTAACTGCCTTTCTGGCCGCCACGGACCAGGCGTTCGCCTTTGGCCTCGAAGGTGGTCAGGCGTTCGTCGTGAGTATAGAAGGGCAGGTTGTAGCGGCCGTTCAGGCGCCGGGCGAATTTTTCGGCCCGCAGGCACATGTCGCTGGGCGTGCCGTCCATGTTCAACGGCAGGCCGACCACCACGGCGTCGGGTTTCCACTCTTTGATCAGGGCTTCGACCTGATTCCAGTCGGGAATGCCATTTTGTGCCTTCAAGGTGCACAGCTCGCGGGCCTGGCCGGTAATCACCTGGCCGACCGCAACGCCGATCTGCTTGGTGCCGTAGTCGAAACCCAGAATCAGCCGCAGGGCCATCAGGCGTGCCCCGCCTGGCTGGTGAGCAGGCTGAGGTTGATACCCAGGTGCTTGGCCGCCGCTTCGAGACGTAACTCGCTGCTGGTGTTGAACAGGATGTCGGCATGGAACGGGCAAGTCAGCCAGGCGTTGTCGGCCAGTTCGGCTTCCAGTTGCCCGGCTTCCCAACCGGCATAGCCGAGGGTGATCAAACTTTTCGCGGGGCCGACGCCATCGGCGATGGCGAACAGCACGTCCTGGGAGGTCGACAGCGACAACTCGCCATCCAGATCAACGGTAGCCTGATAGGTTTTTCCCGACGGGTGCAGGACAAAGCCGCGATCGGTTTGCACCGGGCCGCCGATAAAGATCGGCACGTGCTGGCAGAGCACTGGCGGTTCGATATCGGGGCGCAATTGCTCGAGGATATCGGCCAGGTTCAGGTCCTGCGGACGGTTGACCACCAGCCCCATGGCACCATTGGCCGTGTGCTCGACGATGTAGGTCAAGGTGTGCGCAAAGTTCGGGTCGGCCATGTGGGGCATGGCGATCAGGAAGTGATGCTTGAGGTAGCTGGGGCTGACGTTCTTCATGAGCGCTAGTGTGGCGTTGGAGGGGCGAACTGACAAGCTGAGGATGCACAGGAAATGCCTGTGCAGGTGTCTTTTTGATCCGGGCTTGCCCGCGAAGGCATTGGCTCGATCACTGCAAATCTTCCGGCTAATTACTGGACAACCGGTCCCCGCGCGCAAACCTCCAGGTGCGGATGATTTCCAGGCGGTCGATGTCCGACAGATCCCCGGTAAACGGTGCGAACGGCGCGGCCAGCCGCACGATGCGCTGCGCCGCCTGATCCAGCAGCGGTTGGCCGGACGATTCCAGCACCAACACTTCATACAGCGAGCCGTCGCGGTTGATCGAGACCATCAGGCGCAAATTGCCATAAATCTGTTTGCGTCGGGCCTCGTCGGGGTAGTTGAGGTTGCCGATGCGCTCGACCTTCTTGCGCCATTCATCCTTGTACCAGGCACCCTTGTCGCGCATGGTCGACGCGGCGCTCAAGCGGTGGATGCGCGGGCGCTTGGCGTACAGCTGTTGCTCGTTGGCCAGTTCCGCTTCCAGGCTGGCGATGTCGCTGGACAACTGTGAGCTGTCGAAGGTCGGTGCTTCGACCTTGGGCTTGGTCTCGGTCTTGACGTCTTCCTGCTTGGTCGCGGCTTTTTTCGGCTTCGGCGCGACCGTCGTCACGGCGGCCTTGGGCGCGGCTTCCTGCACTTGGGGTTTGGCGGTTGGCGGCGGAGTGACCGTCTGCACCTTGTTGTCCTGGAAGGGCGCGACCTCGGTGGTCTTTGGAATGGCCTTTTTATCCAGGGTGCCGCTGCCTTGCTGATTCTCTTGAGCGAGGAAATCGGCTTTTTTCGGCTTGGTTTCGCTTTTGAAGGTGGCGAGGGTGATTTCCAGGGTTTTGCTGATTTGCTTGGGTTCGACCATGGTGAACCCGACGCCCAACAGCAAGGCCAGGTGAATCAGCGCCGCGAGAAACAGGGTAAAACCGAGGCGATCGGCCGGGCGCACGCCACGATGGGCGAGTTCAGGGGGCAGATCGGACGGGAGTGTCATGACAAGAAAACCAACATCGCGTTTTTTACAGGCCGGCGATGATAACGCAATGTTGGTTGTCTCTTGGCTGTTCTCGATCAACGAGCCTTGAGCTTCTGATCGATGGCATCCATCAACTGGCCGCCGATGTCGGTGCCGAACGCGTTATCGATCTCGCGAATGCAGGTCGGGCTGGTGACGTTGATTTCGGTCAGGTGCTCACCGATCACGTCGAGACCGACGAACAGCAAGCCCTTCTCGCGCAGGGTCGGGCCGACTTGCGCGGCGATCCAGCGATCTTTCTCGGTCAGCGGTCGGGCTTCGCCACGGCCACCGGCGGCGAGGTTGCCACGGGTTTCGCCTGCTGCTGGAATCCGCGCCAGGCAATAATCCACAGGCTCGCCGTCGATCATCAGGATGCGCTTGTCGCCATCAACGATCGCCGGCAGGTAGCCCTGGATCATGATCTGCTGTTTGCCATGCAGGGTCAGGGTTTCAAGAATCACCGACAGGTTCGGGTGGCCGGCGGTATGACGGAAGATCGACGAACCGCCCATGCCGTCCAGCGGCTTGAGGATCACGTCACCGTGATGGTCGGCGAATTCACGCAACACGTCCGGGCGACGGCTGACGATGGTCGGCGGCGTGCACTGCGGGAACAGCGTGGCGAACAGCTTCTCGTTGCAGTCACGCAGGCTTTGCGGCTTGTTGACCACCAGCACGCCAGCGTTCTCGGC
Organism: Pseudomonas sp. GW821-FHT01E10; assembly: GCF_059422365.1. Lineage (NCBI taxonomy): Bacteria > Pseudomonadati > Pseudomonadota > Gammaproteobacteria > Pseudomonadales > Pseudomonadaceae > Pseudomonas > Pseudomonas sp. GW821-FHT01E10. Next base: position 200,774 of record NZ_JBWKWT010000005.1, read on the forward strand.
TTGCTCCAGCAGGTAAGTGGAGTAGACGAACTCCATGTCGAACGGCGGATCCTTGCGCATCAGAATCACGTCCAGGTCGCTCAGCAGTGCGTCGGATTCGGCGCCCAGCTCGAACCACTTGTGCGGGTCGGCGAAGACTTTCAGCGGACGCATCCGCGCGCGCGCCTGGCCCTCGGCCTGATACAAATCGCGCTGTTCCATATAGAACAGTTCCCAGCCACGCTTTTGCGCGGCCAACAGCATGGCCAGCGAGCTATCCTTTTTATAGGAGATGCTGGCGATAGGATCCATGACAATCCCGACGCGAACGCTCATGGGGTTTTCCTCGAAATTGGGGTGGAAAGTGCGATGAAAAAGTGGCGTCAGAGTGGCGCTGAGTGGGTTCCCGGTCAAGGAAAAACCACCGCACAGGTCACCCGATAGATTGGACGGGGAGACTGTGCTAAAAAGGCTGCCATGCCGTCTTGGCCCTTGAGTATCAAGGGTTTCGGGCCGCAAACGGACAAATTGATTCACAAAGGCGACGGTAGAGCCCCTATGGAACAGCATTCCAGCGCCTTGAAGGTCATGGTGATCGATGATTCGAAAACGATTCGTCGCACCGCCGAAACGCTGTTGAAAAACGTGGGCTGTGAAGTCATCACCGCAATCGATGGTTTCGATGCCCTGGCCAAGATTGCCGACAATCACCCAGGCATCATCTTTGTCGACATCATGATGCCGCGTCTGGATGGCTATCAGACCTGCGCGTTGATCAAGAACAACAGTGCGTTCAAGTCCACGCCAGTGATTATGCTGTCGTCCAGGGACGGGTTGTTCGACAAGGCCAAGGGGCGGATCGTCGGCTCCGACCAGTTTTTGACCAAGCCTTTCAGCAAGGAAGAACTGCTGAACGCGATTCAGGCCCACGTACCGGGCTTTGCTGTCGTTTCGCCGCAGTAGGACACGCACAGTGACGCTCGGCCAGTGGGCCTTGCGTCGACAAGAATGGGGAAGACCATGGCACGTATTCTGATCGTCGATGATTCGCCGACCGAAATGTACAAACTGACCGGCATGCTCGAAAAGCACGGTCATGAAGTGTTGAAAGCCGAAAACGGCGCCGACGGCGTGGCCCTGGCCCGTCAGGAAAAACCCGACGCGGTACTGATGGACATCGTCATGCCCGGCCTCAATGGTTTCCAGGCGACCCGTCAGCTGACCAAAGACCCGGAAACCGGGCACATCCCGGTGATCATCATCACCACTAAGGATCAGGAAACCGACAAAGTCTGGGGCACGCGCCAGGGCGCCAAGGACTACCTGACCAAACCGGTCGATGAAGACACCCTGATCAAGACGCTGAACAACGTGCTGGCCGGTTGATCGTCCGGCCATGACCGAGTCGCTGACGGCCTTCGAACTGCTGCTGCAGATTGATCAACGTTGTCGTCTGCTGGCGGCGGACCTGCCGTCCCAGCCGACTCGACAGGACAGCTGGAGCGGCATCGGTTTTCGCTTGGGCGAGCACGGGTACGTCGCGCCCATGGGCGAAGTCAGCGAAGTCCTGCACGAACCGCGCGTTACCCAAATGCCGGGGGTCAAGCCCTGGGTCAAGGGCGTAGCGAACCTGCGTGGGCGGCTGCTGCCGATCATGGATGTGTACGGCTTCTTTTATGGTTATGAGGCCGGCCATGAACTGTCGGCCCTGCGCAAGCAGCGGCGGATACTGGTGGTGGAGCACAACGACGTGTTCGCCGGGTTGCTGGTCGATGAGGTCTTCGGCTTGCAGCACTTTGCCCAGGACAGCCTGGAGCCGGTGCCCATGGACGAGCTGCAGGGGCCGATCGCGCCGTTCGTCAAAGGCCGCTTTCAGCGTGAACAGAATTGGCAGGTGTTCAGCCCGTTTGCGTTGGCGCAGTCGCAAGGTTTCATGAATGTAGCGCTGTAGCCGGGGAGTAGGTTGAATTGGGCAGGACAGGCGAGGACCGATGATTAAAGCAAACGCAGGTACGCCGGAAGGGTCGCGCAGCCGGTCGCAGATCATCGTGCTGTTCATCGCGCTGATCATCTTCATCATGCTGCTGTTCGCCAACTTCGCGTACCTCAACACCCAGGCGAATTACGACAAGCAGTACATCGGCCACGCCGGTGAGCTGCGGGTGCTGTCGCAACGCATCGCCAAGAACGCCACCGAAGCCGCCGCTGGCAAGGCCGCGGCGTTCAAGTTGCTCAGCGATGCGCGCAACGACTTCGCCCTGCGTTGGGGCTATCTGAAGAAAGGCGATCCCTCCACCGGCCTGCCGCCGGCACCGTCCACCGTGCGCCCGGAAATGCGCGCGGTACAGCTGGATTGGGAGCGGCTGCTGAAAAACACCGACGCCATTCTCTCCAGCGAACAGACCGTATTGTCGTTGCATCAAGTCGCCGCGACCCTGGCCGAAACCGTGCCGCAGTTGCAGGTCGAGTATGAAAAGGTCGTCGAAACCCTCCTGCAACGTGGCGCCCCGGCCGCTCAGGTGGCGATGGCCCAGCGTCAGTCGCTGCTGGCCGAGCGGATTCTCGGTGCAGTGAACACCGTGCTGTCCGGCGACGAAAACTCGCAGCAGGCCGCCGACGCCTTCGGTCGCGACGCGGCGCGTTTCGGCCAGGTACTCAACGGCATGCTTCAAGGCAATGCGGCCCTGAAAATCAGCCAGGTCGAAGACCGCGATGCCCGTGCCCGGTTGACCGAGATTTCCGAGCTGTTTGAATTCGTGTCGGGCTCGGTGGACGAAATCCTCGAAACCTCGCCGGAGCTGTTCAAGGTCCGCGAATCGGCCAGCAACATTTTTACCCTGTCGCAAACCCTGCTCGATGAAGCTTCGCACTTGGCCAGCCGTTTCGAAAACCTCGCCGGCGGGCGCAACACCGATACCATCGGCGGCTACGTGCTGGGTTTGCTCGCGTTGATGTCGATCATTCTCATTGGCCTGGTGATGGTGCGCGAAACCAACCGTCAGTTGCGTGAAACCGCTGAGAAGAACGAGCGCAATCAGAGCGCGATCATGCGCCTGCTGGACGAAATTGAAGACCTGGCCGACGGTGACCTGACCGTGACCGCCTCGGTGACCGAAGACTTCACCGGGACCATCGCCGACTCGATCAACTATTCCGTCGACCAACTGCGCGATCTGGTGGCGACCATCAACCTCACCGCCGGCCAGGTCGCCGCCGCCGTGCAGGAAACCCAGGCCACCGCGATGCACCTGGCCCAGGCCTCGGAGCATCAGGCGCAGCAGATTTCCGAAGCCTCCATGGCGATCAACGACATGGCCGAGTCCATCGATCAGGTCTCGGCCAATGCCGCCGAATCCTCAGCGGTGGCCGAGCGCTCGGTGGAAATTGCCAACAAGGGCAACGAAGTGGTGCACAACACCATCCACGGCATGGACAATATTCGCGAGCAGATCCAGGACACCGCCAAGCGCATCAAGCGCCTCGGTGAGTCTTCTCAGGAAATCGGCGACATTGTCAGCCTGATCGATGACATTGCCGATCAGACCAACATCCTCGCCCTCAACGCGGCCATTCAGGCGTCCATGGCCGGTGACGCCGGGCGCGGTTTTGCGGTGGTGGCCGACGAAGTACAGCGGCTGGCCGAGCGCTCGTCCGCGGCGACCCGGCAGATCGAAACGCTGGTGCGGGCAATTCAGACCGACACCAACGAAGCGGTGATTTCCATGGAGCAGACCACCACCGAAGTGGTGCGCGGCGCGCGTCTGGCGCAGGATGCCGGAGTGGCCCTGGAAGAAATCGAAGGCGTATCGAAGACCCTCGCGGCATTGATCCAGAGTATTTCCAACGCCGCGCAGCAACAGACGTCTTCGGCCGGCCAGATTTCCCTGACGATGAACGTGATCCAGCAGATCACCACGCAGACCTCGTCCGGCTCCACCGCCACTGCCGAGAGCATTGGCAACCTGGCGAAAATGGCCAGCCAGCTGCGGCGTTCGGTGTCCGGTTTCACCTTGCCGGCCAAGCCTGCGCAAGCTGCGGACAACGCTTGAACCGCCTCAGGGCGTATGCATTTGATTGGAGTAGTTATGGGTGATCGGCACGACTATGTGGCCCTCGAATGGGTCAAAGGCGAGATTGCCGAAACGCTGAAGCAGGCTCATCGGGCGATAGAAACCCTGATCGACGACCCGCAGGCGACGCACGCGCTGAGTGAGTGTCTGGCCTGTGTCCATCAGGTGCACGGCAGTTTGCAGATGGTCGAGTTCTACGGCGCGGCGCTGCTCGCCGAAGAGATCGAGCAACTGACCTGCGCCTTGCAGCAGAACCGCGTCAGCCATCGCGACGAGGCCATTCGTTTGCTGCTGCATGCCCTGGGGCAATTGCCGACTTACCTCGACCGGGTGCAAGGCGCCCGGCGTGACCTGCCGCTGGTGGTGTTGCCGCTGATCAACGACCTGCGCAGTGCCCGTGGCGAAAGCCTGTTGTCGGAAACCAGCCTGTTCAGCCCGCAACTGCCGGAACTGCCGCCCCTGAGCGAAGAAGCCCTGGCGCTGCTGGAGCCGTCCGACTTGCCGGATGTGCTGCGCAAGTTGCGGCAAATGCTGCAGATGGCGCTGGTCGGCTTGCTGCGCGAGCAGGATGACGAAACCCACTTGGCTTACCTGGCCAGGGTTTTTGCACGCCTTGAAGGGCTGTGCGGCAATGCGCCGCTGAGCCCGTTATGGCACGTCGCTTCGGCGCTGGTCGAAGGCATGCGCAATGGCTCGATTGCCAACAGCCCCGCGTTGCGCAGTCTGTTCAAGGACGCCGACAAAGAGCTCAAGCGTCTGCTCGAGCAAGGCATGCCCGCGATCAATCAACCGGCACCGCCAGAGCTGCTCAAGAGTTTGTTGTTCTATATTGCCAAGGCCGAACACCCCACCGGGCAGATGCTGACCATGAAAGATCGCTACTCACTGGACGACGCGCTACCCGACAGTGCGATGGTCGATGAAGAACGGGCGAGGCTGGCCGGCCCTGATCGCGATGCCATGCGTTCGGTATTGGCGGCGTTGTGCGAAGAGCTGGTGCGGGTCAAGGAGCGCCTGGACCTGTTCGTGCGCAGCGACCGCCAGCACACCTCGGACCTCGAAAGCCTGCTGGCGCCCCTGCGGCAAATCGCCGACACCCTGGCGGTGCTCGGTTTCGGCCAGCCGCGCAAGGTCATCATCGATCAACTGGCGGTGGTGCTGAGCCTCGCCCAGGGCCAGCGCGAACCTAACGACGCGACCCTCATGGACGTCGCCGGGGCCTTGCTCTACGTCGAAGCGACCCTGGCCGGCATGGTCGGCACCGTGGAGCCGGAAAGCCAGGAAGACAGCCGTCTGCCGACCACCGACCTGACGCAGATCCACCAGATCGTGATCAAGGAAGCGCGCATCTGCCTGCAGCAGGCCAAGGACATGATCGTCGACTACATCGACGCCGACTGGGACCGTCAGCATTTGCAACCGTTGCCGGCATTGCTGACCCAAGTGCGCGGTGCGCTGGCGATGATTCCGTTGGCCCGCGCGGCGAGCCTGGTCGAGGCCTGTAACGGTTTCATCCGCGAGCATCTATTGGTGGACCCGGGGCAGCCCGGCTGGCAGCAACTGGACAGCCTGGCTGACGTCATCACCAGCATCGAGTATTACCTGGAGCGTCTCAGCGACGACCCCGAAGCGCCCGGTGAACAACTGCTCGACGTTGCGGAAAAAGGCCTGGCCGCACTCGGCTGTTTCCCCAGCGAACAGCACGTGCCGAAGCTTGAGGATGTGCTCAGCCCCAGTGAAGCCCTGGTGATGCAGGACATGCAGGAGCTGGACGACCCCGAAACCGTCCAGTCGTTGGCCGATGTACTGGCCAGCCCGGTGTCGTCCGTCAACCCGCCGGCACTGACGATGCCCGGTAGTCTGTTGCCGCCGCCCGCCGATGAACAACCGGTGGACGATGAACTGCGGGAAGTCTTCCTCGAAGAAACCGACGAAGTTCTGGAAATCCTCCAGGAGTACCTGCCGCGCTGGTCGGCCAATCCCGACAGCACATCGGTTTTGAGTGAATTACGCCGCGCCTTCCACACCCTCAAGGGCAGTGGCCGGATGGTCCGCGCGTTGGTGCTGGGCGAGCTGGCCTGGGCGGTGGAAAACCTGCTCAACCGCGTGCTTGAACACAGCGTTGCACCTTTGCCTGCAGTGCAGCAACTGGTGGGCGACGCGCTGAAGTTGCTGCCGGAACTGGTGGCCGAGTTCGCCGCCAACGCCCAGCGCCAGCGCAACGATGTCGATCAATTGGCCGCCCGCGCCCATGCCCTCGCCAAGGGTTATGAACCGCTGTCCGATGAGGACGCGCAGGATGTCGCGGCGCTCGATCCGCTGTTGCTGGAGATCTTCCGCAACGAAGCCGAAACCCATTTGAACAGCCTCAATCGCTTCCTCGATCAGGCCGCCGAGCACGTACCGCTGCAGGCCAGCGACGAGTTGCAGCGAGCCTTGCACACCCTCAAGGGCAGCGCGTCGATGGCCGGCGTGCTGCCGATTGCCGAGCTGGCGGCGTCGCTGGATCAACTGGCCCGGGAGTACAAGGCGCACCGGATTGCCCTCGACCTGGACGAAGTCGAGTTGCTGCTGGAAGCCGAAGGCTTGTTCCGCCTGGGGCTGCGACAGCTCAAGAGCGACCCGCTGGCCGAAATCCCCGGCGCCCGTTCGTTGATTGAACGCACCCGGACATTGCTGGCCGAACATTTGCAAAGTCTGTCGAGCGCGCCCGGCACGGGGCTGCGGATCAAACGCGACCCGCAACTGATCAACAACTTCCTCGCCCAGGGCATGGACATCCTGCTGGACGCCGAAAGCCTGTTGCAGCGCTGGCAGCAGCATCCCGGCGAGCGCCAGGAACTCAGCGCACTGCTGGACGAATTGACGACACTCGGCGAAGGCGCGCACCTGGCCGACCTGCATCCGGTGGATGAACTCTGTGAAGCCTTGCTCGATCTCTATGGCGCTGTGGAAGAAAGCAGCCTGGCGGTCAGCGACAGGTTCTTCCACGAAGCACAAAGTGCCCACGAAGCGCTGATCAACATGCTCGATGAACTGGCTGCCGGCCAGGAAGTCACTGCGCAACCGCAGCGGGTGCGGGCCTTGCGCGACTTGCTGGATGAGAGTCTCGACCCATCCGCCATGGGCCTGATTCGCAGTGATGGCAGCCGCACCCTGAGTATTCGAGAACTGGGCAGCGCCACGGCCGAGCTGGAGCAGGCCGCGACTGAGGTGGATCTGGACGACGAAATCGTTTCGATCTTTCTTGAGGAAGCGGTGGATATCCTTGAAAGCGCCGGCCAGGCCTTGCAACGCTGGTTGAGCGACCCGGAAAACGCCGCGCCGCTACTGTCTTTACAGCGCGATTTGCACACCCTCAAGGGCGGTGCGCGGATGGCCGAGGTCGAGCCGGTCGGCGATCTGGCCCATGAACTGGAAAGCCTTTACGAAGGCCTGGTGGACCGCCGTTACAGCCACAGCGAAGCGCTGGCGCAGTTGCTGCAACAGAGCCATGACCGACTGGCCGTGTTCCTCGAACAGTTGCAGCACAACCGTCCGTTGGGCGATCCGGGCGAATTGATCGAGGCCATTCGTGAGTTTCGTCTGGGTAATGCCGGCAGTGCCGAGGTGATCGAACCGGCGGCCAGCAACGACTCGCCGGGGCATGATCCCGAGCTTCTGGACATCTTCCTCGAAGAAGGTTTCGACATCATCGAAAACTCCGGCGCGGCGCTGTTGCGCTGGCAGGCCGAGCCTTCGAATCGTCAGGAAGTGGAAACCCTGCTGCGCGACCTGCATACCCTCAAGGGTGGCGCGCGAATGGTGGAAATCGCGACGATCGGCGACCTGGCCCATGAGCTGGAATTCCTCTACGAAGGCTTGTCCGCTGGCGCGCTGCAACCGACCGCGGCGCTGTTCACGCTGTTGCAAAGCAGCCATGACCGACTGGCGCAGATGCTCGACGCCACCCGCGCCGGTCAGCCACTTCCACCGGCCGATCAGCTGATCGAGGCGATCAAGAATTTCAGCCACCCGGCGGTGCCGGAAACACCGACACCGGCGGCGATGCCCGCAGCGCCCAAAGCCGAGCCAGCCGCGTTGCAACCCGAAGGCGCCGACACGGTCAAGGTCTCGGCGGAGTTGCTCGACGATCTGGTCAACCTGGCCGGGGAGACTTCGATCTTCCGTGGCCGTATCGAACAACAGGTCAACGATGCACGGGTGGCCCTGAGCGAAATGGAAACCACCATCGAGCGCATGCGCGACCAGTTGCGCCGCCTCGATACCGAAACCCAGGGGCGGATTCTCAGCCGTCAGCAAGTCGAGGCCGAGCGCCTGGGTTATGAAGAGTTCGACCCGCTGGAGATGGACCGTCACTCGCAGTTGCAACAGCTGTCGCGGGCATTGTTCGAGTCCGCCTCCGACCTGCTTGACCTCAAGGAAACCCTCGACCGGCGCAATCAGGATGCGGAAAACCTGCTGCAACAGCAGGGCCGCATCAACACCGAATTGCAGGAAGGCCTGATGCGCACGCGCATGGTGCCGTTCGAACGAATGCTGCCGCGTTTGAAACGCATCGTGCGTCAGGTTTCCAGCGAACTGGGCAAGGATGTGGAGTTCATCGTTGGCAACGCCGAAGGCGAGATGGACCGCAACGTCCTCGAGCGCATGGCCGCGCCGCTGGAACACATGCTGCGCAACGCCGTCGACCATGGGCTGGAATCGGCCGAGGTACGGATCGCGGCCGGGAAACCGGCTCAAGGCAAGATCACCCTCGACTTGTCGCGAGAGGGTGGCGACATCATTTTCGACATCTGCGACGACGGTGCCGGCGTGCCGCTGGACGCCGTGCGGCGCAAGGCGATCAAGCGCGGCTTGCTCGCCCCGGACAGCGACATCAGCGACCGCGACGTGCTGCAATTCATCCTGCAACCGGGGTTTTCCACCGCCGAGAAAATCACCCAGATCTCCGGGCGTGGCGTCGGCATGGACGTGGTTCACGAAGAAGTCCGGCAGCTCGGCGGGACCATGAGCATCGACTCGACGTCGGGGCAGGGCGTGCATTTCCGGATTCGCCTGCCGTTCACCGTGTCGGTCAACCGCGCGCTGATGGTGCAGTGCGGGGAGGATCAATACGCGATCCCGCTGAACACCATCGATGGCATCGTTCGCGTGCTGCCCAACGAACTCGAAGGGCATTACCGGCTCGATCCACCGAGCTACGAATACGCCGGGCAACGCTATGAGCTGTGCTACCTCGGCGATCTGCTGAAAACCAGTACCCGCCCGAAACTGCTGGGCCAGAGCCTGCCGTTGCCGGTATTGCTGGTGCAGTGCAACGAACGGCACGTTGCGGTGCAGGTGGACGCCATGGCCGGCACCCGGGAAATCGTGGTCAAAAGCCTCGGCCCGCAATTTGCCGCAGTGCAGGGTTTGTCCGGTGCGACGATTCTCGGCGATGGTCGGGTGGTGCTGATTCTCGACTTGCTGGCGCCGATCCGCGCGATGCAAGCGCAGGTGCCGCAACGACCGGTGACACAGGACGTCGAGCCCGAGGCGCAACGGCCGTTGCTGGTGCTGGTGGTCGATGATTCGGTCACCGTGCGCAAGGTCACCAGCCGTCTGCTGGAGCGCCACGGCATGAACGTACTGACCGCCAAGGACGGTGTCGACGCCATGCTACTGCTGGAAGAACACATGCCCGACCTGATGCTGCTGGACATCGAAATGCCACGCATGGACGGCTTCGAAGTGGCGACCCAAGTGCGCGCCGACGAACGCTTGCAGCATCTGCCGATCATCATGATCACCTCCCGCACGGGTCAAAAACACCGCGACCGCGCCATGGCCATCGGCGTCAACGACTACCTCGGCAAGCCGTATCAGGAATCGGTGCTGCTCGACAGCATCGCCCGCTGGAGCAAAACCCATGCATGAGCACCGCTCCAGCAACCTCACCGGTTTGCTGCTGCCCCTGGCCGACCGCAACCTGATCCTGCCCAACGTCGCCGTCGCCGAACTCATCGATTACCAACCCGGCGCCTTCGACCTCGACACCCCTGCGTGGTACTTGGGGCGGGTGACGTGGCGGGAACGGCAGATTCCGTTACTCAGTTTTGAGTCGGCATGTGGCAGCAAAGTGGTGATCGGCGAGCGGGCGCGGATCGTCATCCTCAATGCCCTTGGCGGGCGGCCTGAGTTGAAGTTCATTGCGCTGCTGGTGCAGGGGATTCCGCGTTCTTACAAGCTCGACAGTCAGTTGAGTTATGTTGACGTGCCGTTGTGTTCGCTGGAGAAGGCGGCGGTGCAGGTGGGGGAGCAAGTGGCCAAGGTGCCTGACTTGCTCGCGCTGGAAGACCTGCTTGTGAATGCGGGTCTGGTCTGACCGGACCCTGTGGCGAGGGGGCTTGCCCCCGTTCGGCTGCGCAGCAGTCGTAAAACCATTGTTCTCGGTTTACCTGATACAGCTCGGTTGCAGGTTTTGGGGCTGCTTCGCAACCCAACGGGGGCAAGCCCCCTCGCCACAGGGGGTGGTGCGTTAAACCCCGGCCCGAGCCTTCATCTGCAACGACTCATGATGATCCAGCACCCGCTCCACCAACAACTGCACGCCATCGGCCAAACGGCTGAGCGCCAAGGCTACAGAGCGGCGTGAGCCTTCCACATCGTCCGCGAGATCGGCAGCAATGGCGCTGATGGACAGCAGGTCTTCGGAGGCATTGGCCAGAAGGGCTTCGGTGTCGATGTCGGGGGAGACGCTGAAGAGGCGGAGTTTGCGGCGTTTGGCCGGTTTTTCGTGGAGCGGAGGGAAGTAATGGGAGAAGGCGCGGTCGGCGGCTTCCTTCATTTTTTCTGCATCGAGGGATGCTTGGGAATCGACGCCGGTTTCCGGGGGATTGGGAGTAGCTTTGAACATAGTGAATCACCGTATAGGGTTGGAGCTGGCCCATTCGGTTTCCAAGACGAAGGGGTGACAGCTGTACGCAGGCTGGAAACCCGGGGTACGGCAACCCGGTCGACCCGAAGGTCTCCCGCGCACAGCCGCCATAACGGAGTGCACACTTTGAAAGGTGCGCAAGCATACGTTATGAAGGGCGCTTTGGCGCCAGTAACTCATCGGGGTTTCCAGTCCCGGTCGCTGAGGTTGTCAGCGACACACAAACGATAAAGATCAACGCAAAACCTCACCAGTCAGCGGCTTCCGGCATTGCTGTAGGCAGCGACGCACGACTGTGTAGCCTCACACCGTTCCTGCTGACATACCTTTAAACACAAAACCCCAAGCGGTCGGACCTTTCTGTGGCGAGGGAGCTTGCTCCCGCTGGGTTGCGAAGCAGCCCCAAAACCTGCAATCGAGGTGTATCAGGTACACCGAGAACAATGGTTTTACGACTGCTTCGCAGCCGAACGGGGGCAAGCCCCCTCGCCACAAAGGTTTCTGCATTAGGTTGAAGATTCCCAAAAAGGGACCTATCGTTCCTTTTTTGGGACTTATCGGTCGTTGCCGTGAAAAACCTGTCATTGAGTGAAGCCTTGTTCACCACCACCCAGCAAAAAGTGCTCGGCCTGCTGTTTGGTAAACCCGACCGAAGTTTTTACGCCAACGAGATCGCCCGCTGGGCTCAAGTGGGTAAAGGCAGCCTCATGCGCGAGCTGGATCGGTTGCAGCGGGCAGGCGTGCTGACCATGACCCGTCAGGGCAACCAGACCCACTATCAAGCCAATCCCGACTGCCCGATCTATGCCGAACTGCTGGGCATTGCCCGCAAAACCTTTGGTATTACCGAGCCTCTGCGTCAGGCGCTTCAACCCTTTGCCGAACAGATCACCTGGGCATTTGTGTACGGCTCTATCGCCAAGGATCAGGCAAACGCATCCAGTGACATTGATCTCATGCTGATCGGCGAGGGCCTGCACTACAGTGAAGTGATGGAGCGGCTTATACCAATGGAGGAGCAGTTGGGCCGCGTCCTCAACCCGACGCTCTACACCCCCGACGACTGGGCCGCAAAACTGGCGGCTGAAAATAGTTTTGTCGTGCGGGTAGCGCAGCAGGACAAGATCAATCTGATGGGGGCAAACCCTTTGGAGTCCAAGGATGGGCAGCAACGAGAACCTGGAAAACCTGTTACGTAGTGGTGGACTGAAAGCTGAGCCGCCGGATCGCAAGGAATGCGAAGGGCTGATGCGTTCGGCTGTGGATCGATTGAAGGACGCCCAAACGTCTTCACTTTCCTTCGCGAGTCGTTTCGACCTGGCATACAACGCTGCCCATGCCCTTGCACTGACGGCTCTTCGTTTGTGCGGCTACCGTTCAGACAAACGCTATCTGGTGTTTCAGTGCCTGGTTCATACCGCTGATATTGGCAAAGTACAGGTTCGGCTATTCGCCCTGTGTCATGAGCGACGAAACCTGGCGGTGTTCGATCATTACGGTCAGCGTAATGATCCGTCTCTCTGCTTGATTGATGCCCCCCACCCAACACTCCTAAGGTGACTCCCACGACAGCGAACCCGTGGAGTGGTCATGACAACAACAATATCCCCCGACTCGCGATGGACGCGGCGGCGCAGCGAAAAGCAGCGGCGTCTCGAATTGGTGAAGGGGCTTGCCGACGGTGTGGTGTTGCCCACCGACAAGATCGTGGCAGCGCTGGAGGCGTTGATTCTGCCCGGCGACCGTGTGGTGCTGGAGGGCAATAACCAGAAGCAGGCGGATTTCCTTTCCCGCTCCCTGGCCAAGGCCGATCCGGGCAAGCTGCATGATTTGCACATGATCATGCCCAGCGTCGGGCGCTCCGAGCACCTGGATCTGTTCGAACGCGGCATCGCGCGCAAGCTCGATTTCTCGTTCGCCGGTACCCAGAGCCTGCGCATCAGCCAGTTGCTCGAAGACGGTTTGCTGGAAATCGGCGCGATCCACACCTACATCGAACTCTATGCGCGGCTGGTGGTGGACCTGATCCCCAACGTCGTGCTCTCGGCCGGTTTCATGGCCGACCGCGCCGGCAACATCTACACCGGCCCAAGCACCGAAGACACGCCCGCGTTGATCGAACCGGCGGCCTTCAGTGACGGCATCGTCATCGTCCAGGTCAATCAACTGGTGGACGATGTCAGCGACCTGCCTCGCGTGGATATCCCCGCCTCCTGGGTCGACTTCGTGGTGGTGGCGGACAAGCCGTTCTACATCGAGCCGTTGTTCACCCGCGACCCACGGCACATCAAGCCTGTGCACGTGTTGATGGCGATGATGGCGATCCGCGGGATCTACGAAAAACACAATGTTCAGTCGCTGAACCACGGCATCGGCTTCAACACCGCCGCCATCGAATTGATCCTGCCGACCTACGGCGAATCCCTCGGCTTGAAGGGCAAGATCTGCCGCAACTGGACGCTCAATCCGCACCCAACCCTGATTCCGGCCATCGAAAGTGGCTGGGTCGAAAGCGTGCATTGCTTCGGCACCGAACTGGGCATGGAAAACTACATCGCCGCCCGGCCTGATGTGTTCTTCACCGGCCGCGATGGCTCCCTGCGCTCCAACCGGATGTTCAGTCAGCTCGCCGGGCAATACGCGGTGGACCTGTTCATCGGCGCGACCCTGCAAGTCGATGGCGACGGTCATTCTTCGACAGTGACTCGCGGTCGCCTGGCCGGTTTCGGTGGCGCGCCGAACATGGGGCACGACCCGCGCGGGCGTCGTCACGGCACACCCGCCTGGCTCGACATGCGCCACACCGACGTGGCCGAGCCGATGCTCGAACGCGGCAAGAAACTCGTGGTGCAAATGGTCGAGACCTTCCAGGAGGGCGGCAAACCGACCTTCGTCGAAACCCTCGACGCGGTGGAGGTGGCGAAGAAAAGCGGCATGCCGCTGGCGCCGATCATGATCTATGGCGACGACGTCACCCACCTGCTCACCGAAGAAGGCATCGCCTATCTGTACAAGGCCCGTTCCCTCGAGGAACGCCAGGCGATGATCGCTGCCGTCGCCGGGGTGACCGCCATCGGCTTGCGCCACAACCCCAAAGACACCGCGCGCATGCGCCGCGAAGGGCTGATCGCCTTGCCCGAAGACCTCGGCATCCGCCGCACCGACGCCACTCGCGAACTGCTCGCAGCGAAAAGCGTGGCCGATCTGGTGGAATGGTCCGGTGGCCTCTACAACCCGCCCGCCAAGTTCAGGAGCTGGTAATGCACGCATTCAACCTGCAACCGAAAACGTTAACCCTGGCCGAACGGCTGGCGGACCTGGCGGTGGACGCGCTGATCGACGAAGCGGACCTGTCGCCGAAACCGGCGCTGGTGGACCGTCGCGGCAATGGTGCGCACACCGATTTGCACCTTGGGCTGATGCACGCTTCGGCGTTGTCCCTGTGGCCGGCGTTCAAGGCAATGGCGGACGCGGCCATCGAGTTCGGTGAAGTCGGCCTGCCCCTGCGTGAAGCTGTCGGGTGCATTGGTCGTGAAGGCGAGCAAGTGATGCTCGCTACTACAGGCGGTGTGAACACCCATCGTGGGGCGATCTGGGCCTTGGGGCTTCTGGTCACTGCCGCCGCGCTGGAACCTGAATCCTGTGCCGCAAGCTCAATCGCTTTGCGCGCTGCACGCCTGGCCTTACTCGACGACCGTTACTCGCCACGTCCTTTAAGCCACGGTGCCCAGGTCGCCCAACGCTACGGCGTTCGCGGTGCCCGTGAAGAGGCGCAGCTTGGTTTCCCGGCGGTGCTGCACCGTGGTTTGCCGCAACTAAAACGCAGCCGTGCTGCAGGCCATGGCGAACAGAACGCCCGGCTCGATGCTCTGCTGGCGATCATGACGACACTGGCCGACACCTGCGTCCTTTACCGCGCAGGCGAACAAGGCCTGCACACCATGCAACTCGGCGCGCAAGCCGTGCTCGATGCCGGCGGCAGCGCCAGCCTCGCCGGTCGCCGTCGTTTGCATGAGCTGGACCAACAATTAATCGCGTTGAATGCCTCGCCCGGTGGCGCTGCGGACTTGCTCGCAGCCTGCCTGTTCATCGACCGCATTGAGTCGCGCGACGGCATCTCCCAGGGAGCGTTTTGATGGAAACCTTATCCTTTGAATTCCCCGCCGGGCAGCCGCCACGGGGCAGGGCGCTGGTGGGCTGTGTGGGCTCGGGCGATCTGGAAGTGCTGATCGAACCAGGGCTGGCGGGCAAGTTGACGATCCAGGTGCAGACCTCGGTCAATGGCAGTGAACAACGCTGGCAGCATCTGTTCGCACGGATGTTCGATGGCCAGACACCGCCCGCGATGGCGATCGATATCCACGATTTCGGCGCCACCCCCGGTGTAGTGCGCTTGCGTCTGGAACAGGGCTTTGAGGAGATCGGTCATGACTGACAGCGCAGCGCTTCTCAACCCATTCCTTGAAAGGCAGAGCTTCGTCGAACTCGGTGCCCGGCAACGGGCAAAAGCGCTGCTCGATGCCGGCACCTTCCGCGAATTGCTCGACCCGTTTCAGCGCGTCATGTCGCCCTGGCTGTCGCGCCAGGGCGTGGTGCCGCAAGCCGATGACGGGGTGGTGATCGCCAAGGGCAGCATTGGCGGTTTGCCGGTGGTGATCGCGGCCATCGAAGGCGCGTTTCAGGGCGGCAGCCTGGGTGAAGTCGGCGGGGCGAAGATTGCCGGTGCGCTGGAACTGGCCGCCGAGGATAACCGCAAAGGCATTCCCACCCGTGCCGTGTTGCTGCTGGAAACCGGCGGCGTGCGTTTGCAGGAAGCCAATCTCGGGCTGGCGGCGATTGCCGATATTCATGCGGCGATCGTCGATCTGCGCCAGTACCAACCCGTGGTTGGCGTGGTCGCTGGCAGCGTCGGCTGCTTTGGCGGGATGTCGATTGCTGCCGGGCTGTGCAGCTATTTGCTGGTGACCCAGGAGGCGCGCCTGGGCCTGAACGGTCCGCAAGTGATCGAACAGGAAGCCGGGCTTGAGGAATACGACTCCCGGGATCGTCCTTTCATCTGGAGCCTGACCGGTGGCGAGCAGCGTTTCGCCAGCGGTTTGGTGGATAGTTTTGTTGCCGACGATGTGGCGCAGGTGCAACAACAGGTCAGCCAATTGCTCAAGCGCGGTTTGCCAGCGCAGCAGCGCAGTCGTCAGGCCGAGTTGTACCTGCAACGGCTGGCTCGTCTGGACGCCGCACCGCAAATCGAGCCGTCAGTGGTTCGCGATCTGTATCAAGGAGAGCGCTCATGAGCACGTATTCCCTCAGAGGCCTGAACTGGTTCAACGCCTTGAGTGCAGGCGCAAAACCGGTGGAGGGTTTGCCGGCTTCATTGAAAGTGGCTGACGGCGTCTTGGGTGACCGGCCCGTTCGCTTCATCGCTGTGGTGGCTGATCCTGACAACCGGTTCGTTCGTGCGCGCAATGGCGAGGTCGGGCTGCTGGAAGGCTGGGGGTTGGCCAAGGCGGTGGATGACGTCATCACCGCTGATGCTGACAAAGCGCACAAACGCGCCTTGATCGCCATCGTCGATGTGCCGAGTCAGGCTTACGGTCGGCGCGAAGAAGCCCTTGGCATTCATCAGGCCCTGGCCGGTGCGGCGGACAGTTATGCCCGCGCCCGACTGGCCGGCCATGCGGTGATCGGTTTGCTGGTGGGCAAGGCGATGTCCGGGGCGTTTCTGGCTCACGGGTATCAGGCCAACCGGCTGATTGCGTTGCGCGATCCGGGGGTGATGGTGCATGCGATGGGCAAGGCGTCGGCGGCGCGGGTGACGTTGCGCAGTGTCGAAGAGCTGGAGGCGTTGGCCGCCAGCGTGCCGCCGATGGCCTATGACATCGACAGCTATGCCAGCCTGGGCTTGCTCTGGGAAACCTTGTCGGTGGAGCAGATCGAGCAGCCGACGACGGCGGATCTGGCTCGCGTGACGGAGTGCCTGAGCCAGGCGATTGGCGATGTCGCTGCCAGCGGTCGCGATCTGAGCAGCCGCTTGGGCGCGAGTAACCGCGCAGCGTCGAGCAAGGTTCGTCAACTGCTGAGAGCGCAGTGGTGAACACGTTTCTGGCCCACGACCTGCTTTGGGGGATGACCCTGGAGCAGTTGCCGGCGGATGCACCTGCGTGGGTGGTCGAGTCGATCAGCGCGGGTCAGCCGGTGGTAGTCCGGCGCGCGATCACCGCGCCGGATCAGATCGCGGTCGGGGTGCGTGGGCGCTTGCGCGAGCAGCGTTATGCAACGTCGATGGCGATCGCGGTGATTTCGAATCGGGTAAGGCCGGAAGACCTTTGCCATGCAGAGTCGACTCGCGACCTGCCGGCCCTGCGAGCGCTGGCGCAACTGCGGCCGATGCTCGACGCCTGCGGTTGGGTGTGGGGTGTCAGCGGCAGCGCCGGGTTCGAATTGGCCAGCGGTTTTACGGCGCTCCATGAGCGCAGCGACCTCGACTTGATCCTGCGTACACCGCAGCCGTTGAGCCGTACTCAAGCGCGGGCATTGATGATGCTTCTCGGCAGCGCCGAGTGTTTGGTGGACATGCAATTGCAGGCGCCGAATGGCGCTGTCGCCCTGCGCGAATGGGCTAGCCCGTCGCAACGGGTTCTACTCAAAAACGCCCATGAAGCGTGTTTGGTCAACGATCCCTGGAACCCGCAGGAGCAAGCAGCGTGAGCAGCTTGCTGGTGTTCCCCGGCCAGGGCGCGCAGCAGCCGGGCATGCTCCATCGTTTACCTTGGGAAACGCTGATCGAGGCCAGCGAGGTGCTTGGCGAAGACGTCTTGCTGCTCGATTCTGCCGAGGCGTTGCAGTCGACAAGGGCGGTTCAGCTGTGCCTGCTGATTGCCGGCGTCGCCGCTTCGCGTCAGTTATCAATGGCACCGGATTACGTGGCGGGACTGTCCATCGGTGCCTACCCGGCGGCGGTGGTTGCGGGCGCCTTGAGTTTCAGTGATGCGCTGCATCTGGTCAGCCTGCGCGGTGAGCTGATGCAGCAGGCTTATCCTCAGGGCTACGGCATGACCGCGATCATCGGTCTGGAATTGGCGACGGTGGAAGGGTTGCTGGCGCAGGTTCACAGTGTTGATACACCGGTTTACCTGGCCAACATCAACGCCGATAACCAGGTGGTGATTGCTGGCAGTGATTCGGCGATGAAAGCAGTTGCCGACCTGGCGCGCAGCCGTGGCGCCGGTCTGGCCAAGCGTCTGGCGGTCAGCGTGCCGTCCCATTGCCCGCTGCTGGAAACACCGGCGAAAACTCTGGCCGAAGCCTTCGCCAAGGTGCAATTGAAAACGCCGACCCTGGGTTACCTGAGCGGCAGTCGAGCCCGGCCCGTCATCAACACGGATGCCTTGCGCGACGACCTGGCGTTCAACATGTGCCGCGTCGTCGATTGGCGCGGTACGGTGCAAAGCGCTTACGAGCGCGGCGTGCGTTTACAGATCGAACTGCCGCCCGGTGCGGTGTTGACCGGGCTGGCGCGCCGGGTGTTCGAGCAGGGCACCGTGATTGCCTACGACGGTGCACGGCTCGATACCTTGCAGGCGCTGTTGCGTGAGGAGGGAAGCCGCCAACCCTAGATCACCGACTCAGGTTGCGAACTACAAAAACAACAATTCCGACGATGCACTTTGAGGACTACAACAATGATTATTTACGGTGTGGCGCTGTTGGCGATCTGTACGCTGGCAGGGGTGATCATGGGTGACATGCTCGGCGTGTTGCTGGGTGTGAAATCCAACGTCGGCGGGGTCGGGATCGCGATGATCCTGCTGATTTGCGCGCGGTTGTGGATGCAAAAACGCGGCGGCATGACCAAGGATTGCGAGATGGGCGTCGGCTTCTGGGGCGCCATGTACATTCCGGTGGTGGTTGCCATGGCGGCGCAACAGAACGTGGTCACCGCCCTGCACGGCGGCCCGGTGGCGGTGCTGGCGGCGATCGGTTCGGTGGTGCTCTGCGGCTGCACCATTGCGTTGATCAGCCGAACCCACAAAGGCGAACCCTTGCCCGATGAACCGGTGGACATAACACCGGTCGGCACGCCAGTAGGAGGTCGCTGATATGTGGGAACTCATTGAGAAAGGCCTGGTAAATAACAGTCTGGTCACGGCATTCGCGTTTGTTGGCGTAATCATGTGGGTGTCGGTGATTCTGTCCAAGCGCCTGACTTTCGGGCGGATTCATGGCTCGGCGATTGCCATCGTCATCGGCCTGGTGCTGGCCTGGGTTGGCGGCACCATGACCGGCGGGCAAAAAGGCCTGGCGGATCTGTCACTGTTTTCCGGCATCGGCTTGATGGGCGGCGCCATGTTGCGTGACTTCGCCATCGTTGCCACGGCGTTCGAGGTGCAGGCCACCGAAGCGAAAAAGGCCGGGATGATTGGCGTCATCGCGCTGCTGCTGGGCACGATTCTGCCGTTCATTGTCGGGGCGAGCATTGCCTGGGTGTTCGGTTATCGCGATGCGATCAGCATGACCACCATTGGCGCGGGTGCGGTGACGTACATCGTCGGGCCGGTGACGGGTGCTGCGATTGGGGCCTCATCCGATGTGATGGCGCTGTCGATTGCCACCGGGTTGATCAAGGCGATTCTGGTGATGGTCGGCACGCCGGTGGCGGCGCGCTGGATGGGCCTGGATAACCCGCGCTCGGCGATGGTATTTGGCGGCTTGGCCGGGACGGTGAGTGGTGTGACTGCCGGGTTGGCGGCGACGGATCGGCGGTTGGTGCCGTATGGCGCGCTGACGGCGACGTTCCATACCGGGCTTGGGTGCTTGCTTGGGCCTTCGTTGCTGTACTTCGTTGTTCGCGGGATTGTTGGTTAACGAATGACTGCTTCTTGTGGCGAGGGAGCTTGCTCCCGCTGGGCTGCGCAGTAGCCCCAACTTCTACCACCGAGGTGTATCAGGTAAATCCGGTGGCCTGGTTTTGCGGGCGCTCCGCACCCGAGCGGGAGCAAGCTCCCTCGCCACATTCAAGCCTGGCGATTGGCATACATCCGGCACTCCGCCAACAGCGCCAGCAGATTCGGGTCACGCTCCTTGGCCTTGAGAAACACCACGCCAATGTGCTGCTGCAACCGGTACTTTTCCTGCAATGGAATCAGCTTCACCCGGTTCTCATACACCGCCGCAATCCGCCCCGGCAGCAACGCATAACCCACCCCCGAGCTGACCATGCTCAGCAGGGTGAAGATGTCGTTGACCTGCATCGCCACCTTCGGCTCGAACCCCGCCTGCTTGAACACTCGAATGCCGTCCTGGTGCGTGGCGAAGCCTTGGGTCAAGGTGATGAACGTTTCGTCGCGCACCTCGGCCAGGTCGACTTCGCTCCGCTGGGCAAAGGGCGAGTCCGCCGGGGTGGCGAGGAAGATGTCATCGGAAAACAGCGGGATCTGTTCGCAGTCCGGGTCGTTGACGCTGTCGTCCAGTGACACCAGGATCGCGTCGACTTCCATGTTCTTGAGTTTGTACAGCAGGTCGATGTTCGAACCCAGGATCAGGTCGATATTGAGTTCGCTGCGGCGGATTTTCAGGCCCATGATCAGCTGCGGCACAGTCTTCACCGTCAGCGAATACAGCGAGCCGAGCTTGAAGCGTTCGGCGGAGAACCCGGCGGCTTCGCGGGTCAGGCGCACGGTTTCGAGCACGTCCTGAATCAGCTTCTGCGCCCGCTCTTCCAGCACATAAGCGCTTTCCAACGGGGTCAGGTTGCGCCCTTCGTGCTTGAATAGCGGGCAACGCAGGGCGCTTTCCAGGGAGTGGATGGCGCGGTGCACGCTGACGTTGCTGGTCTGCAACTCGACGGCGGCGCGGGCCAGGTTGCCGGTGCGCATGAAGGCCAGGAACACTTCGAGTTTTTTCAGGGTCAACTCTTCATCGATCAACATGGGCCAGACTCTTATTCGTATGTCTCGATTGTGCCCAATTGGCTAACGTTTGGCTCGATGGCTTTCGTAGGGGGGCATTGTGTTCTGAAACATTGCGCTTTTAACCTTGAGGCCTGAGCCTTGCGCGCGGCGGTAATGAACGTAGAGGTGAGCAACACATGTATCACGGGGAAAGATTGAACGCCTGGACGCATTTGGTTGGGGCGGTGGCGGCATTGGTCGGGGGCGTGTGGCTGCTGGTGATCGCCAGTATGGATGGCAGTCCGTGGAAGATCGTCAGTGTGGCGATTTACGCGTTTACCTTGCTGGTGCTCTACAGCGCCTCGACCGTGTACCACAGCGTGCGTGGGCGCAAGAAAGCGATCATGCAGAAGGTCGATCACTTTTCGATCTACTTGCTGATTGCCGGTAGTTACACGCCGTTCTGCCTGGTGACCCTGCGCGGGCCATGGGGCTGGACCTTGTTCGGGATTGTCTGGGGGCTGGCGCTGATCGGTATCCTGCAAGAGATCAAACCGCGCTCGGAAGCACGGATTCTGTCGGTCGTGATTTACGCGGTGATGGGCTGGATCGTGCTGGTGGCGGTCAAGCCGTTACTGGCGGCACTGGGCCCTGTCGGCTTTACCTTGCTGGCGTCGGGCGGGGTGTTGTACACCGTGGGGATTATCTTTTTTGCCCTCGACCATCGTCTGCGCCACGCCCATGGGATCTGGCATCTGTTCGTGATAGCCGGGAGTTTGCTGCACTTTGTGGCGATTTGGTTCTACGTCTTGTGACTGCTTTTGTGGCGAGGGGGCTTGCCCCCTCGCCACAAGGCCCTAGAAGTCACCCCAGAGTTGTTGGGCCACCGCCAATGCCACCACCGGCGCGGTTTCGGTGCGCAGCACGCGCGGGCCGAGGCGGGCGGCGTGGAAACCGCCAGCCTTGGCCTGTTCGACTTCGACGTCCGACAAGCCGCCCTCCGGACCGATCAGGAACGCCAGGCTTGCAGGTTTGGCGTGGCTCACCAGCGGCTCGGCCACCGGATGCAGCACCAGTTTCAATTCGGCCGCGGTCTGCTTCAACCAGTCAGCCAACAGCAATGGCGGATGAATCACCGGCACCCGTGAACGCCCACACTGCTCGCAGGCGCTGATCGCCACCTGACGCCAGTGCATCAGGCGTTTGTCGGCGCGTTCGTCCTTGAGGCGGACCTCGCAGCGGTCGGTGAAAATCGGGGTGATTTCGGTGACGCCCAGTTCGGTGGCTTTTTGAATCGCCCAGTCCATCCGCTCGCCACGGGACAAACCCTGGCCGAGATGGACCGCCAGCGACGACTCGACCTGACCGGTAAAGCTTTCATCGATTTGCACCACCACGCGCTTCTTGCCGACTTCCACCAGTGTGCCGCGAAACTCATGGCCCGAGCCGTCGAACAGTTGCACCGCATCACCCTCGGCCATGCGCAGCACACGGCCGATGTAATGCGCCTGGGCTTCGGGCAACTCGTGTTCGCCGGTGCTCAAAGGGGCGTCGATAAAGAAGCGGGACAGTCTCATCTTGGGTCTCTACGGTAAGTTCGGATCGAGTTGCTTTTGTGGCGAGGGAGCTTGCTCCCGTTCGAGCGCGAAGCGGTCGCAAGGTTTACCTGACACTCCTCAGTGTCAGGTTTTTGGGGCTGCTACGCAGCCCAGCGGGAGCAAGCTCCCTCGCCACAGGGTTACTACTCAGTGGCAGCTAGCCCGGATCGCGATAGCCCGGATGAAAGTCCTTCGGTACCGCCACGCTGACGCTGTCACGGGTGGCGATGTCGATGCCTTCGCTGGCCACTTCGGCCAGAAAATCGATCTGCTCCGGGGTAATCACGTAAGGCGGCAGGAAATACACCACGCTGCCCAACGGCCTCAGTAAAGCACCTCGTTGCAGTGCATGCTGGAACACGGTCAAACCGCGACGTTCCTGCCACGGGTAAGCGGTCTTGCTGGCCTTGTCCTTGACCATCTCGATCGCCAGCACCATGCCGGTCTGGCGCACTTCAGAGACGTTCGGGTGATCGGCCAGGTGCGCGGTGGAGGAGGCCATGCGCTGGGCCAGAGCCTTGTTGTTCTCGATGACGTTGTCTTCTTCGAAGATATCCAGCGTCGCCAATGCCGCCGCGCAGGCCAGCGGATTGCCGGTATAGCTGTGGGAATGCAGGAAGGCGCGCAGGGTCGGGTAGTCGTCGTAGAACGCGCTGTAGACCTCATCGGTGGTCAGGCAGGCCGCCAACGGCAGGTAACCGCCAGTCAGGGCCTTGGACAGGCAGAGGAAGTCCGGGCGGATACCAGCCTGTTCGCAGGCGAACATTGTGCCGGTACGACCGAAGCCGACGGCGATTTCATCGTGGATCAGGTGCACGCCATAACGATCACAGGCGTCGCGCAGCAGCTTGAGGTACACCGGGTGATACATGCGCATGCCGCCGGCGCCCTGAATCAGCGGCTCCAGAATCACGGCGGCCACGGTATCGTGGTTGTCGGCCAGGGTCTGCTCCATGGCGGCGAACATGTTGCGTGAGTGTTCTTCCCAGCTCATGCCCTCGGGGCGCAGGTAGCAATCGGGGCTCGGCACCTTGATGGTGTCCATCAGCAGGGCTTTGTAGGTTTCGGTAAACAGCGGCACGTCGCCCACTGCCATCGCCGCCATGGTCTCGCCGTGGTAGCCGTTGGTGAGGGTGACGAAGCGTTTCTTGTTCGGCTGGCCGCGGTTGAGCCAGTAGTGGAAGCTCATTTTCAGCGCGACTTCAATGCACGATGAACCGTTATCGGCGTAGAAACACCGGGTCAGGCCTTCGGGCGTCATCTTCACCAGACGCTCGGACAGCTCGATCACCGGCTGATGGCTGAAACCGGCGAGGATCACGTGTTCCAGCTGATCGACCTGATCCTTGATGCGCTGGTTGATCCGCGGGTTGGCGTGGCCGAACACATTGACCCACCAGGAGCTGACGGCGTCGAGGTAGCGTTTGCCTTCGAAGTCTTCCAGCCACACGCCTTCACCGCGCTTGATCGGGATCAGCGGCAGCTGTTCGTGGTCTTTCATCTGGGTGCAGGGATGCCATAACACGGCGAGATCGCGTTCCATCCACTGTTTATTCAGGCCCATTTTCTGTCTCCTCGAGGCTACCCGTGACGTAGGCGGGTAAACAATCGCGCAAGCCTATGCAATGCGCGTCACGGGGACAACCCATTGTGTCGATTGAGCTACTTTGTATAGGACGATAGACGTCGCTGGCGGCGTTTTGATGGCTGACGTATTCTTCGCGGCTCTTTGAGTCGTCTGACTCGTAAAACCGCTATTTCCTCGTGTATTTCCGGAGTTCTCTGAATGTCTGCTGGTTGGCTGCGCGCCTGTGCGCTGGTGATGTTAGGACTGTTCAGCGTTTCGGCGCTGGCCAAGGATAAAACGGCGATCGTGGTCGGCGGCGGGCTTTCGGGCCTCACCGCGGCGTACGAACTGCAGAGCAAAGGCTGGCAGGTCACCTTGCTGGAAGCCAAACCGACCCTGGGCGGTCGTTCCGGCATGGCCACCAGCGAGTGGATCGGCAACGACAAGACCCAACCGGTTTTGAACAAGTACATCTCGACGTTCAAGCTGAGCACCACGCCAGCCCCCGAGTTCGTGCGGACCCCGGGTTACCTGATCGACGGTGAATACTTCAGCGCCGCCGATCTGGCGACTAAACAGCCGGCCACCAGCGACGCGCTGAAACGCTACGAAAAGACTCTGGATGACCTGGCGCGCTCGATCGAAGACCCGCAAAACCCGGCCGCCAACAGCACGCTGTTCGCCCTGGACCAGATCAACGTGGCCAACTGGCTCGATCGCCTGAATCTGCCTGCCACTGCGCGTCAGTTGGTGAATCAGGAGATTCGTACCCGTTACGACGAACCTTCGCGCCTGTCGCTGCTGTATTTTGCCCAACAAAGCCGCGTCTACCGTGGCATTGCTGACCGTGACCTGCGCGCCTCGCGCCTGCCCGGCGGCAGCCCGGTGCTAGCCCAGGCCTTCGTCAAACAACTGAAAACCATCAAGACCGGTTCCCCGGTTTCGTCCATTACCCAGGACAAGGATGGCGTGAGTGTCAAGGTCGGCAGCGTTGGCTATCAGGCGGACTACGTCGTGCTGGCCGTGCCGTTGCGCGCACTGAGCAAGATCCAGATGACTCCGGCGCTGGACGCCCAGCACATGGGCGCCATCAAGGGCACCAACTACGGCTGGCGTGACCAGATCATGCTGAAGTTCAAGACGCCAGTGTGGGAAAGCAAGGCGCGCATGTCTGGCGAGATCTACAGCAACGCCGGTCTGGGCATGTTGTGGATCGAGCCGGCCTTGAAGGGCGGCGCCAACGTGGTGATCAACATTTCCGGCGACAACGCGCGGGTGATGCAGGCCTTTGGCGACAAGCAAATGGCCGATCAGGTGCTGATTCGTCTGCACGCCTTTTATCCACAGGCACGCGGTTCGTTCACCGGTTATGAAATCCGCCGCTACAGCACCGACCCATCAATGGGCGGCGCTTACCTGGCCTTCGGTCCGGGGCAGATCAGCAAATACTGGCGCCTGTGGGAGCGTCCGCTGCAACGTGTAGCCTTTGCCGGCGAACACACTGACACCTTGTACCCAGGCACCCTGGAAGGCGCCTTGCGCACCGGTCAGCGTGCAGCCAGTCAGCTGGAAGACCTGGCAGCGGGCAAATCGTTTGAACCGGCGAAAGTTGTGCCGGCAGCGACCGCTGCGGCGGCAGGCGCGGTAGTGGCGAAGAAAGGCAATTTCTTCAGCAACATGTTCGGTGGTTCGTCCGATAAAGCGGCCGACAAGGCAGAACCTGCGAAGGTTGAAGCGAAAGCTGAAGAGACCAAGCCTGGCTTCTTCTCGCGGATGTTTGGTGGTGGCTCCGACAAGGCTCCGGCCAAGGCGCCAGAACCCGTGGCCCCCGTTGCTCCGGCACCCGCGCCAGTTGCTGCGCCGGCTCCGGCACCTGCACCGGTTGAGGCACCGAAGCCAGTGGTGCCGGCGCAAGCCGAGCCGGTGAAGAAAGCACCGGCCAAAGCGCCAGTGAAAAAGCCTGCTGCCAAAACCGGGGCCAAAAAGGCTCCGGCCAAGGCAACGGCGAAAAAGGCTGAGCCAGTGAAGAAACCAGTGGCGAGTACCGCTGCGAAGGCACCGGTGGCGACTGAAACCAAGACACAGTAAGTCTTGGGATCAAAAAAAAGCGCGGCAGAGATGCCGCGCTTTTTTTATGTCTTTGCACCCTCGTAGAGGCCGGCTGATTCTTTGGTACTAAGGTAGATCGACGATATGGACTTCGTCGCCTTGGTAGTCGCTGATATAGGCGCAGTTATGATGATCAAGAACCATATGATGCGGGTCGATAGCCCCAGGGATGGGAAACCTGCGAACAATCTTATGGGTGGCGGTATTCACTTCCACGACCTCTTTTTCGGTGTGATCAACGGCGTAAGCGTTCTTTTTGCTAAACACTATTTCCCCTTCGCAAGCCACAAAATCGAAATGCCGGGTGGTCAGTGACCGGGTGTCCAACACGGTCAGTCTTCGAGCGTCCAGACCCACGATATACACTTTTCTACCGTCGGGACTGACAGTAACGGCTGACGGATATTTTTCGGTTTTGATGATGTTGATGACTTCGAACGTCTTGCTGCTGATGACCGTGAGCGCGTCCTGAAAAGGGCGACCAGGGGAATCGGTACTGGAAATATAGAGACGCGAATCGTCCTGGCTGATGTCCACACTTATGGACGGTGAAGGTAACCCTCGGACTCTGCTCACCACATAAGTGCGAGCGTCAATTATCGCCAGCCACTCTTTATCCTGCCGTACGGTGACGTAAACATGCCTCCCGTCCCGGCTCGCGACGACTCCCCAAGGGTGTCTACCCACCGTGATGTTACCCACCGCGTATGTTTCGGTATCAATAACCGAAACCGAACTTGAACCGTAGTTGGTCACGTAAGCTCTTTTCCCCTCATGGCCAAGGGCAATGCTTCGGGGATACTGCTCCACGGCGATGGTGCGGATTACCTTTTTGTTCCGGGTGTCGATGACGGACACATTGTCCGACATGTAATTGCAAACAAATACACGTGATCCATCGTTGCTGATGGCCATCCCTCGCGGTCCTTCCCCTACGGGTATTGAATTGGATTGACTGCGTGTTATCACGGGGGATGAACTCGAATTGTGACTCATGGTAGAACTCCTGTTCAGACACTTGGACTGACGTCCAAGTTCAAGTTCATCAATGACCTGCAATGAAAGCCACTGTTAAATGTGACAGTTCTGACGAGTGGTATCGGCTCATAAATGAATATAAGGAGGGTGCGTGAAGGTTTTTTCCTTCGGTTAACACTCTCTTAACCTCCCGGCCCCAAGGTCTTGATCGTATTTCTCGATATTTCAGAGCGAAATTTTCCGCTTTAAATCGATAGATAACTCGATAGTCTTGGGCGCAGTTCTTACAGGATTTGGGCAATGCAGCTACGTAACTCTTCTTCCCGCTACGGTTGGGTCAGCATCTTTATGCACTGGGGTGTGGCGTTGGCCGTCTTCGGCCTGTTTGCGTTGGGGTTGTGGATGGTCGGTCTCGATTACTACAGCACCTGGCGTAAAGACGCGCCGGATCTGCACAAGAGCATTGGTCTGGTGTTATTTGCCGTGATGTTGCTGCGGGTAGTGTGGCGCTTCATCAGCCCACCGCCGCCGCTCTTGCCAAGCTATAGCCGCATGACCCGCCTTGGCGCCAAGTTCGGCCATTCGTTCCTTTATCTCAGTCTGTTCGCTGTGATGATCGCCGGTTACCTGATTTCCACCGCAGACGGTGTCGGGATTCCGGTGTTTGGCCTGTTTGAAATTCCTGCACTGGTTTCCGGACTACCGGACCAGGCAGACACCGCGGGTGTGATTCATTTGTACCTGGCCTGGCTGCTGGTAATTTTTTCCGGTTTCCATGCGTTGGCTGCATTGAAGCACCACTTTATCGATCGTGATGCGACCCTGACGCGAATGCTGGGGCGCAAAGCCTGATGTTCTACCTCGACTCCAAAGGAATAGAAAGCATGTTGAAAAAGACGCTCGCCGCTCTGGCAATCGGTTCTGCTCTGCTGTCGGCTAACGTGATGGCGGCCGACTATGTGGTCGACAAAGAAGGCCAGCACGCCTTTGTTGACTTCAAGATCAGCCACTTGGGCTACAGCTACATCATCGGTACCTTCAAGGATATCGACGGCAAGTTCAGCTTCGACGCTGCCAAGCCTGAAGACAGCAAGATCGAGTTCAATGTGCGCACCGCCAGCGTGTTCACCAACCACGCCGAACGCGACAAGCACATCGCCAGCGGTGACTTCCTGAACGTGGGCAAATTCGCCGACGCCAAGTTCGTCTCCACCAGCGTCAAACCTACCGGTAAAAACGCCGCAGGCAAAGACACTGCCGACGTGACCGGCAACCTGACCCTGCTGGGCGTGACCAAGCCAATCGTGGTCAAAGCCACGTTCCTGGGTGAAGGCAAGGATCCATGGGGCGGCTACCGTGCCGGCTTCGAAGGCACCACCAGCATCAAGCGTTCCGATTTTGGCAAGCAGAAAGACCTGGGCCCAGCGTCCGACGCAGTCGATCTGTACGTGACGTTTGAAGGTGTCAAAGCGAAATAATCTTCGCACCTGACACAAAAACGCCCCCGATCTCACGATCGCGGGCGTTTTTTATGGTCGGAGAAAATCTGCAGGGATGTTCTCAACTGAAATGAAAATGCCCCGATCGCAAGATCAGGGCATTTTTTATAACGGTGCTAACTCAGCGGTTGCGGGTCAGCAATGCTGGTTTTTCGCCGCGCGGACGGCCTGGCAGTTGATCCAGTTGCTCAGGGGTCGGGAAGCGATCGCTTTTCGACTCCTTGTGAATGATCTTCGGTGCCGGGCTCCGCGGGTTCTGCACGGCCGGTTCCGAACGAGACTGGTCGTCACGGGCCGGACGGCGGTTGCGTGACTCTTCGCGACGGGCCTGGCCGTCACGTGGAGCGCCGTTGCGCGGGCCACTGCGCTTGGCCGGTGGGGTGCCGGTGGTTGCGCCGCTGCTGTTGCGCGGACCGTTCTGGCGACCTTGTGGCTGACCGGCGCGCGGAGCGCCAGCGCCTTGTGCCGGTGCGCCCGGACGGCGGCCACGGCCCTGAGCCGGTTTGGCTTGAGGCACGTAGTCGACGCGGTTACCGAAGTTATCGATATCGTCGTCCAGGAACTCGTCCGGAGCACGGTCGGCGGCGGCGCGAGGGGCCGGGCGCTGTTGCTCGCGGGCCGGAGTGCCTTCGCGTGGCTTGTGTTCACGGGCCGGGCGCTCGCCACGGCCGGCGGCAGGTTTTTCCTTGCCACCCTTGTCCTTGCCTTTGTCTTTACGACCGCCACCACCACCGCTGCCGTTCGGGCCGTCGCCGCGTGGGCCACGTGGGGCGCGCGGGTTACGCACATCCGGACGCTCGCGGACCTCCGGTTTCTCGGCTTCCACAGCGCTGGAGTCGAAGCCCATCAGGTCGCCGTCGGCGATTTTCTGCTTGGTCATGCGCTCGATGCTTTTCAGCAGTTTTTCTTCGTCCGGAGCGACCAGCGAGATCGCCTCGCCCGAACGACCGGCACGGCCGGTACGACCGATACGGTGCACGTAATCTTCGTCGACGTTTGGCAGTTCGAAGTTGACCACATGAGGCAACTGGTCGATGTCGAGGCCACGAGCAGCGATGTCGGTGGCGACCAGGATGCGCACTTCACCGGCCTTGAAGTCGGCCAGGGCCTTGGTGCGGGCGTTCTGGCTCTTGTTGCCGTGGATCGCGACGGCGGTGAGGCCGTGTTTGTCCAGGTACTCGGCCAGGCGGTTGGCGCCGTGCTTGGTGCGAGTGAATACCAGCACCTGTTCCCAGGCGCCGGCAGTAATCAGGTGTGCCAGCAACGAACGCTTGTGGCTGGCGGCCAGACGGAATACGCGTTGTTCGATCCGCTCGACCGTGGTGTTCGGTGGCGTGACTTCGATGCGTTCCGGGTTGTGCAGCAGCTTGCCGGCGAGGTCGGTGATGTCTTTGGAGAACGTCGCCGAGAACAACAGGTTCTGCCGTTTGGCCGGGAGGCGGGCGAGGACCTTTTTCACGTCATGGACAAAGCCCATGTCGAGCATGCGGTCGGCTTCGTCCAGCACGAGGATTTCCACGTGGGACAAATCGACACTGCCTTGGCCGGCGAGGTCGAGCAGGCGACCTGGGCAGGCCACCAGCACGTCGACACCACGGGACATGGCTTGAACCTGCGGGTTCATGCCGACGCCACCGAAGATGCAGGCGCTGACGAACTTCAGGTCACGGGCATAGACCTTGAAGCTCTCGTGCACCTGAGCCGCGAGTTCGCGGGTTGGGGTCAGGACCAGTACGCGTGGTTGGCGCGGGCCGTGACGCTGGGATTTGTCCGGGTGACCGTTGGGAAACAACCGCTCCAGAATCGGAAGGGCGAAGCCACCGGTTTTACCAGTACCTGTCTGAGCCGCAACCATCAGGTCGCGACCTTGCAACACGGCGGGAATGGCCCGCTGTTGCACCGGAGTAGGCTCGGTATAGCCCGCTGCCTCGATGGCGCGGACTAAAGCCTCGGAGAGACCGAGGGAAGCAAAGGACATGAGTAATCCTGTTTTAGTTAGGGCTTGGCCCAATGGGAGTCTTGCCTGGCGCGAATGGCGTTTAAGAGGACGCAATCCCGTCCGGTCCTGCTGGGCCTCGAAGGCTCGTCTGGAGCGCTCGCGCGGGCTGAAAAGCTGCGCTGTAGCGGGATCGAGATGCCTTGAACAAGTCCGAGCGTCCGGGCGTGAGCCTGGCGGGAAGGCCGGAGTATAACAGAGCAATCACTGTGCGCCGCTTTCCTGCTGCTCAACGGTTTTTCCGCCGGTTGCGGTGGCGCTGGCGGCCCGGGCTTCGGCAGCCGGACCGGCACCATAGCGGGCGCTCAGTTCGGCGTAGGCCGGTTCGCGCTTGAAGCGCTTGAGCTCGGCGCCGAAACGCTGCACCAACAAATCCATCCCGGCATTGCGGCGCACCGCCAGGTACTGGCTCTGCTGGCTGATGACGGTCGGGTTCTCGGTGATCTTGTCGCGGATGTCCAGTTGATCGAGCAAGTGCTGGCCGACCCGGCGATCGGTGATCAACAGGTCGATCCGCCCGCGCACCAGTTTGCCGAAGTTGGCTTCATGGGTAGGCGCCGGTTCCCGGGTAAACAACGTCGATTCGCTGAAATCCTTGCTGTACAGGTAGCCCGGCGAGGTGCCGATGGTCAGGCCTTTCAGGTCGTCCAGGGTGCGAAACGGGAACGGCCGTTCATTGGCGTAGAACATCACGAATTCGACTTGCGAGAGCGGTTCGCTGGGGTAGAGCAGGGTCGCTTCGCGTTCATCGCTGTGGAAAATATCCAGCACACCGTCCGCCTGGCCTTGCTCAAGCATCGACAGGCAGCGCTTCCACGGCAGGAACTGCCATTCCACGTCAATCCCGAGGCGTTTGAAGACGATGGCCGTGGTTTCGTAGTCGAGCCCGAGGTTCTTGCCACCTTCTTCATAGACGTAAGGCGCCCAGGGTTCGGTGACAATACGCAGCTTCTCGCCGCGAGCGGTGAAGCTCAGGCAAGTGAATAGAAGCACGGTCAGTAACTGGGTGATCAGGGGCATGGCTTGAGATTACGACGAGAAATCATAAAGAGCCAGAAACCGGATCCAGAAGCTCTGGATCGGGCATTAAAAGCAAAAGATCGCAGCCTTCGGCGGCGCCTGCAGAGGTACATATTCCCCTGGAGGCGCTGCCAAAGACTGCGATCTCTTGATTTGCGTTAACGGCTATTAGCGCGGCAACTTCAGGTTATTCCATACCGCCAGGCTCGGTTCAGCCTGGTTCAGTGTGTAGAAGTGCAGCCCCGGTGCGCCACCTTGCAACAGGCGTTCGCACATCTCGGTGACGACTTGCTCACCAAAGCTTTGAATGCTCTGGGTGTCGTCGCCGTAGGCTTCCAGTTGCTTGCGGATCCAGCGCGGGATTTCCGCGCCGCAAGCGTCGGAGAAGCGCGCCAGCTTGCTGTAGTTGGTGATCGGCATGATCCCCGGCACGATCGGGATGTTCACACCCTTCGCCTGTACACGCTCGACGAAGTAGAAATAACTGTCGGCGTTGAAGAAGTACTGGGTGATCGCACTGTTGGCACCGGCGTTGGCCTTGCGCACGAAGTTGTTGAGATCGTCTTCGAAATTGCGCGCTTGCGGATGCATTTCCGGGTAAGCGGCGATTTCGATGTGGAAATGATCGCCAGTCTCTTCACGAATGAATTCAACCAGGTCATTGGCGTGACGCAACTCGCCGCTGGCCATGCCCATGCCCGAGGGCAGGTCACCGCGAAGCGCGACGATTCGCTGGATGCCGGCTGCCTTGTACTGGGTCAGCAGGCCGCGCAGATCGTTCTTGCTGTCACCCACGCAAGACAGATGCGGAGCGGCAGGGACTTTGACTTCACTTTCCAGCTGCAACACGGTGTTGAGGGTGCGATCACGAGTCGAACCGCCAGCGCCGTAGGTGCAGGAGAAGAAGTCGGGATTGTAGGTCGCCAGCTGACGGGCAGTGGCGATCAGTTTTTCATGCCCAGCATCGGTCTTCGTCGGGAAGAATTCGAAGCTGTAGCGACGTTCTTGGGACATGGTCATATCCTTGGAAACACGTAAGCCTTGTAGGCGCCGTGCTTCCTGTAGGAGCGAAGCTTGCTCGCGAAGCAGGCGCCGCGGTCTTTCAGCAGCACCGCGGTGAAGCGTTCGCGAGCAAGCTTCGCTCCTACAGGAAGCGTGGTTCCTGCATAAGTCCGCTCCCATGGGGAGCGGACTGCTGGACCGATCAGTAGCGGTAAGCGTGCGGCTTGAACGGGCCTTCGACGGTAACGCCGATGTAGTCAGCCTGTTGCTTGGTCAGTTGAGTGACCACGCCGCCGAAACCGCGGACCATTTCCAGGGCCACTTCTTCGTCGAGTTTCTTCGGCAGTACTTCAACGGTCAGGCGCTCGGCTTTCTGGGCTGGCGACAGGTCGGCGTACTTCTGGCCGAACAGGAAGATCTGCGCCAGAACCTGGTTGGCGAACGAACCGTCCATGATGCGGCTTGGGTGACCAGTGGCGTTACCCAGGTTAACCAGACGGCCTTCGGCCAGCAGGATCAGGTAGTCGTCGTTCTGAGCGTCGAAAGCGCCTGGACCGGTGCGGTGAACCTTGTGAACCTGCGGCTTCACTTCTTCCCATGCCCAGTTCTTGCGCATGAAAGCGGTGTCGATTTCGTTGTCGAAGTGACCGATGTTGCAGACCACAGCGCGTTTCTTCAGGGCTTTGAGCATGTTTGCGTCGCAAACATTGACGTTGCCGGTGGTGGTCACGATCAGGTCGATCTTGCCCAGCAGCGCTTTGTCGATACTCGCTTCGGTACCGTTGTTGATACCGTCGATGAACGGCGAAACCAGTTCGAAACCGTCCATGCAGGCTTGCATGGCGCAGATCGGGTCGACTTCGGAGACTTTAACGATCATGCCTTCCTGACGCAGGGACTGGGCCGAGCCCTTGCCCACGTCACCGTAACCGATGACCAGCGCTTGCTTGCCGGACAGCAGGTGGTCGGTGCCGCGCTTGATCGCGTCGTTCAGGCTGTGACGGCAGCCGTACTTGTTGTCGTTCTTGCTCTTGGTCACCGAGTCGTTGACGTTGATGGCCGGGATTTTCAGCTCGCCCTTGGCCAGCATGTCCAGCAGACGGTGAACGCCGGTGGTGGTTTCTTCGGTGACGCCGTGGACGCGGTCCAGTACTTGTGGGTACTTCTTGTGCAGCAGCTCGGTCAGGTCGCCGCCGTCGTCGAGGATCATGTTGGCATCCCAAGGCTGGCCATCCTTGAGGATGGTTTGCTCCAGGCACCACTCGTACTCTTCTTCAGTCTCGCCTTTCCAGGCGAACACCGGGATGCCGGCAGCGGCGATGGAAGCGGCGGCCTGATCCTGAGTCGAGAAAATGTTGCAGGACGACCAGCGTACTTCGGCACCCAGGGCAACCAGGGTTTCGATCAGCACGGCAGTCTGAATAGTCATGTGGATGCAGCCGAGAATCTTCGCGCCCTTGAGCGGTTGCTCGACGGAGTACTTGCGGCGCAGACCCATCAGGGCCGGCATTTCGGATTCGGCGATGATGGTTTCGCGACGGCCCCAGGCAGCCAGGGACATGTCGGCGACTTTGTAATCGTTAAAATCTGCAGGCGTGATAACAGCGCTCATGAAGAGCCTCCATTCGTAATGTATGCGAATGGGCGCCGTTGTGCGTTTAGTGTCTGGCCGTGGCCAGTCAACGCCCCATCCGAGCCTGACAGGTTGAACCTGCTGCAGCGCCCCTCGGACAGGTGGCGGGAAAACGGTATCAATCAAACATGACCGTTTTGAAACGGGGGCGATTATAGCGGGCTATGCTGATCTTCCAAAGCGTTTCTGTTGGTCAATGTCCGAACGGTAATCGAGACCATAGTCGATGCTTGATAGAGCTCTAGTCCGGGCTCTGCCATGATGGCCGGCATCAATCGGCAAGACGGTCAGGAGTGAGTATGAATTTCCACACCCGCAAATGGGTAAAACCCGAAGACCTCAACCCCAACGGCACGCTGTTCGGCGGCAGCCTGCTGCGCTGGATCGACGAAGAAGCGGCGATCTACGCCATCGTCCAGTTGGGTAATCAGCGCGTGGTCACCAAGTACATTTCCGAAATCAACTTCGTCAGCGCCTCGCGTCAGGGCGACATCATCGAGTTGGGCATCACCGCCACCGAGTTCGGTCGCACCTCGATCACTCTGACCTGCGAAGTGCGCAACAAGATCACTCGCAAGAGCATTTTGACGGTAGAGAAGATGGTGTTCGTGAACCTGGGCGAAGACGGCCTGCCCATGCCGCACGGCCGGACCGAGATCAGGTACGTCAAAGACCAGTTCAAGGATGATGACATTGGCGAGTAGTTGCCGCTCTGTGGCGAGGGAGCTTGCTCCCGTTGGGCCGGGCTGGCGCTCCAGCGCGAAGCGGCCCTGAAATCTATCATTGGGTTCTTTCAGGCAGGCTTCACGTCAGCTTACGACTGCTTCGCAGCCGAGCGGGAGCAAGCTCCCTCGCCACAGGGTTTGCTGCGTTCCCCCGGTAGTGAACAGCTCCGAACCCCGCGTGTCGTACGTAAACGACACGCCACCGGTTCAGGAGCAGCCTTATGGACACGCCCAACGACGGCAAGACCCCGGACCTCTCGGCACAGGAACAGCGCGAGGTCGATAAAAACCAGCCCCCGCGTGCGGCGGTGTTGCACGAAATCATTCGCACCCAAGGCGATCAGGAACTCGAACGTAGCGTTGCGGCGCTGTGGTGGTCGGCGCTGGCTGCCGGCCTGACCATGGGCCTGTCGCTGATGGGCATGGGACTGCTCAACTCGCGCCTGCCGGACGGCGAAGGCTACAAGGTGATCGCCAGCTTCGGTTATTGCGCCGGTTTTCTAGCGGTGATTCTCGCCCGTCAGCAACTCTTCACCGAAAACACCCTGACCGCCGTGCTGCCGATCATGAGCAAGCCAACGTTGGGTAATGTCGGTCGGTTGCTGCGGCTGTGGACGGTGGTGCTGGTGGGCAACCTCTGCGGCACCTTGCTGGTGGCATATGTGATGCTGCACCTGCCGATATTCGACAGCAAGACCGATCTGGCCTTCCTTGAGATCGGGCGCAAGGTCATGGAGAACGATGCCGGCAAGATGCTCGCCAAAGGCATCATCTCCGGCTGGATGATCGCCACCATGGTCTGGATGATCCCGTCCATGGAAAGCGCCAAGATGTGGATCATCATCCTCATCACCTATTTCATGGCGCTGGGCGATTTCACCCACATCGTGGTCGGATCGGTCGAGGTTTCTTACCTGGTGTTTGCCGGCGAGTTGCCGTGGAAGGATTTCTGGTGGGTGTTCGCAGGTCCCACGCTGGTGGGGAACATTATTGGCGGCAGTTTTATCTTCGCGCTGATCAGTCACGCGCAGATTCGCAGTGAAAGCGGGCCGCCGAAGACCTCTGCGGAGCGGGCTCAGGAATCCGAACCGCAGAAGATCAAAAAATGATCAATGTCAGCTAGAGACGTTGATTGCGGCAGCACTGCGACGTTGCAGGTAGATGAAGAACAGCGCCGTCAGCAGCGTGAATACGCTGACCAGTGCGCCGGTCCACGGCAAGTCCGCCAGGTCCGCGCCACTGGCCACCACCAGTCCGCCAATCCAAGCCCCGGCGGCGTTGCCGAGATTGAATGCGCTTTGATTCAACGTCGACCCGAGGTTTGGCGCCTCATGGGCCTGATCGATAATCAGCAATTGCAGGATCGGGCACAGCGCGAAGGCGAAGATGCCCCACAACACCAGCGTGATCGCCGCCGGTATCACTGAATGGCTGGTTTGGCTGAAGGCGGCCAGCACGATGGCCACGGCCAATGTCATCCCCACCAGCGAAGGCAGCAAACGACTGTCCGCCAATCGGCCGCCGAGCATGCTGCCCCCGGTCAAGCCGACCCCGAACAACAGCAACATGATGGTTACGCCATGCGGACTGACGCCGGTGATGTCCTGCAGGATCGGCGCAATGTAAGTGAACACGCTGAACAGGCTGGTAGACGCCAGCACGCTCATGCCCAGCGCCAGCAGCACATTGACCTTGCCCAGCACTTTGAATTCGCTGGCCAGGTTGGCTTTGTCCATGGGGATTTCCTTGGGCAGCCAGACCCACTGCGCAATGGCTGCAATCACGCCAATCACCGACACTGCCCAGAAGGTCGAGCGCCAGCCGGCGTATTGCCCCAGAGCAGTGCCCAATGGCACGCCCAGCACGTTGGCCAAGGTCAGGCCGGTGAACATCATGGCAATTGCCTGGGCTCGTTTGTTCGGTGCCACCAGACTGGTAGCGACCACTGAGCCGATGCCGAAAAACGCGCCATGGCACAGCGCGGTGATCACTCGTGCGGCCATCAAGGTGGCGTAGTTCGGCGCCAGGGCGCAGAGGATGTTGCCGAGAATGAACATCAGCGTCATGCCCAGCAGTGTGGCTTTGCGCGGCATGTTGGCGGTGCCGACCGCGAGAATCGGCGCACCGAACACCACGCCCAGGGCATAACCGGTGATGAGCAGGCCAGCATGAGGAATGCTCACGGCGAGGTCGCGGGCGACATCGGGCAGCAAGCCCATGATGACGAACTCAGTGGTGCCGATGCCGAAAGCGGCAACGGCCAGTGCAAGCAAGGCGAGTGGCATGCGCAAGGTCTCTGTCGGTAGTCTTGACGCTTTGATCAGGCATACGCAGGCCGACGACCGTTCTCGATGAGAGCGGGCAGAGGCAGGAGTTATTGGAATTAGTCTGTGCGCAACTGAGTGCGGCGTGGTCGCTTGCAGTATAAACAGCTGCGGACATATGGCGAATCAAATCTCTGTCCCGCGATGTAGGGGCAATACAAGGAGTGTGCCGTGCTTGCGACAATTCTGGTGTTGGTGGCGGCGCTGTTGCACGCGGCGTGGAATACCCTGATCAAGTTCAGCGCGGAGCGGCTGTTGGTGGTGGCCTGCATGGACAGCGTGGCGTTGCTGTTTGTCGCGCTGATGCTACCCTTCGTGGCGCTGCCGCCACTGGATATGTGGCCGTGGATTCTTGCGTCGGCGGCATTCGAGTTGCTCTATCGCTACCTGTTGATCCAGGCCTATCGGGTCGGCGATCTCGGCCTGGTCTATCCGTTGATGCGTGGCCTGTCACCGTTGGTGGTGCTGGCGCTGACGCTGATCTTCGCCGGTGAAGTGCTGACGGCTCAGCAGATCTTCGGGATTTTGCTCATCCCGTTCGGCATGGTGTGCCTGCTCTGGCAGGGCGGTGGCGGGGTGCGCCTGCCGTGGTCGATGCTGCCGGTGGTGGCGCTGATCGGGTTGTGCATCGGTTGCTACACCTTCATCGATGGCCAGGCCTTGCGGCGCTGGTCCCATCCGCTGGACTACCTGGTTTGGGTCACAGTGCTCAGTGCCTGGCCGTTCCCATTGCTGGCGCTGGTGCGCAAACGCCCGGCGTTCATGTTGTTCTGGCGTGAGCAGTGGCGGTTGGGGTTGGCGGTCGGGTTCTGCGTATTGTTCAGCTACGCTCTGGTGCTGTGGGCCATGCAGCTCGGATCGATTGCCGAGGCTGCGGCGCTGCGCGAGATCAGCGTGATTCTGGTGGTGCTGTTCGGCATGCGCTACCTCAAAGAACCTTTTGGCAGGCCACGGCTCTTAGCCTGTGGACTGGTATTGATCGGCATGTTGGTGATGAAGTTTTAGTCGCCGCTGATGGAATTCGATTCTCTACAACTTGAAGAAGGGACTGCGTTATGACGGTTGCTCTGTGGTGCATTTTGATTGCGATCTGCTTGCCTTATCTGTGCACAGGCGTCGCCAAGTTCAGCAATGGCAAGTTCGGGCTGAAACAGAATCACGACCCAAGGGCGTTTCTGGATTCGCTCGAAGGCGTGGCCAGGCGTGCGCATTCGGCGCAGTTGAACAGCTTCGAAGTGACCCCGGCGTTTGCCGCGGCGGTGATCGTGGCGCATCTGGCCGGCAATGCCGAACTGGTGACGATCAATGTGCTATCGGTGCTGTTCATCACCAGTCGGCTGCTGTACATCATTTGCTATCTGGCGGACTGGGCGATTCTGCGGTCGCTGGTGTGGGCCATTGGCATGGGGCTGATTGTCAGTTTCTTTGTGGTGTCTGTTTAACGGCAAGATCAAAGGATCGCAGGCTGCGCCATTCCCAGCAGGGATCGATGTTCATTCGCGATATTGCGACGAACGCTCTCGATGTTGAAGCTGGCGCAGCCTGCGATCTTTTGCTTCTAAAGTTTGTCAGCCACCTGCGGCACCTGAGGCAACGCCGCCCCTTTAGGCCAGAGCATCCAGATCTGCCCCTGCTGTTTCATGTCGCCGGCCAATTGCCCGGCGGCTTCGCCCGTGCCCCAGAACAGGTCTGCGCGGACCTCGCCGGCAATCGCGCCGCCGGTATCTTGAGCGGCCACCGGACGCACCAGTGCGCTGCCGTCCGGTCGCGTCGTCGATAACCACAACAGGCTACCGAGCGGAATCACCTTGCGATCCACTGCCGCGCTATAACCTGCGGTCAATGGCACATTCAGCGAACCGCGCGGCCCTTCGTTGCTGTCCGGGTTGCGATTGAAGAACACGTAGCTGGGGTTGCTGCCGAGCAGTTCGGGAATGCGCGTCGGATTGGCCTTGGCCCAGTTATCGATGGCGCTCATGGTTACCTCTTCTTTCTTCAGCTCGCCCTGATCCACCAGCCAGCGGCCGATAGGTCGATAGGGGTGGCCGTTCTGGTCGGCATAACCAATGCGCAATTGACGGCCATCATCGAGCTGGATGCGCCCCGAACCCTGGATTTGCAGGAACTGCAGGTTCATCGGGTCGGTCAGCCAGGCAATCACTGGCGCCTTCACGCCATTGGTTTCAATGGTTGCCGCATCGTCATAAGGCTTGAGCACGCGACCTTCGAGTCGTCCGCGCAGGCGTTTGCCTTTGAGTTCCGGGTAAATGCTGTCCAGCGAGACGATGATCATGTCCTCGGGCACGCCGTACACCGGGATGTTCGCTTGCTCGGTCTGGGTCAGGCTGCCGGGATACACCGGTTCGTAGTAACCGGTGATCAGGCCGTTGGGGTTGTCATTGGTGGCGCGCAAGCCGTAAACATCGAGGTTTTGCTTGAGGAAGCCGCGGATTTCGCTGGCGGTTGGCTGAACATTGGCGGAAGCGGCGCAGGTGCCACCCCAGACCGGGTCGGCCTTGAGTCGGGTGCAGG
This sequence comes from Pseudomonas sp. GW821-FHT01E10, assembly GCF_059422365.1. Taxonomy (NCBI): domain Bacteria; kingdom Pseudomonadati; phylum Pseudomonadota; class Gammaproteobacteria; order Pseudomonadales; family Pseudomonadaceae; genus Pseudomonas; species Pseudomonas sp. GW821-FHT01E10. Next base: position 240,612 of record NZ_JBWKWT010000005.1, read on the forward strand.
CGCTGCGCCACGAGCCAAAACCGGCGACGAGGTCATTGTCGGACACCGCTGGAAGGGCTTCCCAGGTAGCGCTGGAGTAGGTCGCCAGTGCGTGGGTTTTCGGTTTGCTACTGTCGCCACCGGTGCAGCCAGCAAGTATGGCCACCATCGGAAGGGTCCAGGCCAGGTTGTGACGCCACGCCTTGAAACGGCTGTTCATGGAGTAATTCCTTTGCCGGTTGCCTGAGTGCTCCATGCGCTCAAACAACCCGTATTGATAATAGGGCTATTGGTCTTTGCCGGTGACGCGAGGATACTGGCTGCCGTTTCCAGTGATCTGAAGCCACCATGACTCTTAAAAGACTCTCTGTTGTATTGCTGGCCTGCCTGACCTTGTCCGCCTGCGGCGGTGTCGACCCGAACTCGCCTCTGGGCCAGCGCAAGGCGATCTTCAAGCAAATGCTCAAGACCGGCGAAGACCTGGGTGGCATGTTGCGTGGGCGTATTCCGTTCGATGGCCCGAAATTCGCCGACGGTGCCGTGAAGCTCGACGCGTTGTCCCATGAGCCGTGGAAACATTTCCCGCAGGTGCGCGAAGCAGATCACACCAGCGCCAAGGACGATGTCTGGCAGAAGCAGGCACGCTTCCAGGAAATGGCCCGCACCCTTGAAGGCGCCACCGGTGAACTGGTGATCGCCAGCCAGGTTCAACCCTACAAGGCCAGCAACCTGGGGCCGGCGGTGCAGAAAGTCGAAGACGCCTGTAGTGCCTGCCATAAAGAGTTTCGGGATCATTGAGGTGGCGTGTTCAAACCGGATTACTTATCCAGCTCGTCGAGCGCGTCCTGTAAATCCTTGCGCGATTGAGCCAGTTTGTCTTTGCGTTTGTTGATCTTCTCGGCGTCGCCTTTTTTCATCGCCTTGTCGAGGTCGGCCTGACGCCGGCTGACTTCGTGCTTGGCGTCGAGCACCTTGTTTTCCCGTTCCTTCTTCAAGGAAGCGTCGGTGCAATGGGCGGTGACCTCGCTCAGGGCGGTTTCCAGGCCTGCCTGTTGATCGGCGTTGCCGTGAGATTTGGCCAGTTCGATCTGGTTGATGATGCCTTGTTTTTTGGCGGCGCAGCCGGTCAGGCCCGGGGCGTCTTCGTCGGCCATTAATGGAGCGGCCATCACGCTGCACAGGGTCAACAAGGCGAGCGGTGAAAGAAGTTTCATAAAGGCTCCAGGTGAAAAAATCGATGTAGCGATGGGCTGTTTGAGCGCATCGGTACCTATGGGTTCCCAGGCTGACGGGCGTCGCCGGCTGCTAAAAACCGTCAATCCCGGCAACACGTAATGTCTCGCTCAAGGCCAGGACCTGCGGGTCGCGGAAAAATGCGCTCAGTTGCGCCGCGCGTCCCGGGCCGATGCCGGTTTCGGCCTGCCATTGTTCGGTGTTTCGTTGCGCCAGCACCTGCCATGAATCGGCGAGATGTGCCTGGCCGGTCGGCGGCAAGCCCAGGGCTTTGAGCCAGCGAGCGAACGGTCGTTGCCGGGCGCTGTTGAAACTGTTCAAAAGACGAGCACTGCTGCGTTCGCCGAAGCCGTCAATGTTAGCAAGCTCTTGCTCATCGAGGGTCAACCAATCGAGCAGGTTGTCGAGACGTTCGGCCTTGAGCAGTTTCTCCCAGGTGCCCGGCCCGACATGCGGCAAGGCCAGCCCCTGTTTGCCGCTGAGCCAGGCCAGCCGTGCGAGAAACTGGCTTTCGCATCCGGGTGTCGGCTGCCAGCAACTCAACGGATGAAAATCTGCTGCCAGCGGTGCGTTCAATTCAGGACGTTCGGTGCTGCGCAATACCACACCGTCGAGCCTGGGGATGGTCAGCCCGGCCAGGCTGATGGCGACCTGATCGCCGGGACGAATGTCCAGCGCTTCCCAGCGCTGCAGGGAGCTGACGCTGACACGCTTGATCTGCCGGTCATCGAGCATCACCGGTGCCAGATCCAGCACCGGTGTGATCCGGCCGGTCCGTCCAATCTTGAAGTGGACCTTGCGCACCTCGGCCAACGCCTGGGCGAAGGGGTACTTCCAGGCGACACTCCAGAAAGGCGTTTTCGCCTGCCAGCGCTCGGCGGGTGGGCGCTGGTTCTGTCGTAAAACGACGCCGTCGCTGGCAAAGGGCAGGGGCGAGCGATACCAGTAATCGCGCCAGCGTTCGGCGTCGGCGAAGGCCTCGATCGGCTGGCTGTAGGGCGCGGTGCTCGGGAATCCCAGCTCATCCAGAGCCGCCACGCGGGCGGGCAGGCTTTTCGGGCCTTGTGGCCAGTCCCAGACGAACACGCCGATACCGGCGGCTTGCTCGGGGTTCAGCGTCTTGCGTGCCATTAACCCGGCCACCGTGGCGCGGGCATTGAGGCTGCCGGCCTCGGCTTGCACGTGTTCGGTCAGGCGCCAATAGAGTTCGCCTTGCAACAGCAGGTCGAGCGGTTGTGGAAGTTTTTGAGGGATGGCGGCGATCTGGCGCGCTGAGGCAGTCCAGTCGTGGCCGGTTATCCCGTCACCACGACTGATCGCCTGGTGCAGCCAGCCGTTGCGATAGATCAACGTCACAGCCACACCGTCGACCTTGGGTTGAATCCAGACCTCATCCCGATTTTTCAGCCAGGCTTCGACGGCGCGCCCATCGCGCAGTTTTTCCAGGCCGGTGTGGGCGATGGGGTGAGCAATCGTGCCACGGGCAGTGCGCAACGGTTCGGCTGAAGGGCCTGAGTCAAAACACTCGCGCCATTCGCTTAGTCGTATGCGGGATTGATCATAGAGTTCATCGGCGACCAAAGAGCGTCCTTCGCGATGATAGCTGTCGTCCCAGAGGTCGATTCGCTTTTGCAGTGCGTTGATTTCGTCCAGAGCGCGGGCCGGCGGCCAATCGGGGCAGTCGGCGGCATTGGCGGTCAGGCAGGTGAGGGTCAGCAGGAAACCGAAAAACAGGCGCAGGTTGGGCAGCATCGAGAGCGTCCTTGCTCGTTGGGATGCTTTCAAGGCTAGTCAGGTTTCGAGTGTGGAGTGCAGAGGTGTAATTCTGCGTGTTTCGAGGTGGGATCTTCTTCATGAAAAAGCCCCGCACGGCGAACCGTGCGGGGCTTTTTGTACAACCGGAGAAGTCTTACAGGCCGGCAGCAGAACGCAGAGCGTCGGCGCGGTCGGTTTTTTCCCAGGTGAACGTGGTGAACGTATCGTCGCCCACGGTTTTGGTTTCCGGGGTGCGACCGAAGTGGCCGTACGCCGCGGTGTCCTGGTACATCGGGTGCAGCAGGTCGAGCATGGTGGTGATCGCGTATGGACGCAGGTCGAACACTTCGCGGACCAGTTTGACGATCTTGTCGTCGCTGATCTTGCCGGTGCCGAAGGTGTTCAACGAAATCGAAGTTGGTTGAGCGACGCCGATTGCGTAGGAAACCTGAATCTCGCAACGCTCGGCCAGGCCGGCAGCCACGATGTTCTTGGCCACATAACGACCGGCGTAGGCCGCCGAACGGTCAACCTTCGATGGATCTTTACCGGAGAACGCGCCGCCGCCGTGACGGGCCATGCCGCCGTAGCTGTCAACGATGATCTTGCGACCGGTCAGGCCGCAGTCGCCCACCGGGCCGCCAATGATGAACTGGCCAGTCGGGTTGATGTGGAACTGGGTGTCCTTGGACAGCAGTTCGGCAGGCAGCACGTGCTTGACGATCAGTTCCATCACGCCTTCGCGCAGGTCTTTGTAGGACACTTCCGGGTTGTGCTGGGTCGACAGTACAACGGCGTCGATACCGACAACCTTGCCGTTTTCGTAGCGGCAGGTCACTTGCGACTTGGCGTCTGGACGCAACCAAGGCAGCAGGCCGGACTTGCGGGCTTCGGCCTGGCGCTGAACCAGTTGGTGCGAGAAGGTGATCGGTGCTGGCATCAGCACGTCGGTTTCGTTGCTGGCATAGCCGAACATCAGGCCCTGGTCGCCGGCGCCCTGGTCTTCAGGCTTGGCACGGTCAACACCCTGGTTGATGTCGGGGGACTGCTTGCCGATGATGTTCATCACGCCGCAGGTCGCGCCGTCGAAGCCGACATTGGAGCTGTTGTAGCCGATGTCGAGAATCACGTTACGGACGATGTCTTCCAGATCGACCCAGGCCGACGTGGTGACTTCACCTGCGATGATTGCCACGCCGGTTTTCACCAGAGTCTCGCACGCCACGCGGGCGAACTTGTCTTCAGCAATGATGGCGTCCAGCACCGCATCGGAAATCTGGTCGGCGATTTTGTCCGGATGCCCTTCAGACACGGACTCGGAGGTGAAGAGGGAGTATTCGCTCATCTCGATTTTTTCCTGAATTTACCGATGGTGAGTGTCGCCAGCCGGTCGCTGAAAATGGCGGACCTGTATCTGGAAACCATTACGTAAGCCTACATAGAGGCTTTCCCCGGGAACGAGTCCCGCAGCGGTGGCCCAACGGGCCAGATCGTCCTGTTCAAACCCCAACCAGAGATCACCGCAGGCCTCCCTGGCCCAACTCTGGTTGTGGCTACATAACTCTGTCACTAACAGGCTACCGCCTGGTTGCAGCAAACCGGCCATGTGCTTGAGCGCTTCGGCCGGCGCGGCAAAATGGTGCAGCACCATGTTCAATACAACGCAGTCGGCCTGAAGGTTTACACCGTTCAATGCATCGGCCAATTGCAGGCTGACGTTAGCCAGCGTTTCACGTTCGCAGACCTGGCGGGCCAGTTCGAGCATCGCCGGGCTGTTGTCCAGCGCCGTGACCTGAGTGAAGCGACGCGCCAGCTCCGGCAGAAAGGCACCATCGCCGGGGCCTACTTCGATGGCCGTGGCGCCGGGGCCGAAACTCAGCTTGTCGAGCAGGGCCACCACGCTTTCGCGGTATTGCGGCAGGCCGGCGATCAAGTCTTGCTGGGCGCGAAACTTCTCCGCGACCCGCGAGAAAAAGTCCTGGCTGGCCGCCTCACGTTGCCCGTGGACCTGACCGATCCGCGCCTGGACGTCAGTCGGCAGGGTCAGGTTATCCACTTCTTCGAGCAGCGCGGCATGCAGCTTGCCGCCCAGCAGATCGGTGTGGGGCAGGGCACGACGGTAGAAAATCGCATTGCCTTCACGGCGGGTCGCCACCAGTTCGGCCTGGGCCAATACCTTGAGGTGATGACTCATGCCGGACTGACCGATGCCGAAGATCTGCGCTAGTTCCAGTACGCCGAACGAATCGTTGGCCAGCGCGCGCAATACATTCAGCCGCAGAGGATCGCCGCCGGCCTTGCACAGGGCCGCCAGCTCATCGCAATCGTCATGTTGAATGGAAGGCACGCGCAGATTCATAAGGCCAGCAGTCTAGTGACGGTAAGAAAACACCGCAAGAGCAATATCAAAAAGTTTTGATATTGGTCGATAGATGGCACTTCTTAACGTTAGTTTCAGTCCACAAACCAACAGCGGAAAGGTTTCATCAGTCGAATACGCCGTTATCCATTGGAAAAACGCCTTCGGATGACTATCTGTCATTGCCCCGAGGCGGGTCGGTGAGGGAAAATGCTCGCCTTTTTTCCGTTTCGTTTTATTCACTCTCGATTCAATATCCGCAGGAGATCAGCGATGCCCAGCCGTCGTGAGCGCGCCAACGCCATTCGTGCCCTCAGCATGGATGCCGTGCAAAAAGCCAACAGCGGCCATCCCGGTGCCCCTATGGGTATGGCGGATATCGCCGAAGTACTTTGGCGTGACTACCTGAAGCACAACCCGAGCAATCCATCGTTCGCCGACCGTGACCGCTTCGTGCTGTCCAACGGTCACGGCTCGATGTTGATCTACTCGCTGCTGCACCTGACCGGCTACGACCTGTCGATCGATGACCTGAAAAACTTCCGCCAGCTGCACAGCCGTACCCCGGGTCACCCGGAATATGGCTACACCCCGGGCGTTGAAACCACCACCGGTCCACTGGGCCAAGGCCTGGCCAACGCAGTCGGTTTCGCCCTGGCGGAAAAAGTCCTGGCGGCGCAGTTCAATCGTCCTGGCCATAACGTCGTCGATCACCACACCTACGTATTCCTGGGTGATGGCTGCATGATGGAAGGCATTTCCCACGAAGTCAGTTCCCTGGCCGGTACGCTGGGCCTGGGCAAACTGATCGCCTTCTACGATGACAATGGCATCTCCATCGACGGTGAAGTCGAAGGCTGGTTCACCGACGACACGCCGAAGCGTTTCGAATCCTACAACTGGCAAGTGATCCGCAATGTCGACGGTCACGATCCGGAAGAAATCAAGATCGCGATCGAAACCGCGCGCAAAAGCGCACAACCGACGCTGATCTGCTGCAAGACCACCATCGGCTTCGGCTCGCCGAACAAGCAAGGCAAGGAAGATTGCCACGGCGCCCCGTTGGGTGACGCGGAAATCGCCCTGACCCGTGAAGCGCTGAAGTGGAACCACGGCCCGTTCGAAATTCCGGCTGATATCTATGCCGAGTGGGACGCCAAGGAAGCCGGTCGCGCTGCCGAAGCCGAGTGGGACCAGCGTTTCGCTGCTTACTCTGCTGAATTCCCTGAGCTGGCCAATGAACTGGTTCGTCGCCTGAGTGGTGACCTGCCGGAGGATTTCGCCGAGAAGGCCCAGGCCTACATCGCTGAAGTCGCGGCCAAAGGCGAATCCATCGCCAGCCGTAAAGCCAGCCAGAACGCCCTGAACGCCTTCGGCCCGCTGCTGCCTGAACTGCTCGGTGGTTCGGCTGACCTGGCCGGCTCCAACCTGACCCTGTGGAAAGGTTGCAAAGGCGTCACCGCCGAAGACGCCAGCGGCAACTACATGTACTACGGCGTTCGCGAGTTCGGCATGAGCGCGATCATGAACGGCGTGGCCCTGCACGGCGGCCTGGTGCCTTACGGCGCGACCTTCCTGATGTTCATGGAATACGCCCGCAACGCAGTGCGCATGTCGGCGCTGATGAAAAAACGCATCGTCTACGTGTTCACCCACGACTCTATCGGTCTGGGCGAAGACGGCCCGACTCACCAGCCGATCGAGCAACTGGCCAGCCTGCGCTGCACGCCGAACCTCGACACCTGGCGTCCGGCCGATGCCGTTGAATCGGCGGTGGCCTGGAAGTTCGCCCTGGAGCGTGACGACGGTCCTTCGGCACTGATCTTCTCCCGTCAGAACCTGCAACACCAAACCCGCAACGCGATCCAGATCGAAGAGATCGCCCGTGGCGGTTACGTGTTGAAGGACTGCGCAGGCGAGCCTGAGCTGATCCTGATCGCCACCGGTTCGGAAGTCGGCCTGGCCGTTCAAGCCTTCGACAAACTGACTGAGCAAGGCCGCAAGGTTCGTGTGGTGTCGATGCCATGCACCAGCGTCTTCGAAGCCCAGGACGCCGGCTACAAGCAATCGGTTCTGCCATTGCAGGTCAGCGCGCGTATTGCCATCGAAGCCGCCCACGCGGACTACTGGTACAAGTACGTGGGCCTGGAAGGTCGCGTGATCGGCATGACCACCTACGGCGAGTCGGCGCCTGCGCCGGCCTTGTTCGAAGAGTTCGGCTTCACCCTGGAAAACATCCTGGGTCAGGCTGAAGAGCTGCTGGAAGACTAAGGCACGCCGCGGTGGTTTTATGGCCACCGCGTTCCCTGTGTAGGAGCTGCCGCAGGCTGCGATCTTTTGATCTTAAAAGATCGCAGCCTCGTTTCACTCGACAGCTCCTACAGGGATTTGTGTTGTTAGCAAGAATTCGTCTGCCGCGACTATCGAGAACCCCATGCCTCAACCGCGTCCTTACAAAGTTGCACTCAACGGCTACGGCCGGATTGGTCGTTGTGTCTTGCGTGCGTTGTTTGAGCGAGGCTCGACGGCTGGGTTTGAAATTGTCGCGATCAACGATCTGGCCGACATGGCCAGCATCGAATACCTGACACGCTTCGACTCCACTCACGGGCGGTTTCCCGGTGAAGTGAGGGTTGAGGGCGATTGTCTGCATATTAAGGGCGACTGCGTGAAGGTCCTGCGCAGTGCCACCCCCGAAGGCATCGATTGGGCGTCGTTGGGCGTCGATCTGGTGCTGGAGTGCTCCGGCGCTTATCACACCCGTCAGGATGGCCAGCGTTTTCTCGACGCCGGTGCGCCACGGGTGCTGTTTTCCCAGCCGATGGCCAGCGAGGCGGATGTCGACGCCACCATCGTCTACGGCGTGAACCAGGATTGCCTGACCGGTGACGAGCTGCTGGTGTCCAACGCGTCCTGCACCACCAACTGCGGCGTGCCGCTGTTGCGCCTGCTGGATCAGGCCATTGGTCTGGAATACGTGTCGATCACCACCATCCACTCGGCGATGAACGATCAGCCGGTGATCGACGCCTATCACCACGAAGACCTGCGCCGCACCCGTTCGGCGTTCCAGTCGGTGATTCCGGTGTCCACTGGTCTGGCGCGAGGCATTGAACGCTTGCTGCCGGAACTTGCCGGGCGAATTCAGGCCAAAGCCGTGCGGGTGCCGACGGTTAACGTGTCCTGCCTCGATATTACGATGCAGACCGTAAGCGATACCGACGCCACCGAGGTCAACCGGATTCTGCGCGAGGCCGCCACCCATGGCCCGCTCAAAGGCCTTCTGGCCTACACCGAGTTGCCTCACGCCAGTTGTGATTTCAATCATGACCCCCATTCGGCCATTGTCGATGCCAGTCAGACCCGCGTTTCCGGCCCACGGCTGGTGAACATCCTGGCCTGGTTCGACAACGAATGGGGTTTTGCCAATCGAATGCTGGACGTTGCAGAACACTATTTACAAGCAGTTGCTACTCCACAATCTGTCTTTCAAAAACCTGCTCTCTAAAACAGCTATCCAGGAATTGCGACCCATGACCGTGTTGAAGATGACCGACCTCGATCTGCAAGGTAAGCGCGTACTGATCCGCGAAGACCTCAACGTCCCAGTCAAGGACGGTGTTGTCACCAGCGATGCGCGTATCCTGGCTTCGCTGCCGACCATCAAGCTGGCCCTGGAAAAAGGCGCGGCAGTGATGGTCTGCTCGCACCTTGGCCGTCCGACCGAAGGCGAGTTCTCGGCCGAGAACAGCCTCAAGCCAGTGGCTGACTACCTGAGCAAGGCCCTGGGCCGTGAAGTGCCGCTGGTGTCCGATTACCTGGGCGGCGTCGACGTGAAAGCCGGCGACATCGTGTTGTTCGAAAACGTGCGCTTCAACAAGGGCGAGAAAAAGAACGCCGACGAACTGGCCAAGCAATACGCCGCCCTGTGCGACGTGTTCGTAATGGACGCTTTCGGCACCGCTCACCGTGCCGAGGGCTCGACCCATGGCGTGGCCAAATTCGCCAAAGTCGCCGCTGCTGGCCCGTTGCTCGCCGCCGAACTGGACGCACTGGGCAAGGCCCTGGGCTCCCCGGCCCAGCCAATGGCCGCCATTGTTGCCGGCTCCAAAGTGTCGACCAAACTCGACGTACTCAACAGCCTGAGCCAGATCTGCAACCAGCTGATCGTTGGTGGCGGCATCGCCAACACCTTCCTGGCCGCTGCCGGTCACCCGGTTGGCAAATCGCTGTACGAGCCGGACCTGCTGGACACTGCCCGTGAAATTGCGGCGAAAGTCAGCGTGCCATTGCCAGTGGACGTGGTGGTCGCCAAGGAATTCGCTGAAAGCGCGACCGCGACTGTCAAGCTGATCGCCGACGTGGCTGCAGACGACATGATCCTGGACATCGGTCCACAGACCGCGGCGAATTTCGCCGAGCTGCTGAAGTCGTCCAAGACCATCCTGTGGAACGGCCCGGTGGGCGTGTTCGAATTCGACCAGTTCGGTAACGGCACCAAAGTGCTGGCCCAGGCCATCGCGGAAAGCACGGCGTTCTCCATTGCCGGCGGTGGCGACACCCTGGCGGCCATCGATAAGTATGGCGTTGCCGAGCAAATCTCCTACATTTCTACCGGCGGCGGCGCGTTCCTCGAATTCGTCGAAGGCAAAGTGCTGCCGGCCGTTGAAGTCCTGGAAAGCCGGGCCAAGGCCTGAGGCCGCTCATTTGACCAGGCAAAGGAGTGTTCAGATGGTCAGGACATTAATGCTGTTGATCGCCGCGGGTATGCTGGCGGCTTGCGGGAGTAACCCGAAAGCCACGCCGGAGCCCGCGCCATCCGCGTCGGATAAAGGCTGCTACCAGGCTGACTGGCAAGCGGAAACCAACCCGGTGATCAACAAGCGGTCCGGGCCCGATGGCCTGGACAAATACGAGACACAGACCCCGACCAAGGAACATGGCTGCCCTTGACGGGTCTGACTCTTTAACTCAGGGCTGGCGGCGTGTGCTGTCAGTCGAGGAACACGGATGAAACGCTTTATTGCCGTTGCGGCAGTGGCATTGCTGGCAGGTTGTTCGAATTTCGAACTGTTCAAGCCTGCCGAATCAACGGGCAACTGGACCACCTGGACCTGCGACAGCCAGGCCAAAGTGCTCTGGCGCTACACTGATGTGAGCCGCAAGGCAGTCGATGTTCGTTTGGGCGGCGCCGATCAGGTCTACCGCCTGAAGCTTGAACCGGGCGCCGAAGGCTCGCTGTACAGCAACGACATGCTGGCGTTTCACATAAAGGGTGAGGAAGGCCTGGTGTACTGGGTCGCCACCAATGATTTGATTGGCCGCGGTTGTAAAGCGCAGTAACAACGCCGATCGCAGGACTATTGTTGTGGCGAGGGAGCTTGCTCCCGCTGGAGCGCGAAGCGGTCCCAAAGCCAGTCGATTTGGTGTTTCAGAAGGACCGAGTCGACGGGTTTACGACTGCTTCGCAGCCGAACGCGAGCAAGCTCGCTCGCCACAGGTTCTTCGTTACGCACAGGTTTTTGTTGTACCGAATTCGCAGCCCGGGCCAACCCCCGATCTGCAATAACTTGAATAGCCGCCGCCGCTACGGCAGGCTGGCACGATTAACGACCCTCAACCGGGAGAGACACACACAATGGCACTTATCAGCATGCGCCAGATGCTGGACCACGCAGCCGAGTTCGGCTACGGCGTTCCAGCCTTCAACGTCAACAACCTTGAGCAGATGCGCGCCATCATGGAAGCCGCTGACAAGACTGACTCCCCGGTGATCGTCCAGGCTTCGGCCGGTGCTCGCAAATACGCAGGCGCCCCGTTCCTGCGTCACCTGATCCTGGCGGCCATCGAAGAATTCCCGCACATCCCGGTGTGCATGCACCAGGACCACGGCACCAGCCCTGACGTCTGCCAGCGCTCCATTCAACTGGGCTTCAGCTCGGTCATGATGGACGGCTCCCTGGGCGAAGACGGCAAGACCCCGACCGACTACGAGTACAACGTTCGCGTTACCCAACAAACCGTGGCCATGGCTCACGCCTGCGGCGTATCGGTGGAAGGCGAGCTGGGCTGCCTGGGTTCGCTGGAAACCGGCATGGCTGGTGAAGAAGACGGCATCGGCGCCGAAGGCGTTCTGGATCACAGCCAAATGCTGACCGACCCGGAAGAAGCCGCGGACTTCGTCAAGAAGACCCAGGTCGACGCCCTGGCCATCGCCATCGGCACCAGCCACGGCGCCTACAAGTTCACCAAGCCACCTACCGGCGACGTGCTGGCCATCGACCGCATCAAGGAAATCCACAAACGCATCCCGAACACCCACCTGGTGATGCACGGTTCGTCTTCGGTTCCGCAAGAGTGGCTGGCGATCATCAACCAGTACGGCGGCGACATCAAAGAAACCTACGGCGTACCGGTTGAAGAAATCGTCGAAGGCATCAAGCACGGCGTGCGCAAGGTCAACATCGACACCGACCTGCGTTTGGCGTCCACCGGTGCGATGCGTCGCCTGATGGCCACCAACCCGAGCGAGTTCGACCCGCGTAAATTCTTCGGCGCGACTGTTACTGCGATGCGTGACGTGTGTATTGCGCGTTATGAGCAGTTTGGTACTGCCGGTAATGCTTCGAAGATCAAGCCGATTTCGTTGGAAGCGATGTTCCAGCGTTACCTGAAAGGCGAGTTGAACGCTAAGGTTAACTGAGCCTGAGCGTTAAGCTGCGTTGAATAAGAAACCCGCCGAGAGGCGGGTTTTTTATTGGAAGAAAGTTTGCTCGCCTTGCACCAACCGAGCCGCGATTACTCCTTCGGTTCGACGTGATCCAGCGCCAGATTCACCGCCAGTTCACCGAGCATGACCACTTGGGCAATGCCCAGCAGGGTCTTGCGATGTGAGGTTTCCAGCAGCGCGGCGAAATTATTGAGCATGAGGGTGGCCGAGCCGAGTGTTTCGCTGGCGTTGGCCAGCAGGGCTTCGGTGTTGTACTTCGGATTGGCGAGGTACATGGGCTCGGGTTCGTGGGTGGTGGCCATGATTTGGGCGGCGGGGTTGAGGTAGTGGTCGAGGGCGCGCTCGGCGGCTTCGTGGAGTTTTTTTGAATCGAGGGATTCGTAGGGGGATGCCGGGTCTGTGACCGGCGGATGCGGCGTTGATTTAGTCATTTGCTCGAAACCTGATTGGAGTGCCCCTCTCTGGCTACTAATCAAAGTGGAGGCAACTGTACGCAGGTTAGTAGACCGGGGTTTCGAGCAAGCCGGCGCACCCGAAGGTGCCCTGCGCACAGTTACCATCAAGCGCAGGAATCGAAATCCCTGACTGACAGATGCTTGTGCACCAAGCTCGAAACCACGGGCTACTAAACCCGATCACTGCGAATCAGTGACACGAATCAAGTTACCGATGGCCTCCCAGACGCACAAGCCGGCGGATTCTGGCGTACCCGTAGGCAGTGACGCAAGCCGATGTAGGCCTCATGAAGTAACGCTGCGTGTCTTTAAACGTTGGCGTTTAAGTGGGGGCTGATGCCGGTCAGTGAAGAGATGGAGTTGGACATAAAGAACCTGTGGCGAGGGAGCTTGCTCCCGCTGGGCCGCGAAGCGGCCCCCAAAAAGAGGGTCTGCTGCGCAGCCCAACGGGAGCAAGCTCCCTCGCCACAAAGGGTGGATTCCTGCGGTCTTTCAGGGATTACGTATTGTGATCGATATCCAGATGGCTGAACGTCACTTCCCCGCCTTCAGTGGTGTACCCGGTGTTGTCCTGCACATAAACCCCGGCCTTGAAATACAGCGGCTTATCACGCCACATCGTGCTGATGTCGGTGTCCCATTGGTACCCCGCTGCACTGATGCCTAATGCACCGCCCGGGCTGAGGTGGATGAGGTAGGAGAATTCCTGATTGAGTTTCACGCCGGTGGCGATGGTGATGACCCGGGCGGTGTCGTCGTCGGGGTGCATGCGGACTTTGGCGACGATGTTGCCGGTCGAGGTGGAGGTTTTGTATTGATACTCGACCTTCACCAAGGGCTTCTGGCTCTTATAGGCGTGAATCTGACCAATGACGATCTTGCCCGAACTGGGCACCTGGCTGACCGAGAGGGTGGCACGCAGGGTGTTGTCCGCGTCAGGGTAGTACCAGTTTTTCAGCGTGCCGTTGCTGTAGGTTTCGCGCAGTTCGGTGCGCGGGTAGATCGCGTTTTCGGTTTTGGAGCCGGTGACCGGGGACCAGAAAAATAAAGTGCCGGTGTCGGAGTGGAAGTATTGATCCTTGAAGCCGTCCACCAGCTTGGTGGTTTCGACAGTGTACGGCGGGCTGCCGACGGGAACACTGAGGTTCCAGGTTGCGAGATCGATCATAATTCAAGCTTCCACTTTTTTACTGCACGTGCGTGCCAGAAGCTCTAGCTCGCGCCTTCGGGTGGGTCTTTATAAGCGTAGAAGGCCTCTTTGTTAATGCCCTTCTGGCAGATGATTGGCGTCAACAACCTGTCGAAATGCCATCCTTCCCGGTTTATAAGGCCTGCAGGGCTGACCGTTAGTCGGCTATATGAAACTTTACCGAAGTGATGGGATACGAGCGGCTTCTGCTTTAAGGGATCCGGGTCTAGAGTGAAGTCGCAATAGGTGACCGGTTTTAACAAAAGGCCGGCCTGAGGCCCCGAAAAAGAGATGCAGCATGGAATGCGCACAATCTAAGCCAGCTGAAGGCAACTCAATCCTGTTAATTGTTGATGATTACCCTGAAAACCTGATCAGCATGCGCGCGTTGTTACAGCGCCAGGATTGGCAGGTCATGACCGCGGCTTCCGGTTTTGAAGCCCTTGGCCTGTTACTCGAACACGATGTCGACCTGGTGCTGCTGGATGTGCAGATGCCGGGCATGGACGGTTTTGAAGTGGCGCGCTTGATGCGCGGCAGCCAGCGAACCCGTCTTACGCCAATCATTTTTCTTACCGCCAACGAACAGTCCCAGGACGCCGTGATCAAGGGCTACGCCAGTGGCGCGGTGGATTACCTGTTCAAGCCGTTCGATCCGCAAATTCTCAAGCCTAAAGTCCAGGCGTTGCTCGAGCACCAGCGTAATCGCCGTGCCTTGCAGCGGTTGAGCCATGATCTGGAAGTCGCCCGGGCCTTCAATGCCTCGGTGCTGGATAACGCCGCCGAAGGCATTTTGGTGGTGAGTGAGGACGGGCTGATTCGCTTCGCCAACCCGGCGATGTCTCGCTTGCTCAATGCCACGGTGAACGACCTGCAAGGCAAGGAGTTTCTGGATTTCCTGCAAAAACCGCACATTCCGATCTGGGCCGATTCCGAGTTGTTTGCCGGTTACAAACGCGGTGAAACCCTGCGCTTGCACGATGCGCTGCTGCGTACCGCGCCCGGCCAGCAAGTGCCCGTGGCGTTGTCTTGCGCGCCTTTGCCCGCCGAACAACATGCGATGGTGGTGACGGTGCTGGACATGTCGGTGGTGCGCCATCTGCATCAGCAGTTGGAGTTCCAGGCGGTGACCGACCCGCTGACCGGGCTGCTCAATCGCCGGGGTTTCTACCAGACCGTTGAAAACCTGCTGCTGCGCGGCGAACGTTCCGACAGCACTTGGGTGCTGTTGTACCTGGACCTCGACGGCTTCAAGCGGGTCAATGATTCCCTCGGCCACGATGCCGGCGACCGGGTGCTGCGTTGGGTGTCCGAGCAGTTGAAGGCATGCCTGCGGCCCTTCGATATTCTGGCGCGGATGGGGGGCGATGAGTTCACTGCGTTGCTGGATCTTGAGCTCCCCGAGCAGGCGGCAAAGATTGCCGAGAAGCTCATCGAGCGGGTGTCGATCTGTCAGCAGATCGAAGGCATGGACATCGCCTTGGGTGCCAGCATCGGCATCGCCACTTATCCCGATTGCGGGTCTAATCTGGACGGGCTGATGCGCGCCTCCGACATTGCCATGTACGAAGCCAAGCGCGCCGGGCGTCAGCAATATCGCTTCTACGATCACGAAATGAACGGCCGGGCACGCTCGCGGCTGATGCTTGAAGAGAGCGTGCGCACGGCCATCGAGAACCGCGATTTCAACCTGGTGTATCAGCCCCAGGTGGCGATTGCCGATGGGCAGATCCGCGGGTTCGAAGCGTTGTTGCGCTGGCAGCATCCGAGTGTCGGCGATGTACCGCCGGGGCTGTTTTTGCCGTTGCTGGAAGAGGCGCGGTTGATCAGTCGCCTGGGTAGCTGGATTTATCATCGCGGGGCCAAACAGCGCAAAGCCTGGGAAACCTTGTTTGCCGAAGATCTGGTGCTGGGCGTCAGCTTGAGCAGCACCCAATTCGGGTTGCCCAACCTGGTCACCGAGCTGCGTCAGGTGCTGGAGCGCCATGGCCTGAAGCCGCAGCAGCTGGAAGTCGAGGTCACGGAAGAGGCCTTGATGTCTAACCCCGACGAGACCCGCAAACAACTGCGTTTGCTGCGCAATCTGGGGGTACGGGTGGCGCTGGATGACTTCGGCTCCGGGGCTTGTTCGCTGGCGCATTTGCGCGACCTGGAACTGGACACGCTCAAGCTCGACCGGCATTTGATCGCCCGGTTGCCAGGGTCCGAACGGGATGCGGCGCTGGCACGCAGTGTCATCGATTTGTGCAACCGGTTAGGGCTGTTGGTGATCGCCGAAGGGGTTGAAACGGTGGCGCAATATGAGTGGCTGCAAGCCAACGGTTGCCAGTATGTGCAGGGTTTCCTGGTGGCGCGGCCGTTGATGGCCGAGGATACCGGTCACTTTGTCGAGCCGTTCGACTGGGGCGCGCTGACGAGTTGAATTCGCTACACTGGCAACCTTTTCGTGATGCGTGTTGCCGCTCCAATGACTGTGTTGAAATACCTCCAGGCTTATCCTGCCGCGTTGCAGGACCAGGTGCGCCAACTGATCGCCGAAGGTCGGCTGGGCGATTACCTGAGCCAGCGCTATCCGGAAAAACACGGGGTGCAGAGCGACAAGGCGCTGTACGCCTATGCCCTGGACCTCAAGCAGGAATACCTGCGTAACGCCCCGGCCATCGACAAGGTGTTGTTCGACAACCGTCTGGACCTGACCCACCGCGCGCTCGGTCTGCACACCGCGATCTCACGGGTGCAGGGTGGCAAGCTCAAGGCCAAGAAAGAAATTCGCATCGCCTCGCTGTTCAAGGACGCGGCGCCGCAGTTTCTGAAGATGATCGTGGTGCATGAGCTGGCGCACTTCAAAGAGTCGGATCACAACAAGGCGTTCTACAAGCTGTGCGAGCACATGTTGCCGGGGTATCACCAGGTGGAGTTCGATTTGCGGGTATACCTGACGTGGCGGGATATGCACTGAACAAATCTGCTAATTAATCGGGAGCGCATGGATGGACGTGAGCAAGACCAAGAGCAGCTTCTACCGCCGATTGTACGTGGCGTACCTGATCGACAGTGGGCTGGCCAGTAACGTCCCTGCATTGACCGAGGTGACCGGCATGCCCCGACGCACGGCTCAGGACACCATCGCGGCGTTGGCGGATCTGGATATCGTTTGTGAATTCGAGCAGGAAGAAGGCGCACGTAACCACGCGGGGCGCTATCGGATTCGCGAGTGGGGGGCGATTGATCGGGGGTGGATCGAGCGTAATCTGCGGCAGATCAAAGCGGTGCTTGAATACCCCTGAATTCCCGACCCCGATCATTCCCACGCAGAGCGTGGGAACGCTCATAGGGGCCTCAGGAACGGCGCATCCCGATATGCGGAATCTGATCCTCGAGGTATTCCTCACCCACCACCACAAACCCGTACCGCCCGTAGTACCCCTGCAAATGCGCCTGGGCCGAGAGGTAGATCGGCACCTCGGGCCAGTGCTTCTCGGCCTGTTTCAACGCCTGGCTCATCAACTCATGCCCAAGCCCGGCACCGCGTGCCTGGGGTGCAATGATCACCCGGCCAATCACCACGTCGCCGCCCTGCAATTGCGGGTCGAGCAATCGCAGGTAGGCCACCAGCCGATCCCCGTCCCAGCCCATCAAATGGCAAGTGTCACCTTCCAGGTCCTGGCCATCGATGTCTTGATAAGCGCATTTCTGCTCGACGACAAACACTTCGGCGCGCAGTTGCAAAATGGCATACAGCTGCTCTTTACCCAGATCGCTGTGGTGTTTGCAGACCCAATCGATTGTCATCTTCACATTCCTTGAACAACGTTGTTCCGATACTAAGCGCCCTGAGGCGGGATGTCTTTATCGCAGGGAATCTGTGATAAAGACCAAAATGCCATCATTCATTTCTCGCGAAGTTGTCTTCTTTGTGTAATCTGCGATGAAGCGCTGTGCAATGGCCTCAATGAGCTAATGTTAGGACCTGGGTTCGCCGGTAGAGGAATCTTGGAGTTTTGGCTGAAAAACACGTCGGGCAGCCCGCCCGCTAAGGATTTCTGGCATGCCGCGGTTTCATCGAGCGTTTGCTTTGATCGGATTGCTGTTGCTGACACAGGCCGAGGCTGCGGAAAAGCTGCGTCTGGTCGCCGATGCCTGGCCACCCTTTACCGACGCCACGCTGGTCAATGGCGGTGTGGCCACGGACATCGTCAGCACCGCGCTGGCCCGGGCCGGTTACGCCAGCGATTTCGAACAAGTGCCGTGGGCCCGGGCCTTGTTTGGGGTGGGCGAGGGACGTTACGACGTACTGGTCAACACCTGGTACACCGACGAGCGCACGAAGCTGGGGCAATTTTCCGGCGAGTACCTGCTCAACCGCGTGCGCTTTCTCAAGCGCAAAGACACGCCAATCGAATACAACAACCTGCAACAACTGCACACCTACCCGATAGCGGTGGTACGCGGTTATGCCTATTCGCAGGAATTTGATGAGGATGTGTCGTTGCAGAAGGTCCCGGTGCATAACTTCGCCATGGCTGTGCGCATGGTCGCGGCCGATCGGGTCAAGCTGACTTTGGAAGACGAGTTCGTCGCCCGGTATTACCTGGCGCGGGAATCACCCAAAGTGCGCAATGCCGTGGAGTTCCTGCCCAAGCCGTTGAGCGAGAACAGTCTGCATATTCTGGTGAGCCTGAAGAACCCGGAGCATGAACAGATCGTCGCCGGTTTCGATCGCGAGATTGCGGCGATGAAGGCTGACGGGAGTTATGAGAAGTTGCTCAGGCAGCATGGGATGTGATCTGAAAGGCCTGCAGTGTCCGAGCTGAAGCCTTCGCGGGCAAGCCCGGTCGCTGCACATTTCAGGCTTCGTTAGTGTCCTTGATCAAATGCGCCGCCAACGTCCGCAACGGCCCCAGTTGCCGACAGATCAACGCCAGTTGTGTCTGTACCAGCCGCTGGCCTTCATCGATTTCATCCGGCATCTGCTCAAGCGCATTGGCCAGTGCTTCTTCCTCATCACTCTGAATCGCAATCGGCTGTTTGCTCGCCAGGCCCTGGGCAATGTCGTCGAGGCTGGCGGCCACGCTCACGCCCGCACCGTCGATCAGGTGCTCGCGCACATCCGACGGCAGTTGGGTTTCACGGTGTGCCCCAAGCCCCGACAAATAGCTGAGCAGGGTGTGCGACAGCACCAGGAATCGGAACCCGACATCGGCTTCCTTACGGAAGTGCCCCGGCTCCATCAGCATGTTGGCCAGTGTCGTCGACAACGCCGCGTCGGCGTTGTGCGCGTTACGTCGGGCCAGGCGGTAAGCCAGGTCGTCGCTTTTACCGGCGGCGTATTGCTGCATGATCTGGCGCAGGTAAATGCTGTTGCAGGTCAGGGTATTGGCCAGCACTTTGTTCAGGCGTCGGCCCTGCCAGTCCGGCAGGAACAGGAATACCGCCAGGCCGGCGATCAGGCTGCCGAGCAAGGTATCGAACAGTCGCGGCAGAAGCAGCCCGTAACCGTCGCCCACCTGGTTGAAGCAGAACAGCACCATGATCGTAATGGCGGCTGTCGCCAGGGTGTAGCGGGTGGTGCGGTTGGTAAAGAACACCACCCCGGCGACGATGGCGAAGCTCGACTGGATCAACGGGTTGGGGAACAGATCGAACAGCGCCCAGGCCACGGTCAGGCCGATGGCGGTGCCGATGATCCGTTGGCCCAGTTTGCGGCGGGTGGCGCCGTAGTTCGGCTGACAGACAAACAACGTGGTGAGGATGATCCAGTAACCTTGCGAGGGGTGGATCAAATGCACCATCGCGTAGCCGATGCTCAATGCCAGGGGCAGGCGCAGGGCGTGGCGGAATAGCAAGGACGTTGGCGTCAGCTGTGTGCGCAAGCGAATCCACACATCCTTGAGGCTGCGTGGCGAACGGTCGAGCAGGCTGCTGTCGGTGGCGTCTGCAAGCGCATCGGGGTTGCTGGCGTCGCTGAGCAAACGGTCGAGGGTGCCGAGGTTGGCGGCCAATGCCCGCAACGAGCGCAACAGACCGCGCCAGGCCGGATTGCTCTGGATGCGCAGGTGTTCGAGGGAGGCGTGCAGGTCGCTCAAGGCTTCGGCGAAGCTGGCGTCATAGATGAACGGCTGGCGCATCTGGATCGATTCGGCCAGCGCGCGGCACACCTTGCCTTGTTGGCGCAGCAGGCGCTGACAGCGGAACAGTACGTCGCTGTGGAAGAACGCCTCGGCCAGCGCGTTGTAAGGGTAGTGCGAGGAGCTGGCGCGCTCGTGGATGTCCTGGGCGAGGAAGTACAGCTTCAGGTAACGGCTGAGTTTCGCCCCCGGCCGGCCATCGCCGACCCGGTGCAGAATGATTTCCTTGGCGGCGTTCAGGGCTGCCACCACCCGACCGTTCTGCTGGGCCAGTTCCAGGCGGCGCGCTTCCACGTCCAACTGCCGGATCGGTTCGAACAACGACGATTTCAGTTTCAGGTAATAACCCAGTTCACGGAACAACCGCGCCAGGCTCTGTTGCACCGGCTGGTTAGAAAACAGCACCTGCCACAACACCGAGAGCAAGCCATACCACGCCGCACCCGCCACCAGCAGTACCGGCTCGTGCCAGAAATCAGTGACTGCGCCGCCGCGCTGGTCCACGCCGATCATGGTGTAGACCGACAGAATCAGCGTCGCTGACGCAATCGCGCCATAACGCTCGCCCAGCGCGCCGAGCATGGTCAGGCAGAAGCTGGCCAGGGCAAAGGCGATGATAAAGAGGATGGGGTAGGGGAAGAGCAGTTCGACGGACAGGGCGGCGACCATAAAACACACCAGCGTCACGGCCAGTGCGTTGAGGCGGCCCTGCCAACTGTCGTCGGTTTCGGCCAGGGCGCTGGCGATGATCCCCAGGAACAACGGGATCAGCAGCCCCATTTGATCCTGAGACCAACACAGCGCCATGGTGCCGGTCAGGGCGATGAATACCCGAACGCTGTAACTGAATTTATCCAGCGCCCAGAGGCGACGCAGAGACTGCCGAAATGTGGTCGATGACATGAAGTGCGAAGGCCTTCCGAGGCAATGACGCTAAATTGAGCCACTAATGACGCCGACGCAATGGCGCCGATCACATCAGACAGCAAAATCTGTTCCTTCCTCGTTCTGTGTTGCCTGTCAGGACGTCTTCGCGGGCAAGCCTCGCTCCTACAGGGATTTAGGTGACCCTTGTAGGAGCGAGGCTTGCCCGCGAAGAACGATAACGCGATCGGTCAGACGTATTGCGCCGCCGCGTAACCGGAGGCCCAGGCCCATTGGAAGTTGAAACCACCCAGATGCCCGGTGACGTCGAGCACTTCACCGACGAAGTACAGGCCAGGGCTTTTCAGCGATTCCATGGTCTTGGACGACACCTCGCGCGTGTCGACGCCACCCAGGGTCACTTCGGCCGTGCGGTAGCCCTCGGTGCCGGCCGGCACGACTTTCCAGCTCGCCAGTTTTTCAGCGATGTCTGCAATTTCTGCGTGGGTGTATTGCTTCATCGGTTTGGAGACGAACCAGTTGTCTGCCAGCAAGTTGGCCATCTTTTTGGTGAAGATTTCACCGAGCAGGGTTTTCAGCTCACTGTTGGGGCGTTCGACTTGCTGCTGTTGCAGCCAGCTCGGTACGTCGTGATCCGGCATCAGGTTGATCTCTACCGTGTCGCCGGATTCCCAGAACGAAGAAATCTGCAAAATCGCCGGGCCGCTGAGACCGCGGTGGGTGAACAGGATGTTCTCGCGGAAACTCTGGTCGTTGCAGCTCACCAGGCAATCCACCGACGTACCGGACAGCTCGGTGCACAGCTCCTTGAGCTGATCGGTGATGGTGAACGGTACAAGACCGGCGCGGGTCGGCAGCAGGTCGTGGCCGAACTGCTTGGCCACCTGATAGCCGAAACCGGTGGCGCCGAGGGTCGGAATCGACAGGCCGCCAGTGGCGATCACCAAGGATTGGCAAGTGATCTGGTCCAGCGTGGTATCCAGCAGATAACCGCTTTCGAGCTTCTCGATGGTCTGGATCGAGGTGTCCAGGTGCAGGCTGACGCCAACCTGATTGCACTCGTCGAGCAGCATGTCGAGGATGTCGCTGGATTTGTTATCGCAGAACAACTGGCCGAGTTTCTTCTCGTGGTACGGCACGCCGTGTTTGGCCACCAGACCGATGAAGTCCCACTGGGTGTAACGTGCCAACGCAGATTTGCAGAAATGTGCGTTCTGCGAGAGGAAATTGCTCGGCTCGGTGTACATGTTGGTGAAATTGCAGCGGCCACCGCCCGACATCAGGATTTTCTTGCCGGCCTTGTTGGCATGGTCAAGCAACATCACCTTGCGCCCGCGCCCGGCGGCGGTCAGCGCACACATCAACCCTGCGGCGCCAGCGCCAATGATCACGACTTCGGTAGAGCGCAAAACGGTGTCCTCACATAAATCTCAGAGCTAACGGCGATCCCGTAGGAGCGAGGCTTGCCCGCGAAGAACGATAACGCGTTGCATCAGGTGTACCGAGTTTTCGTTCTTCGCGGGCAAGCCTCGCTCCTACAGGGGGGGCGGTGCGGTTTTACAAAATGCGTACGCGCAGCGAACGGCCTTTGATTTTACCGTCGTTCAGACGCTGCAAGGCTTGCTTGGCGATCCCGCGTTCCACGGCCACATAGGCCTGGAAGTCGAAAATCGCGATCTTGCCGACCTGGGCGCCGGGAATGCCCGCCTCACCGGTCAGTGCGCCGAGAATGTCGCCTGGACGGACTTTGTCTTTACGGCCCGCACCAATGCACAGCGTGCTCATCAGCGGCAGCAGCGGACCGCCGCCCTGGGACGTGAGGTTATCCACCTGATCCCAATTCAACGGCGACTTCTGCAGTTGCTCGATGGCTTGGGCGCGATGGGCTTCGGACGGTGCGACCAGGCTGATCGCAATGCCTTTCTCACCGGCACGACCGGTACGGCCGACACGGTGAATGTGGATTTCCGAGTCACGGGCCAGTTCGACGTTGATCACCATGTCCAGCGCATCGATGTCCAGGCCGCGTGCGGCGACGTCGGTGGCAACCAGTACCGACGTACTGCGGTTGGCGAACATGGCCAACACCTGGTCGCGGTCACGCTGTTCCAGATCGCCGTGCAGGCCGACGGCGGAGATGCCTTTGGACGTCAGGTGATCGACGGTTTCCTGCACCTGCTGCTTGGTGAAGCAGAACGCCACGCAGGACGCCGGACGGAAGTGGCCGAGCACCTTGGTCACCGCGCTCATGCGCTCTTCCGGGGAGATTTCGTAGAAGCGCTGCTCGATCTGCGTGTCGTCGTGGAACGCCTCGGCCTTCACTTGCTGCGGATTACGCATGAACTTCGACGCCAACTGCTTGATGCCCACCGGATAGGTGGCGGAGAACAGCAGGGTCTGGCGACGTTCCGGGCACTGGGCGATGATTTCTTCGATGGAATCGTAGAAACCCATGTCGAGCATGCGGTCGGCTTCGTCGAGGATCAGCGTGTTCAGGCCGTGAAGCACCAGCGAACCCTTGCGCAGGTGTTGCTGGATGCGCCCTGGAGTGCCGACGATGATGTGCGCGCCGTGCTCCAGCGAGCCGATCTGCGGGCCGAAAGACACACCGCCGCACAGGGTCAGGACCTTGATGTTGTCTTCGGCACGGGCCAGGCGACGGATTTCCTTGGCGACCTGGTCGGCCAGCTCACGGGTCGGGCAGATGACCAGTGCCTGGCAACCGAAGAAGCGCGGATTGATCGGGTTCAACAGGCCGATACCGAAGGCGGCGGTCTTGCCGCTGCCGGTCTTGGCCTGGGCGATCAGGTCCATCCCCTTGAGGATCACCGGCAAGCTTTGCGCCTGGATCGGCGTCATCTGGGCATAACCGAGGGAGTCGAGGTTAGCCAGCATGGCGGCGGACAGCGGCAAAGTATTAAAAGCGGTGGCGATGGTGGTCACGGGACTGGCCTGCAAAACAAAATGTCGCGCAGTGTATCAGTCCCAGGCTCTCCACCTGCAAATTCTGGACGAATAGCCGTAGCAGCTGTCGAGGTACGGGGCTGCGTTGCGTGTCCGCAGGACCGCCCCGGCTGGGCCGCTTCGCAGCCCAACGCAGCCTCGTGCCTCGGCAGCTGCTACGGGTCAGTGCTCGATATCGTGCTCACGGCTGACCATCCGTCGGCCATCCTTTGGTGAAAGCTGCGAGAAGATGGTTGCAGCCAGCATCGCCATGACGCCGACCGTCACAAAAGTCAGCTGGAACGCGCCCAGCACCGTGTCCACGTCGTCATTGCCCATCTCCGCCGTGAATCCGCCGAGCAGCGCACCGGCGCACGCCACGCCCAGGCTCAGGGACAATTGCGCTACCACCGACAGCAAACTGTTGCCGCTGCTGGCGCTGGCGTCGTCGAGGTCGATCAGTGTCACGGTATTCATCGCGGTGAACTGCAAGGAGTTGATCGCCCCCAGAATCGCCAACTGGCCCAGCAACAGCCAATACGGTGTCTGCTCGCTGACCAGGCCCATGCTTGCCAGCATGATCCCCAGCGCCAGTGTGTTGCCGGTCAGCACGATGCGGTAGCCGAAACGTTCGATCAACGGCCGCGCCACCGATTTGGCGACCATCGCGGCCGCGGCCAGGGGCAGCATGCTCATCCCGGCCTGTGACGGCGAATAGCCCAGCGCCACTTGCAGCAGCAACGGCACCAGGAACGGCAATGCGCCGCTGCCCAACCGGGCGAACAGGTTGCCGAGGATGCCCACGGCGAAGGTCCGGGTCTTGAACAGCGATGGCGCAAACAGTGGATTGTCGATGTGCCCGGCCCGCAGCCAATAGGCCGCCAGACAGGCCATGCCGGCAAACAACAGCAACATCACCCGCAAGTGCGGCAGACGCAGTTCGCCGAGGCCTTCCATGGCGATGGTGATCAGCACCATCGCCGCGCCGAACAGCAAGAAGCCCAGGCTATCGAAGCGGGTGCGCTCGCTGCCGCGCAAGTCGGGGATGAATTTCCATACCGCGTAGCAACCGAGAACGCCCACCGGCAGGTTGATCAGGAAGATCCAGTGCCAGGTCAGGTATTGCACCATCCAGCCGCCCATGGTCGGGCCGATCAGCGGGCCGAGCAGGCCGGGAATGGTGATGAACCCCATGATCCGCACCAGATCCGAGCGCGGATACGCGCGCAGCACTACCAAGCGTCCGACCGGCAACATCAAGGCGCCGCCCAGGCCCTGGATCACCCGGGCGCCGATCAGCATGCTCAGGGTGCTCGACAAGGCGCAGAGCAATGAGCCGATGCTGAACAACAGGATGGCGCCGAAGAAAATTTTCTTGGTGCCGAAACGGTCGGCGATCCAGCCGGAGGCGGGAATCAGCAAGGCGACGGTGAGCATGTAGGCGATGATCACACCCTGCATGCGCAGCGGGTCTTCGGCCAGGTCCCGGGCCATGGCGGGGAGGGCGGTGTTGAGGATTGTCCCGTCGAGGGACTGCATGAAGAAGGCAATGGCCACGACCCATGGCAACCAGCGGGCGGTGACGGCGTCGAGAGGTGGGCGGTTGGGCATGGGGCCTCTTGTTAATGCAGATTCGTGGCTGGCGCTGAACCCTGTGGCGAGGGAGCTTGCTCCCGCTCGGCTGCGTAGCAGTCGTAAATCCGGTGAATGCGGTCTGTCTGATAGAGCACATTGCCGGTCTGGGGCCGCTTCGCAGCCCAGCGGGAGCAAGCTCCCTCGCCACAGGTTTTTGTGTTTACAGGGTCAAGGTCAATCGGCTGACGAGCGCTCCCGGCAGCAATGCCGAAGACGTGTTCCGCTGACTGTAGGTGCTGGCCGACAACATCAGCTCGCGTTCCTCGGTCAACGCTTCCAGCTGCGAACCGAGCAGGCTGTAGGCGCTGTCATCGAAACGCATGGTGCTGACCGGTGCCTGAATCTCGCCGTTCTCGACCCAGAAGGTCGCGAACCGTGTCATGCCGGTCAGGCGCGCCGCCGGTTGGTCCGAGTAGTTCAGGTACCACAGGTTGCTGATATACAAACCGGTGCCCAGTTGCTTGAGGATCTCGGCGTCAGGCAACGAGCCGGCCGCCATGTTCAACGCACTTGGCGCTTCACCGCCGCCAGCACCGTTGGCGGTCAGGCCGTACTCGGCGGCGCTGCGTGAACCGACCAGTTGCTCACCCGCCTTGCCCTCAACAATCAGCCGCAGATCACTGCGCGGATAACCTTCACCGGAGAACGCTGGGCTCAGGGAGCCGCTGACTTTTTCATCCAGGGACACCAACGGGCTGAACGAGCTGTCGCCACCGTAGAGCTTCTGCAACGGACTGCTCTTGCTGGCAATCGACTGCGCCGAGAACCCGCCCCAGCTGAGCATGCCCATGATTTCTTCCAGGGCTGCCGGCGCGAGGTAGGCGCGGTACTGACCCGGCGCCAGCGTGCGCAATGGCCGCCCGAGAAACGCCAACTGCTCGCGGGCCTGCTGGAAACGCCGGGCAAAGCCTTCGCTGTTCCAGTCGTGCCCGGCATAGCTGGCTTTCACCGCCTGACCGTTTTCATGGAACAGGCTGAAATCGAAGTTGAAGCTGTTGGCCTGATGCCAGCCGAACGCGCCCGAAGAACTGGCGAAACCGCGACTGATCGGCCCGGCGGCATAGAAACCGACCAGATCCAGCCCCTCGCCGGCCTGAGTGATTTCAGCGACCACCTGCTCGGTGTCCGGCAGCGGATGATCCTGCACGTTGTTGCTCTGCCAGTCGTCATGGTTGAGCAGCAGGTACGGGTCCTGAGGCAGCAACGGCAGGGTTTCGCGCAACTGTTGTAGCCCATCGGCCAGACGCTGAAGGTCGACTTCCGGATCGCCCGACAACGTGATATCGAGGTCGGCGTGGCGGCCGTCGTTGATCAGTTTGAAGCCGATGCTTGCCTGCTGCACCTGCCCGGCCTGACGCACCTTGGCGTGGTTGAAACGCACGAAGGCCGACGATTCGGCGGCGTAGCTGAGGGTGAACTGCTCAGGCGTGCGCAGTGCATCGCGCAGCCAGTTGACCAAGGCCTTGAACGAATCGGCCTGGTTTTTTGAAGTGCTCGTGGACGTACTCATCAGGCATCTCCCCCAAACACATCAACATTGCTGAACACACAGGCCGGCGACGCATGGCCGACACGGATCACCTGGTTCGGTTCGCCCTTGCCGCAGTTCGGCGTCCCCAGCACCTTGAAGGTGCTGGCGTCACCGACGGCGCGCAGGCTCTTCCAGAATTGCGCGGAAATCGCCCGGTAGTTCGGGTTCTTCACCACGCCTTTGAGTTCGCCGTTTTCGATCAACTGGCCCCATTCGCAACCGAACTGGAATTTGTTGCGCGCATCGTCGATGGACCACGAACGGTTGGTGCTCATCAAAATGCCGTGCTCGATGTTGCCGATCAGTTGCTCAAGCGGCTGATCGCCGGGCTCGATGTTGAGGTTGGCCATGCGGTCGATCGGCGGACGGTTCCAGCCGCAGGCGCGGCTGTTGGCCACGCCGTCGAGGCTGGCCCGGAACTGCGAGAGCGCGCCGCCCAATGGTCGCAGCAGCAAACCTTGCTTGATCAGGAATTGCTTGCTGGCGGCGGTGCCTTCGTCGTCATGGCCGTAGCTGGCGAGCTGTTCGGGGATGTCCGGGTCGAATGTCACGTTGAGCAGTTCGGAGCCGTATTGCAGGCGGCCGAAGTCTTGCGCCTTGACGAAACTGGTGCCGGCGTAATTGCGCTCGTCGCCCAGGATGCGGTCCAGTTCCAGCGGGTGACCGATGGACTCGTGGATCTGCAGCATCATCTGGTCGGGCATCAGCAACAGGTCGCGCGGGCCTTGCGGGGTGTTCGGTGCCAGCAGCAATTGCAACGCCTGGTCGGCGACTTTCGGGCCGGCGCCGATCAGGCCGCAGCGGCTGATCACATCAAAGCCGCCCTGCTGACCGAAATTCTCGCGGCCGAGGGTGCGGGTCTGGCTGTCGCTACCGTCGTAGGCGGTGACGTCCATGCTCGGGTAGACGAAGCGCTGGGCCTGGCGCAGTTCGGCGCCGGCGCTGTTGAGGTAGATCTGCTCGACGTTGGTGATACCGATGCTCGCCTGCCAGTTCACCAGGCGTTCGTCCTTGGGCACGGCGGCAGATTCGGCGCCGAGCAGTTGGTAGCAATCGCTGAGAGACGGGAAGGGTTGGTCGAGGCTCGGCGAGAAATAGTCGGCGCGCTCGCTGGAAACCGCTTGCTCACGCAAGTCGAGGAGGGCGTGTGGCTTGAGTCGACGGGCTTGTTGCTCGGCCTTCTCCAGCGCGGCTTGCAGCCCGGACTGAGACAAATCGTTGGTCGCGGCATAGGCTTCGACGCCGTTGACCCGAACGGTCAGCATCGCACCTTCGTCCCGGCTCAGGCTCGGTGGTTCGGCGACGTTCTTGCGCACTGAAAGATACTGACCGGATTCGCGAACATAACGCAGCGAAAAGAATTCAGCGCCCGTGCGCAACGCAGCGAAGCGCTGCTTGAGCTGGGGGTGGAAATCGAACATTCGGGAACCTCCTTGGTATGGAGTGGCGGCGAATCGGTGTTGCGAGGGGGGGGAACGTTTGCGTGGCGCTAGATTAGGCCTGCGTGGGGGGTAGGATCAAGTGAAGAGCGGTGTAGGAAGAGTTGAGGTTGGGTGAGTCAGGAATTTATCTTATTGCTTGGGCGGACGCTTTCGCGGGCAAGCCTCGCTCCTACAGGGCGAATGCGATTCCCTGTAGGAGCGAGGCTTGCCCGCGAAGGCCGCGCCTCGGTGTTACGGCTTACTGAGCGCTCACATCCCGCAACGGCTTGCCCTTCACCGGTGCACCGCCGGCCACGTAGTATTTGGCCTTGCTGCGCGGCAATGGTTTGCGACCGCGGATCTTGTCGGCGATTTTCTCGGCCATCATGATCGTTGGTGCGTTCAGGTTGCCGGTGGTGATGATCGGCATGATCGAGGCATCGACCACGCGCAGGCCTTGCATGCCATGCACACGACCTTCGCCATCGACCACGGCCATTTCGTCGGTGCCCATCTTGCACGAGCAGGACGGGTGGAACGCGGTTTCGGCGTGCTCGCGGATGAACTTGTCCAGCTGCTCGTCGGTTTGCACGTCGATGCCGGGGCTGATTTCGCGACCACGGAAGGCATCCAGCGCCGGCTGTTGCATGATTTCACGGGTCAGGCGGATGCCATCGCGGAATTCCTGCCAGTCCTGCTCGGTGGCCATGTAGTTGAACAGGATGCTCGGGTATTCGCGCGGATCCTTGGACTTGGCCTGGATGCGACCGCGGCTTGGCGAACGCATGGAACCCATGTGCGCCTGGAAGCCGTGCTCTTTCACGCCGTTGCTGCCGTTGTAGTTAATCGCTACCGGCAGGAAGTGATACTGGATGTTCGGCCATTCGAATTCCGGGCGGGTACGAATGAAACCGCCGGCTTCGAACTGGTTGCTGGCGCCGATGCCGGTGCCGTTGAACAGCCACTCGGCACCGATGGCCGGCTGGTTGTGCAGGAGCAGCGACGGGTACAGCGAGACCGGTTGGGTGCAGGCGTATTGCAGGTACAACTCGAGGTGATCCTGCAGGTTTTCACCGACGCCCGGCAGGTCGTGGACCACCGGAATATCAAGCTTTTTCAGCAGTTCGGCCGGGCCGACACCGGAGCGTTGCAGGATCTGCGGCGACGCGATGGCGCCGGAGCACAGCAACACTTCTTTGCGGGCACGGACTTCAACGCGTTCTTCGGCGGCACCGATCAGGTAACGCACGCCGACTGCACGCTTGCCTTCGAACAGAATCTTGTCGGTCAGGGCGTGGGTGACGATGGTCAGGGTCGAACGCTTCTTGGCGATGTCCAGGTAACCGCGAGCGGTACTGGAGCGACGGCCTTTCGGCGTCACGGTGCGGTCCATCGGGCCGAAACCTTCCTGCTGGTAACCGTTCAAGTCTTCGGTACGCGGGTAACCGGCCTGCACGCCTGCTTCAACCATCGCGCTGAACAGCGGGTTGTTGCCGGCTTTGGGCGTGGTCACGCTGACCGGACCGTCGCCACCGTGGTAGTCGTTCGGGCCGATGTCACGGGTTTCCGCCTTGCGGAAATACGGCAGGCAGTCGAGGTAAGTCCAGTCTTCCAGGCCTGGCAGTTTCGCCCAGTTGTCGTAGTCCATGGCGTTGCCGCGGATGTAGCACATGCCGTTGATCAGCGAAGAACCACCCAGGCCCTTGCCGCGACCGCATTCCATCCGGCGACCGTCCATGTGTGGCTCTGGATCGGTTTCGTACGCCCAGTTGTAGCGACGACCTTGCAGCGGGAACGCCAAAGCCGCCGGCATTTGTGTGCGGAAATCCAGACGGTAATCCGGGCCGCCCGCTTCGAGCAGCAGGACGGTGACGCCTTCGTCTTCAGTCAGACGGGTCGCCAGGGTGTTACCGGCCGAGCCGGCACCGATGATGATGTAATCGAATACTTGGGACATTGAATGCACCCTCTTTGAAGTTGGTCAGGTCGCGGTCGCGGATTTGTCACTTACTGTGGCGAGGGAGCTTGCTCCCGCTCGGCTGCGCAGCAGTCGCAAATCAGCGACCGTGTTCTGTCTGAATGAGCGCTGAACCTGAAGTTGGGGCTGCTTCGCAGCCCAGCGGGAGCAAGCTCCCTCGCCACAAAGGCCCCAGCTTCAGGTTCGCGTCAGATCAGAAAACCGAGGCGTAATCGCCCAGTTCGACCTGTACCGATTTGATGCGTGTGAAGTTGTTCAGCGAGCTGATGCCGTTCTCACGGCCCACGCCCGACTGCTTGTAGCCGCCGACCGGCATCTTGGCGTCGGACTCGCCCCAGGCGTTGATCCAGCAGATACCGGCTTCCAGTTGATGAATCACGCGGTGCGCGCGGTTCAGGTCTTTGGTAACAACGCCGGCAGCCAGACCGAAGTCGGTGTCGTTGGCGCGACGGATCACTTCTTCTTCGGTTTCGTAGGTCAGGATGCTCATCACCGGGCCGAAGATTTCTTCGCGCACGATGGTCATCTCGTCGGTGCAGTCGGTGAACACGGTCGGGGCCACGAATGCGCCTTTGGCGAATTCGCCGTCGGTCAGACGAGCGCCGCCGCACAGCAGGCGAGCACCTTCTTCCTTACCTTTGGCGATGTAACCCAGCACGCTTTCCATGTGGGCGAAGCTGACCAGCGGGCCGAAGTTGGTGTTTTCGTCTTCCGGGTTGCCAACGCGGATGCGCGCAACGCGCTCAACGATCTTGGCTTCGAACGCGGCTTTCAGGTGGCTCGGGACGAACACGCGAGTGCCGTTGGTGCAGACCTGACCGGAGCTGTAGAAGTTGGCCATCATCGCGGTGTCGGCGGCGCGATCGAGGTCGGCGTCGTCGAAAATGATCAGCGGGGATTTGCCGCCCAGTTCCATGGTCACGTCTTTCAGCGTGGAAGCGGAAGCGCTGGCCATGACTTTCTTGCCGGTGTCGGTGCCGCCGGTGAAGGAGACTTTTTCGATGCGTGGGTGTTCGGTCAGCCAGGTGCCGACTTCACGGCCGCTGCCGGTCAACACGTTGAACACACCAGCCGGCAGGCCGGCTTCGGTGTAGATCTCGGCCAGTTTCAGGGTGGTCAGCGAGGTGACTTCGCTTGGCTTGAAGATCATCGCGTTGCCGGCCGCCAGGGCTGGAGCGGATTTCCACAGGGCGATCTGGATCGGGTAGTTCCACGCGCCAATACCGGCCACGATGCCCAGCGGCTCGCGACGGGTGTAGACAAAAGAGGTGGTGCGCAGCGGAATCTGCTCGCCTTCGATGGCCGGTACCAGACCTGCGTAGTATTCCAGCACGTCAGCGCCGGTGACGATGTCGACGTAACGGGTTTCGGAGTACGCCTTGCCGGTGTCCAGGGTTTCCAGGGCGGCCAGTTCATCGTTGCGCTCGCGCAGGATGTCGACGGCACGACGCAGGATGCGTGAACGCTCCATGGCGGTCATCGCGGCCCAGATTTTCTGGCCCTTTTCGGCACTGACCACTGCACGCTCGACGTCTTCCTTGGTCGCACGCTGTACGGTTGCGAGGACTTCACCGTTAGCCGGGTTGATGGCTTCGAAGGTGGCGTCGCTGCTGGCGTCACTGTAACCGCCGTCGATGTAGAGTTTTTGCAGTTCGAAACGGGCCATAAAGTCCTCGCAAGTGCATAAGTTGGTTGGCGTTAACCACTGGGACGTGCCGTGTAGCGTTGGCGACGCTGATCAGTGGCGTTCAGGGGCTGAGCGGTTTTATGTGTGCTCTAACTCACCTGCTTGGCCAATTGGATATCCATGTATTCGTAAGCGATTCTTTGCGCCTGCTCGGTGTCGAAAGCATCTCCCGACAACGCGCCGCGCAACCACAAACCGTCGATGAGGGCTGCCAGGCCCCGGGCGGCGCTGCGCGCTTGATCAAGCGGCAACGCACGGCGGAACTGGCAGCACAGGTTGGAATACAGACGGTGATCGTTGATCCGCTGCAACCTGTGCAAAGACGGCTGGTGCATGCTGGTGGCCCAGAAGGCCAACCAGGTTTTCATTGCCGGGCCATTGACCTGGCTGGCGTCGAAGTTGCCTTCGATAATCACCTGCAGATGCGCCCGTGGGCTGTCATCTGCCATCGCCTGACGGCGCGCGGTGACGTTCTCGCTGAGGACGCTCATCAGATACCGCATCGTGGCGGCGATCAGGCCATTCTTGTCCTGAAAGTAGTGACTGATGATGCCATTCGAGACACCGGCCAAACGGGCGATCAGCGCAATGCTGGCGTCCCCCATGCCGACCTGATCGACGGCCTGTAGCGTGGCTTCGATCAATTGCTGGCGGCGGATGGGTTGCATACCGACCTTGGGCATCTTGCACATCTCCTTAGGCCTCCCGGTGGACGAAATACGCCTACCGGATTGAGGGCCAGTCTATTTTGTTTTGATTGAACGTTCAATCAACAAAGAATAAGATCTGCGACAATTCGTCGCTGCCTACAGGTTTTTCCTACGTGTAGTGGGCGGAAAAACGACATCTGAACATGCTCGAAACCCACGCGCACTGGCGTTCCATGGGTTTCGGGCTTTTTTCGGGGTGTCTTTATATCACCCGCCGGTCGGCTGCCAACTAATCGATTGGTCGGGTATCGCGTTGCCTTGTGTTCTTCTCTCGCACTGCCCGGAGCATCTGTGCCATGAGTTCTGCCTCTCTAATAAAGACCCCACCCGAGAAGGTGATGGTCAACGGTTGGGTGTTCTACACCTCTACCGCGTTGATTCTGTTGTTGACCGCCATTCTGATCATCGCCCCGCAAGAGGCCGGCAGAATGCTCGGCATTGCCCAGGCGTGGTTGTCCCGCAGCTTCGGCTGGTACTACATGGTAGTGATCGCCGCCTACCTGGTGTTCGTGGTTGGCCTGGCGTTTTCGTCTTATGGCAAGCTCAAGCTGGGCAGCAAGGACGATACCCCGGACTTCAGCTACGGCGCCTGGGCGGGGATGCTGTTCTCGTCGGGTATCGGCATCTCGCTGTTGTACTTCGGTGCGTCCGAGCCGCTGGACCATTACTTCAACCCGCCGGAAGGCGTCGCCGGCAGCAACCTTGCCGCACGTCAGGCAGTGCAGCTGACGTTCCTGCATTGGGGCCTGCATGGCTGGGCGATCTACGCCTTGGTCGGCCTGGCCGTGGCGTACTTTGCTTACCGTCATAACCAGCCGTTGGCATTGCGTTCGGCGCTTTATCCGCTGGTCGGCGAGCGTTGGGTCAAAGGCGCGGCCGGTCATGCGGTGGACGGCTTTGGCATGTTCGTGACCCTGCTGGGGCTGGTGACGAACCTGGGGATCGGTTCGCTGCAAGTGTCGTCGGGGCTGGAAAACCTGTTCGGCATGGCGCACAGCAACACCAACTTGCTGATCGTGATCATCGTGATGAGCACCGTGGCGACCATCGCCGCTGTGTCCGGCGTGGAAAACGGCATTCGCCGTCTGTCCAACCTGAACATCGTGCTGTTCAGCGGTCTGCTGATTTTCGTGCTGTTGTTCGGCCCGACTCTGCACCTGCTCAACGGCTTTGTGCAGAACATCGGTGACTACCTCAATGGCGTGGTGCTGAAGACCTTCGACCTCTACGTGTATGAAGGCGACAGTGAGAAGTCTGACCGCTGGCTGGGCCTGTGGACCCTGTTCTACTGGGCCTGGTGGATTTCCTGGGCGCCATTTGTCGGCATGTTCATCGCGCGTATTTCCCGTGGTCGCACGGTGCGTGAGCTGGTCGCCGGCGTGCTGCTGATTCCGCTGGGTTTCACCCTGGCATGGCTGTCGATCTTCGGTAACTCGGCCCTGGACCTGGTGATGAACCATGGGGCGGTGGAGCTCGGGAAGACGGCGCTGGAACAGCCATCGATGGCGATCTACCAGTTGCTTGAGCATTACCCGGCGTCGAAAGTTGTCATTGGCGTGTCGATTTTTGTCGGTTTCGTGCTGTTCCTGACCCCGGCGGACTCCGGCGCGGTGATGATGGCCAACCTTTCGTGCAAGGGCGGCAACGTCGACGAAGACGCGCCGCACTGGCTGCGGATTTTCTGGTCGGTGGTGATCACCCTGGTGACCATCGGTCTGCTGTTCGCCGGTAACTTCGAAGCCATGCAAACCATGGTGGTGCTGGCGGGGCTGCCGTTCTCGGTGGTGCTGGTGTTCTTCATGTTCGGTTTGCACAAGGCCATGCGCCAGGACGTGCAGATCGAACAGGAGCAAGCGGAACTGGCAGCGCGTGGTCGTCGTGGTTTCAGCGAGCGTCTGACCCAGCTGGATCTGCAGCCGAATCAGTCGATTGTTCAGCGTTTCATGGACAAACAAGTCAGCCCGGCGCTGGAAGAGGCCGTGGTTCAACTGCGTGGCAAGGGCCTGAACGTGCAAACGTTGCTGGGTAAAGCCAAGCGTTGCATGGGCCTGCGGATCGAGATGGAAGAGGGCAACCCTTTTGTCTACGAAGTGAGCCTGGACGGTTATCTGGCGGCGGCGAGTGAAGCGGTGTCGGCCGAAAGTGCCGATGAACCGCGCGCACGTTACTACCGCGCTGAGGTGTACCTGCACAACGGCAGCCAGGACTATGACTTGATGGGCTTCACTCAGGATCAAATCACCCGTGACGTGCTCGATCAGTTTGAAAGCCATCGGCAGCTGCTAGGCCGGGTTTATAGCTGAGGTTTGAGGTGATGCGGTGCAGTGAATGCACCGCATCTCCATTGTGGCGAGGGAGCTCGCTCCCGTTCGGCTGCGAAGCAGTCGTAGATCCTGGTTACGCGATCTATCTGAAATACCGTGGTGTCTGGATTGGGGTCGCTCCGCAACCCAGCGGGAGCAAGCTCCCTCGCCACAGTTGTCGGTATTCCAGACCTGATATCTGCACAAACAAAAACGCCGCGATCATCTCGCGGCGTTTTTGTGTCTGCTGTCTTGCTTACCCCAGGTTCTTGCCGAGCAGCGCGTGGTACAGCTCGCTGTCGCCCAGGATCCCGACCACTTTGTTGTTGTCGTGCAGCACCAGCTTGTTGCCGGTCTGGTAACGAATCTGCAGCGCATCACGCATGCCGATGTTGGAGTCCACCAGTGTTGGCCGACGGCCCAGGGCTTCAACCGCTTGCCCAGGTATCCATTTCTGCAGATCCAGGCTCGAGCCGTTCTGGCGCGCGCCTTTGATGGTGTTGCCTTCGGCCAGGTCCAGCCACGAATCGCCGCCCGGATCCAGGCACACCGAACCGTTGATGCGTTTGCAGTTGTCCAGGGTGCGCATCAGGCTGCGACCACACAATACGTTCAGCGGATTGGTGTGGGCGACGAAGGTGCGCACATAATCGTCCGCAGGGTTCAGGACGATTTCTTCCGGCACGCTGTACTGGATGATCCGGCCGTCTTTCATGATCGCGATACGGCTGCCCAGCTTCAGGGCTTCATCGAGGTCGTGGCTCACGAAGACGATGGTCTTGCTCAGCTTGTTTTGCAGTTCCAGCAGTTCATCTTGCAGGCCTTGGCGAATCAGCGGGTCGAGGGCCGAGAACGGTTCGTCCATCAGCAAGATGTCGGCGTCCATCGCCAGCGCACGGGCCAGGCCGACACGCTGCTGCATGCCGCCGGAGAGCTCATTGGGTTTCTTGTTGCGCCACTGGGTCAGGCCCACCAGCTCAAGCTTCTCGTCCACCAGTTTGCGGCGTTCTTTCTCGGGGCGACCCTGCATTTCCAGACCGAAGCTGATGTTCTCGCGCACCGTCAGCCAAGGCATCAGGGCGAACTTCTGGAACACCATCGCGATGCGCTTGGTGCGCATCATCTTCAGTTCCGCCGGGGTGCAGGACGCGATGTCGATCTGCCGGCCTTCGTGTTCGACGAACAACTTGCCACGGCTAACGGTGTTGAGGCCGTTGATGCAGCGCAACAGGCTGGATTTGCCGGAGCCGGACAAACCCATCAGTACGCAGATTTCACCTTTCTCGATGTCCAGGCTGGCCTTTTCGACACCGACGATTTGCCCGGTCTTTTTCAGAATCTCGTTGCGGGTCATGCCCTGGTCGAGCAGTTTGAGAGCGGCGCGTGGATCTTTGGAGAAGATCACGTCCACGTCTTCGAAGCGAATAATGCTCATGCGTCACCCCCTACTTTGGCTTCGGGTTGTTTGCAGATACGGTCGAGCATGATCGCCAGCAGTACGATCGCCAGGCCTGCTTCGAAGCCCAGTGCGATATCAGCAGTGTTCAGTGCGTTGACCACAGGTTTGCCCAGGCCGTCGGCGCCCACCAGTGCCGCAATCACCACCATCGACAACGACAGCATGATGCACTGGGTGATACCGGCCGCGATGCTTGGCATGGCGTGGGGCAGTTCGATGCGCGAGAGCAACTGACGGCGCGAGCAGCCAAAGGCTTTGCCGGCGTCCATCAGTTCGTCCGGAACATCGCGGATACCCAGGTAGGTCAGGCGGATGGGCGCGGCAATCGCGAACACCACCGTCGAGATCAGACCCGGGACCACACCCAGACCGAAGAGGGTCAGGGTAGGAATGAGGTACACGAAAGTCGGTACGGTCTGCATCAGATCGAGCACCGGCCGCATCAGTGTGTAGAACATCGGTTTGTGCGCGGCGACGATACCCAACGGCACGCCGATCACTACGCAGACCAGGGTGGCGAACAACACCTGGGCGAGGGTTTCCATGGTTTCCTGCCAGTACCCCAGATTGAGGATCAGCAGGAAGGAGGCGATGACGAAAACGGTCAGGCCCCATTTGCGTTGGATGAAATGTGCCAGTAGTGCGATGAGGCCGATCAATGCCAGCGGGTTGAACCAGGTCAGCGCAAAAGTCACGCCGTGGATCATCGTTTCCAGTGACACGGCGATGGCGTCGAAGGTGCTGGCGCCGTGTTGCGTCAACCATTCAACGAAGCTCGCGATGTACTGGCCTAAGGGTATTTTCTGATCAATCAGCATGGTAGTGAACGTCCGCATGCAAGGAAATAAACAGCCCGGGCAGGCGAGCCTGCCCGGCGTAAGCGATTACTGCGCGAGCTTGGCTTTCACGGCCTCCAGGCCTGGTTTACCGTCAATGGTGGTCACGCCAGCGAGCCAGGTATCGAGCACCTGTGGGTTCTTTTTCAGCCAGGCCTTGGCGGCCGCTTCAGGCTTCATCTTGTCGTCCAGGATGTTGCCCATCAGCGTACTCTCCATGTCGACGGTGAACTCCAGGTTTTTCAGCAGTTGGCCGACGTTGCTGCACTCTTGGGTATACCCCTTGCGAGTGTTGGTCGCAACGGTGGCAGCACCGAAATCCGGGCCGAAGAAGTCATCGCCACCGGTCAAGTACTGAATCTTGAAACGTTTGTTCATCGGGTGCGGTGCCCAGCCGAGGAACACCACGGCGGTGTCGCGTTTTTGCGCACGGTCGACTTGCGACAACATGCCCGCTTCGCTGGACTCGACGACTTTGAAACCGGCGGTTTTGAGACCGAAGGCGTCTTTGTCGATCATGCTCTGGATCAGACGGTTGCCGTCGTTGCCTGGCTCGATACCGTAGATCTTGCCGTCGAGTTCTTTCTTGAATTTGGCGATGTCGGCAAAGTCATGCAGCCCTTTGTCGTACAGCGCTTGTGGTACGGCGAGGGTGTATTTGGCACCTTTGAGGTTGGTGCGCACGGTTTCCACGGTGCCGGCATCCCGATAGGCCTTGATGTCGTTTTCCATGGTCGGCATCCAGTTACCCAGGAACACGTCCATGTTCTTGC
This sequence comes from Pseudomonas sp. GW821-FHT01E10, assembly GCF_059422365.1. Classification (NCBI taxonomy): domain Bacteria; kingdom Pseudomonadati; phylum Pseudomonadota; class Gammaproteobacteria; order Pseudomonadales; family Pseudomonadaceae; genus Pseudomonas; species Pseudomonas sp. GW821-FHT01E10. The sequence continues at coordinate 278,601 of NZ_JBWKWT010000005.1, forward strand.
CGTCGGCCAGGGACTTGTAGGTCACCGGCACGGAAATCATCGTGGTCTTGGTCTTGTAGCCGAGGGCGTTGAGCACAACGCTGGTGGTCGCGGTGGTCGCGGTAATGTCCGTCCAGCCGACATCGGAGAAGTTTACGGTGCTGCATTGGGCCGGCTCTGCGGCTTGAGCCAGGAACGGCAGACTCAGCATGGCGGCCAACAACAACGACGGGGAACCTTTCATAGGGGCGACTCCTAAGTGTTTTTTTTGGCAGTGTTCCGACTGGACCACCGCACTTATCTGTTGCGGTTGGATGGCGTTTTGGAGACAGCTCTACCACAGCGCCTTGCAATCGAGTCGATACGATCATGTACCAGTGAAAATCTGACGCCTACAGGGTGCGTCGTAACCAGTACAGGGATGGTCGCATCCAGTGTCGGTGACGTCGTTTACAGCTTTTTTCAGCCCGATTTGCCCCGCTGATCCGCAAAAAAACGGCGAAAACATTGCGTAAGAGACCTGCGGCGCTAGTGGGCATGAGTGCGTCGGTGTGAGACGTTGAACGACATGGTAAAAGCCTGATGATGCGGCCATCTCGACGGATTGCAGCTTGAGCGTAGCAGCTCCGTCACTGGGCGCTTTTGCGCCTGGAGCAGGCACATCCAGGAGTTCAGCAGTAATGGCTATCAGCGTTTTCGACTTGTTCAAAATCGGCATCGGCCCTTCCAGTTCGCACACCGTGGGGCCTATGCGCGCCGCGGCGCTGTTCGTGCAAGGTTTGCGCGAGCGGGGGCTTCTGGAGCAGGTGTGTCGCATCGAAGTTCAGCTATACGGATCGCTCTCGGCCACCGGCATCGGCCACGGCAGCGACAACGCGGTGATCATGGGGTTGATGGGCGAGTGGCCCGACGCGATCGATCCGTCGCAAATCGGCATCCGTATAGAAGCCTTGCGTGAAACTCACACGCTATTGCTCGACGGCCGCTTGTCGGTCCCGTTCATCTGGGCTCGGGACATGCGCCTGATCGACGAGAACCTGCCGTTCCATCCGAACGCCATGACCCTGGTCGCCGAAGGCGATCACGGCGAGCTGCATCGCGATACCTATTATTCCATCGGCGGCGGTTTTGTCGTCGACGAGGCGCAAGCTTCCAGCGGTGTGGTGGATCTGGATAACACCGTACTGCCTTACGACTTCTCCAGTGCCGTCGAATTGCTCAGCCTGTGCAAGAAGCACAACCTGCGCGTGGCCGAATTGATGATGGCCAACGAGAAAGTCTGGCGCAGCGAAGAAGAAATCCGCAGTGGCCTGATGAAGCTCTGGCGCGCCATGCAGGATTGTGTGGAGCAAGGCCTCAAGCACGAAGGCATCCTGCCCGGCGGTCTCAATGTGCGCCGTCGCGCGGCCAAGTTGCACCGCAGCTTGCAAGAGCTGAACAAGCCCAACGTGATCGGCTCGACCTTGAGCGCGATGGAGTGGGTCAACCTGTTCGCGTTGGCGGTCAACGAAGAAAACGCTGCCGGCGGGCGCATGGTCACGGCGCCGACCAACGGTGCGGCGGGGATCATTCCGGCGGTGTTGCACTACTTTATGAAATTCAGCGAGGCGGTGACCGACGCCAATGTGGTCGATTACTTCCTCAGTGCCGCGGCGGTGGGGATTCTGTGCAAAAAGAACGCCTCGATCTCCGGTGCCGAAGTCGGTTGCCAGGGTGAAGTCGGTTCGGCTTGCGCCATGGCGGCGGCCGGGTTGGCGGAGGTTCTTGGTGCCACGCCGGAGCAGTTGTGTAACGCGGCGGAAATCGGCCTGGAGCATAACCTCGGCTTGACCTGCGACCCGGTGGGCGGGCTGGTGCAGGTACCGTGCATCGAGCGCAATGCGATTGCTGCGGTGAAAGCGATCAACGCCGCGCAGATGGCGCTGCGCGGTGACGGCCAGCACTTTATCTCGCTGGACCGGGTGATCCGCACCATGCGTGATACCGGTGCCGACATGCACGACAAATATAAAGAGACGTCGCGCGGTGGCTTGGCGGTTAGCGCGGTGGAGTGCTGAAACCGAGTTGACCTGTGGAGAGGGGGCAAGCCTGCTCTCCACAAAGACCTCATGTGCTACACCAGACCAGTCAAAACTGCGCACCAAGTGAACACGCGCACTAAAACGCGCCACGTTTTGGCGCGTCGCAAACAGGCAAGCCCGGCTCCCCGGTCGGGGATCAAATTCAAACCCTGACCGTTCGTCACCTGTGCCAGCGGTGACACTCTTGACCGCCGCGTCGCAGACCTGTTCCCACAAGTGCTACCGATTTGCTCACACGCAACGGGGGCACGGGTTTGGGGCCTTTGATGGCACTTTTAACCTCTTATCTCTGCGCGCCATATCTAGACGCATCGCGACGTCGTTTTCAGGAGTTATTGAACGCGCATTCAATTTAGGCATGGCAATTGCTCTGTCATTACAAAGCCCGTCTCCCACGCGAGAACGATGGCAATAAAAAGAGCCTCCGCCTGAGGCCATCACCCGCTTTGTGTGAGGAGATACCGCGATGACGACGTTCAACTCCGGGGCCCAACCCCAGAACCGTGCGCCTCAATCCATCGGCTTTCTGCTGCTGGACAATTTCACGCTGATTTCTCTGGCCTCCGCAGTAGAACCCCTGCGCATGGCCAACCAATTGTCCGGTCGCGAGCTGTACCGCTGGACCACGCTCACCGTCGATGGCGGTCAGGTCTGGGCCAGTGACGGCCTGCAGATCACCCCCGACGCCTCCATGCACAAAGCACCACCCATGGACACCGTCATTGTCTGCGGCGGCATCGGCATTCAGCGCACCGTAACCCGTGAGCATGTGTCGTGGCTGCAAAGCCAGGCGCGTCAGTCCCGTCGTCTCGGCGCGGTCTGCACCGGCAGCTGGGCCCTGGCGTGCGCCGGCCTGCTGGACGGTTTCGATTGCAGCGTGCACTGGGAATGTCTGGCCGCTATGCAGGAAGCTTTCCCGCGAGTGGCCATGAGCACCCGGCTGTTCACCCTCGACCGTAACCGGTTCACCAGCTCCGGCGGCACCGCGCCGCTGGACATGATGCTGCACCTGATCAGCCGTGATCACGGTCGTGAGCTGTCGGCCGCGATTTCGGAGATGTTCGTCTACGAGCGCATCCGCAACGAGCAGGATCACCAGCGCGTGCCGCTCAAGCACATGCTCGGCACCAACCAGCCGAAACTGCAGGAAATCGTGGCGCTGATGGAGGCTAACCTCGAAGAGCCGATCGATCTTGATGAACTGGCGGTTTATGTCGCCGTTTCGCGTCGTCAGCTGGAGCGGCTGTTCCAGAAATACCTGCACTGCTCGCCGTCGCGTTACTACCTGAAACTGCGCCTGATCCGTGCTCGGCAATTGCTCAAGCAAACGCCGATGTCGATCATCGAAGTGGCGTCGGTGTGCGGGTTCGTGTCCACGCCGCACTTCTCCAAGTGCTACCGCGAATACTTCGGCATTCCACCGCGTGACGAGCGCGTAGGCTCCAATACCACGCAACAAGTGGCGATGATGCCGCTGCCGCAAGCACTGGTGCTGTCGCCGTTGTCCGGGCCGCTGTCGGCGTTGAGCCAGGCGCGTAATGAATCGACGTTTGCCAGCGTAAGGCTCTAAACCAGGCAAACTATTGTGGCGAGGGAGCTTGCTCCCTCGCCACAAAGTGTTCACACCCCGGAAATCAGGCGCTATGGCTCTGTTGGTACTGCGCCAATGCCGGTAACAGTTGCTTGTCAATGGCCTGACGCACGGCCGGCTGGATTGACGCGCTGCTGGTGTACATCTGCTTGACCATGGTCCGCAGTTCCATTGCCCGCTCGTTGTTCAAACCCCGTACTGCGCATTCGCAGGCTTGCTCGGCGGTTGCGCCGGGGGGCACTGAAAACCCCAACGCTTTCAGCTGGCTCAACAGGTCTTCCTGGTCTATCAAATCGGCGTACATCATGACGCAATCCTTCTTCAGGGAACGGTGTCGTGGTTCGATTCTGGTAGGGGCTGTAGGCGTCGGCAAGGACGATTTGTCGCAATGGCCGCAATACCTATGAACAGGTCGTTTTCGGCTAACTTGCTAAGGATGGGAGTAGGCACACTGGACTCAGCTGGCATCACGAAGGTTTGGTCACCCTCGCGCAACAGCTCCTCAACAGTACCCTCCTCAGCTCCGATCTTGTCACGGCTTGATCGGGGTTTTTTTTGCCTGTGAATCGGTAATGGACGTGTTGATTGGGCTGACGCTTTCGCGGGCAAGCCTCGCTCCTACAGGGATCGCGAATACCCTGTAGGAGCGAGGCTTGCCCGCGATGAACGATGACGCGGTCTAGCGTTGTAAAACGAGAATGCGCGACAGCAATTCATCCCGGTCGACATAGCAACCCTGGAAATGCCGGGCGCCGGTGGCGGGGTCGAAGGCGTTGCGGGCGTGGAGGGTGCGGCGGTTGTCGAAGCACCACAACTCGCCGGGGTTGAGCCGTGTCATCACCCGGAAGCGCGGCTCGCGGGTCATCGCAATGAAACGCCGGTAAGCGCGATACAGCCTGGGCATCTGCTCCACTGAAGCATCGAATGGCCCGCGCAGAAAGTTCGCCATGCGGATTTCCGACACTTGCCCGAATGCATCCAGCGCGATGATCGGTGCCAGGCAGCGGTAGTCGCTGTGGCGGTCCTTGTTGCGGAACTCCACGGGGATTTCACACAAGGCTTGAAACGCCTCTGGATCTTCCTGACGCAAAGCTTGGGCGATGGCAAAACCGTCGACGAAAATACTTTCGCCACCGTCGGCGTCATTCACCAGGCAATGCAGAAATTGCAGCCCCGGTTGCAACTCCCGGGTCGGCAAATCGCTGTGCAGTGGCAGGTTGAAGGCGGTGTAGGCATTGCTGTCGGCATCGGCCTTGGATTGCACGTTGAACAGCACGCCGAAATTGCTCTCGCGGATGAACGAAATCCGTTGGGCGATCAGCTTCAGCGAGCCCGGCTCGGTGGGGACTCCGCGCACTTGAGTCAGGCCGATATCGCGCACGGCCAGCAGCCATTGCAACAAGGCGTCGTTGTTCTCCATCAGGGCCTGGTATTCGAACACTGGCAGCTGCAAATCGCTGTGCCAAAGCCTGGCTTTCGGTTTTCCGGCCTGGCGTTCGGCGCGGGACTCGTCGTCATAGGCATGGGCCCGCAGCCAGCCCGGATCGAAGCGGCTGAGGTGGCCATCCTGCCAATCGACGCACAGGCAGCCTTCGGCATCGACGGTGGCGTTTTCAGGCATCAGGTGCTCTGCGACATCGACGATTTCCAGCACTTGCTCGCGCGTCACCGTGTAGACGCACTGTGGGCACGGGCAGTTGTCCCGCAGCCATTGATGATGAAAAGGGCTGACCCGACCGTCCGCCCACTTCACTTGAATTCGGTCCGCCAGGGTGTGCACGGCGGTCAACGCGCTGATCAATGGATAGGTGCGGAAATCGGCAAAAGCGGCGGCGGTGTTCATGGCGGGCTCCTTATTATTTTGGTAAAGCAATCACTCGGCCGATCCAGGCGGGTGCGGGCAAGTCGGTTTGATCGGCGACGATGGCCTGCAGCTTGCTCAAGGTTGCTTCGCTGAACGGTGCGGATCGCGGTCCGGCGAGGTCGACGTGCAGCAGCATCTGTTCATTGCCCGCCAGCTCCTTGTCACCGCCCACCAGATGCAGGCTGTGGTAGAGGTGCAGGCGCTTGCGGTCGTGGCCGATGATCTGCGTATGCACTTCGACGTCGGCATCGAGTTTCACTTCGTGCAGGTAATTGAGGTGCAGTTCGAGGGTAAACAGCGAGTGGCCGCTGGCCTCGCGGTTGTTGCTGTCCATACCCAGCCGGTCCATCAACGCGTCAGTGGCGTAGCTGAAAATCAGCAGGTAGAAGGCATCGCGCAGATGGCCGTTGTAGTCGACCCAGTCGGGGATGATTCTGGTTTGGTAGGTGGTGAGGGTGGGCATGGTGGAACTCCACAGATAATCGCTGGTGTACACATGTGTGGCGAGGGAGCTTGCTCCCGCTGGACTGCGAAGCAGTCCCAAAACCGGTGGATGCGAGGTATCAGTCAAATCGCGTTTGCTGGTTTTACGACCGCTTCGCGGCCGAGCCGGAGCAAGCTCCCTCGCCACAGGGTGTGTGTTTATTCGCTGAAGGCCATCCCATGCTTCTCTTTGGTGGTTTTCACCGCCTCCAGCACCGCCAACAAGCAATCGTCACGATAGCGTTCCAGTGCCGAGATGCTGTGTGTGCCCAACTGATCGCTGGTGCCATCCACCACATCGTCAATCAACTTGTCGGTCAGCTCCGGTGCCGGCAGGTACGTCCAGGGCAGCTGCAATGTTGGTCCGAACTGCGCCATGAAGTGCCGCATCCCGGCATCGCCGCCTGCCAGGGTGTAAGTCAGGAAGGTGCCCATGAACGACCAGCGCAGACCCGCGCCAAAACGAATCGCATCGTCGATTTCACCCGTGGTCGCCACGCCGTCGTTGACCAGGTGCAGCGCCTCACGCCACAAGGCTTCGAGCAAACGGTCGGCGATAAATCCCGGTACTTCCTTGCGCACATGCAGCGGGCGCATCCCCAGGGATTCATAGACTTTCATCGCCGCTTGCACCGCTTCTGGCGCGGTGTTCTTGCCGCCGACCACTTCCACCAATGGCAGCAGATAAACCGGGTTGAACGGGTGCCCGACCACGCAGCGTTCCGGGTGCGTCGAACTCTCGTAAAACTCGCTCGGCAACAGTCCCGAGGTGCTGGAACCGATCAACGCATTGGGCTTGGCCGCCGCGCTGATTTTGCTGTGCAGTTCCAGTTTCAGGTCCAGGCGCTCAGGGGCGCTTTCCTGAATGAAATCCGCGTCGCGAACACATTCTTCGATGGTGGCGACAAAGCGCAGCCGATCCTGCGATGCGCCGGGTGCCAGGCCTTGTTTCTCCAGCGCGCCCCAGGCATTGGCGACACGTTTGCGCAGCGCCGCTTCGGCACCGGGTGCCGGATCCCAGGCCACCACATCGAGGCCGTGGGCGAGGGCGCGGGACACCCAGCCGCTGCCGATGACACCGCTGCCCAGTGCTGCGAAGGTTTTGATATCAGTGATAAAGCTCATGGCGACTTCCTGAATTTGGCTCAAAAAAAAGTGGGAGCGAACCTGCTCGCGATGACGCCGGTACAACCGATGCGTTATCTGCGGCAGGACAACCGTCATCGCGAGCAAACTCGCTCCCACAGGGGGAAAGGGTGATTTGTTTCAACCGCGCTTGGTCAGGCCCATTTTTGCCCGGCCTTCGGCCGGGGTCAGAACGCGGGCGCCGAGGCGGCTGAGGATTTCCGAGGCGCGTTCGACCAGTTGGCCGTTGGTCGCCAGTACGCCCTTGTCCAGCCACAGGTTGTCTTCCAGACCGACACGCACGTTGCCACCGAGCAGCACGGCCTGTGCGGCCATTGGCATCTGCATGCGACCGATGCCGAACGCGGCCCAGACCGCGTCGGCCGGCAGGTTGTCGACCATGGCTTTCATGGTGGTGGTATCTGCTGGCGCACCCCACGGGATGCCCAGGCACAGCTGGAACAACGGGTTATCCAGCAGACCTTCCTTGATCATCTGCTTGGCGAACCACAGGTGACCGGTGTCGAAAATTTCCAGCTCAGGCTTGACGCCCAGCTCTTGAATTCGCTTCGCGCCGGCCCGGAGTTGCGCCGGGGTGGAGACGTAAATGGTGTCGCCGTCGCCGAAGTTCAGGGTGCCGCAATCCAGGGTGCAGATTTCTGGCAGCAATTCTTCAACGTGGGCCAGACGGGTCAGTGGGCCGACCAGATCGGTGTTCGGACCGAACTCCATCGGGTTCTCGCCTGCGCCGATTTCCAGGTCGCCGCCCATGCCGGCAGTGAGGTTGACGATGATGTCGACGTCCGCCTCGCGGATGCGCTCCATCACTTCGCGGTACAGCGCCACGTCACGGCTGAACTTGCCGGTTTGTGGGTCGCGAACGTGGCAGTGGACCACGGTAGCGCCCGCCTTGGCGGCTTCCACGGCGGCGGCAGCGATTTGTTTCGGGGTGACCGGCACGTGTGGGCTCTTGGCGGTCGTGTCGCCAGCACCGGTGAGTGCGCAGGTGATGATGACGTCGTGGTTCATGAGGCGGTTTCCTTCAGGCTTGAGTTTTTTGGTGGAGCTTGGGCGTGGCGATTCCGCTCGCAGCCCGCATCGGGCTGCGAATCGGTGGTTCATTTCGGTTCTATTTGCTGGTCAGTTTCAGGTTTTCAGCGGCCGGCTTGCCATCGAATGTGGTCACGCCTTCAAGCCAGCGTTGCTTGTCTTGCGGGTGATCCTTGAGCCACTGTTTGGCCGATTCGAAAGCGTCCTTGTGATCCAGCAGCGGCTGCATCATCCGGCTCTCGTCTTCGGCGGTGAACGTCAGGTTGCTCAGCAGGCGACCGACGTTCGGGCATTGCTGCGCGTAGTTCGGCGAGGTGACGGTCCAGACCGTGGCCATGCCTTCGTTCGGACCGAGGGCGTCGTCGCTGCCGGTGAGGTAGGTCATCTTCACGTTGACGTTCATCGGGTGCGGCGCCCAGCCGAAGAACACCACGGCTTCCTTGCGGCGTACCGCGCGATCTACTGCCGCCAGCATGCCGGCTTCGCTGGACTCGACCAGCTGGAACTTGCCGAGGCCGAACTGGTTCTTGGCGATCATCGCCTTGATCTGGGTGTTGGCGCCCGAGCCAGGTTCGATGCCGTAAATCTTGCCGCCCAGTTCTTTTTCAAACTTGGCGATGTCGGCGAAAGTTTTCAGGCCCTTTTCGGCAAGGTAAGTCGGTACTGCCAGGGTGGCGCGGGCGTCCTTGAGGCTTGGCGCTTCAAGCACTTTGACCTGCTTGGCATCGACAAACGGCGTGATGGTCTGGGTCATCAGCGGGTTCCAGTAGCCCAGGAACAAATCCAGGCGCTGGTCGCGAATGCCGGCAAAGACGATTTGCTGGGAGGCGCTGGTTTGTTTGGTGCTGTAGCCGAGGCCGTCGAGCAGGACCTGGGTCATGGCGCTGGTGGCGATCACGTCGGTCCAGTTCACTACGCCCATGCGCACGTTCTGGCACGAGGCGGGTTCGGCTGCCATGACACTGGCGCTCAAGAAAGCGGTACCGCTGAGTGCAAGAACACAGCTGCTGATCAGTCGTTTCATGTCGGGGTTCCTCGGCAGGTCGTTTATTGTGGGTTCCGGTGTCTGATGCGCCGGTGATGCCAAGTTACGCAGCAAAGCCCCCGTGAAAACGCACTGCGGCGACCAGCTCTTGCACTGCGGCGACCTGCGCACTTGAATGCTGCTTGCAAGTGGCGTATCAACGTCCACACGCTTCCCGCCCTCTCGTTGCCTGCCAGTCGAGTGCGCTCCATGTCCCAGGATTTCTACTTCTTGTTGATGCCGGGTTTTTCGGCGATCGGTTTTATCTCGGCGATCGAGCCGCTGCGGGTCGCCAATCGCTTTCGCGGCGAGTTGTACCGCTGGCATGTGTTGAGCGCCGATGGCGGGGCGGTTCTGGCCAGTAACGGCATGTCGGTCAACGCCGATGCAGCGCTGGAGCCGCTGAAGAAAGGCGCAACCCTGTTGGTGGTCGCCGGTTTCGAACCGCTGAAGTTCGCCACCCCGGCCCTGGAGCATTGGTTACGTCGCCTGGACAACGAAGGCGTGACGCTCGGCGCCATCGACACCGGCAGCTTCATCCTCGCCGAAGCCGGCCTGCTCGACGGTCATCGCCTGACCCTGCACTGGGAAGCCATCGACGCCTTCAAGGAATCTTATCCACAGCTGAGCGTCACCCAGGAACTGTTCGAGATCGACCGACGGCGTATCACCTCCGCCGGCGGTACCGCCTCGATCGACCTGATGCTTGACCTCATCGGTCAGGCCCATGGCCCGGAACTGGCGATTCAGGTCAGCGAACAATTCGTACTCGGGCGCATTCGCCCGCGCAAAGATCACCAACGCATGGAAGTCGCCACGCGATATGGCATCAGCAACAAGAAACTGGTGCATGTCATTGGGGAGATGGAACAGCACAGCGAACCGCCGCTCAGCACTTTGGAGCTGGCGGAATCGATCAAAGTGACCCGGCGTCAGCTAGAGCGCCTGTTTCGCCTGCACCTGCACGACACGCCGAGCAATTTCTATCTGCGACTAAGGTTGGAGAAGGCGCGGCAGCTGCTGCGCCAGACGGACATGAGCGTGTTGGAGGTGAGTATCGCCTGCGGGTTTGAATCGCCGTCGTATTTCACCCGCAGTTATCGGGCGAGGTTTGAGCGGTGCCCGCGGGAGGATCGCCGACAAAGCCAGAAGGCCTGAAACCGACCCCTGTAGGAGCGAGGCTTGCCCGCGAAGAGGCCGGCACATTCGAAATCATTGTTGTCTGACACGACGCCTTCGCGGGCAAGCCTCGCTCCTACAGGAGATGTGTCGTTTTTACTTCTTCATCAGCGCCGAGCAGGCCGCTTTGTAAGCCTCGTGCTGATACTTGTTCAGCGTGGCCGGCAGTTCAAAGTCGAACTTTTTGTTCTGCGCATTGATGGTTTGCGGCGACAGCAGCGTCACCTCGCAATTTTCCAGCAACTGGAAAACCCCTTCGATCTTGAAGGTGGTCGGCCCACCGGCGAACTCACCTTTCTTGCTGCGCTTTTTGATCGCGATGCGGTCGATTGAATTCTCACGAATAAACGACGCCACCTGAGCGGCAAAGACTTTGACGTTGGCGGCTTCGTCGTCATCGTCGAGGGCGATTTTCTTGGTGGCCAGCGCGACGTGGGTCAGCCCCTGATCGTCGAGGGAGGCCACGGCAAGGATTGCTTCGCTGCCTTTGATTTCGATACCGCAGATTTTCATTTCAATCCCTTTTCCGATGTTGGCGTGCAGCTTACAGCTCTAGTTGATTGGCGGTGATGCCAAAAGCCGCGGCGATTTTCTCACGCGTGGCCTTGCGGGGCTTGGCAACCGTTTCCTGCTGGGCAAAGGCTGGTTGGGAGATGCCCATGCGTCTGGCCACTTCATCCTGCGTAAGGTTCAGGTGTTCACGCCAGGCACGAACAGGGGGGGGGCGCCATCGACGATGCGGCTGACTACTTCGTGTGGGATCAAATGATTCTCCATTTTTATGTTTTTATTCCTGCCCAATCGACTCCAAAAACTCCGACCGCTCGTCACTCATCCGCGCCACGCAATCATTTTGCGCAATGTTGAAGGCTTTACTGCCGCTCGTCGCCGGGAACGCTTCCACCGCGCAATCGGCATCCCGGGTCTTCAGCCATTGTTGTTGCGCAGTTTTGATTTTTGCGGTGATGTCGGCCAGTTGCGCCTTGTTACTGCCGTAGCGCGTTTGCATGCGTTCGTTCAGGCCTTGGTAGTTGTCGCTCAGCAGCTGTTCGGCGGTGTTTCTGCTGTAAGCCGAGCATTCCAGGGTCTGGACTTCGTTTTCGACGGCGTCACAGGGGTTGTCGTCGGCCCCTTCGGCCGCCTGTACGCCGGTCGCTATCAGTGCCAAAGCCAAGAAGATGGATTTCATTGCGTCGCCGCCCTTAATTCAGTGAAACATTCGGTGATGCGACGAATTCTGGCCCATGCGAACGGGCTTGAACAGGTAGGCAATCATGTCGGTTGGCGACCCTTTGTCGCGGATTGACGCTTTCGGCAATTCCCCTGTCGTTTTTGCACCCGGCTGCACCGTCCCTCAGGCATATGCTGGCCCCAAAGCGCCGGCACACGATTCGGCGCATGAATCGTTAATAGGGGACTGCCTGATGAGCCCAGCCGAATTACACGCCGACAGCATCGTTATCGACGGCCTGATTATTGCCAAGTGGAACCGTGAGCTGTTCGAAGACATGCGCAAGGGCGGTCTGACCGCGGCCAACTGCACCGTGTCGGTGTGGGAGGGCTTCCAGGCCACCGTCAACAACATCGCCGCCAGTCAGAAGCTGATTCGCGAGAACAGCGACCTGGTGATCCCGGTGCGCACTACCGCCGACATCCGCAAAGCCAAGGAGCAGGGCAAGACCGGCATCCTGTTCGGCTTCCAGAACGCTCACGCCTTCGAAGACCAGATCGGCTATGTCGAGGTTTTCAAGCAGCTGGGCGTCGGTATTGTGCAGATGTGCTACAACACCCAGAACCTGGTCGGTACCGGTTGCTATGAGCGCGATGGCGGCCTGTCGGGTTTCGGTCGTGAAATCGTTGCCGAGATGAACCGCGTCGGTGTCATGTGCGACCTGTCCCACGTCGGCTCGAAGACCTCCGAAGAAGTCATCCTCGAATCCAAGAAGCCGGTCTGCTACTCCCATTGCCTGCCGTCGGGCCTGAAAGTGCACCCGCGCAACAAGTCCGATGAAGAACTGAAGTTCATCGCCGATCACGGCGGTTTCGTCGGCGTGACCATGTTCGCGCCGTTCCTGGCCAAGGGTATCGATTCGACCATCGACGATTACGCCGAAGCCATCGAATACACCATGAACATCGTCGGCGAAGACGCCATCGGCATCGGCACCGACTTCACCCAGGGTCATGGCCAGGACTTCTTCGAATACCTGACCCATGACAAGGGCTACGCCCGCCGTCTGACCAGCTTCGGCAAGATCATCAACCCGCTGGGCATCCGCACCGTGGGCGAGTTCCCGAACCTGACCGAAACCCTGCTCAAGCGCGGCCATTCCGAGCGCGTGGTGCGCAAGATCATGGGCGAAAACTGGGTCAACGTTTTGAAAGACGTTTGGGGCGAATAAGCCGCCGCATCTGAAGAATCCTTTCCCCCGGCCGTCCGTGCCGGGGGCAACACAACGAATTTTCTGGAGTTAAGTTTCCATGGCCAAGATCGCCCCGCAATTGCCAATCGAAGTCGACAGCGAAACCGGTGTCTGGACCTCCGACGCCCTACCGATGCTGTATGTGCCGCGTCACTTCTTCGTCAACAACCACATGGGCATCGAGGAAGTGCTGGGCGCCGACGCCTACGCCGAAATCCTCTACAAGGCCGGCTACAAGTCCGCTTGGCACTGGTGTGAAAAAGAAGCTGAATGCCATGGCCTGGAAGGCGTCGCGGTGTTCGAGCACTACATGAAGCGCCTGTCGCAGCGCGGCTGGGGTCTGTTCAAGATCCAGGACATCGACCTCGACAAAGGCACCGCCAGCGTCAAGCTCGAACACTCCGCATTCGTCTACGTGTACGGCAAGGTCGGGCGCAAGGTCGACTACATGTTCACTGGCTGGTTCGCCGGCGCCATGGACCAGATCCTGGCTGCTCGCGGCAGCAAGATCCGCACCGTCGCCGAACAAGTTTACGGTGGCTCCGAAGAAGGCCACGACGACGGTTTGTTCACCGTCAAGCCGTTGTAAGTCGAGGAACCCGCCATGGCTTTCGAAGCAATGTTCCAGCCGATCCAGATCGGCAAACTGACCATCCGCAACCGCGTGCTCAGCACCGCGCACGCTGAGGTCTACGCCACCGACGGCGGCATGACCACCGATCGGTACGTCAAGTATTACGAAGAGAAAGCCAAGGGCGGGATCGGCCTGGCGATTTGCGGCGGTTCCTCCAGCGTGGCCATCGACAGCCCGCAAGGCTGGTGGAAGTCGGTCAACCTGGCCGACGACCGGATTATTCCGCACTTCCAGAATCTGGCCGATGCCATGCACAAGCATGGCGCCAAGATCATGATCCAGATTACCCACATGGGTCGCCGCTCCCGCTGGGACGGTGAGCATTGGCCAACCCTGCTGTCGCCGTCGGGCATCCGCGAGCCGGTGCACCGCGCGACCTGCAAAACCATCGAGCCGGAAGAAATCTGGCGGGTGATCGGCAACTACGCCAGTGCCGCAGCACGGGCCAAGGCCGGTGGCCTGGATGGCGTCGAGCTGTCTGCCGTGCACCAGCACATGATCGACCAGTTCTGGAGCCCGCGAGTCAACAAGCGTACCGACGAATGGGGCGGCAGCTTCGAGAACCGCATGCGTTTCGGCCTGGAAGTGATCAAGGCTGTGCGCAAGGAAGTCGGTCCGGACTTCTGCGTTGGTATCCGTATCTGTGGTGACGAATTCCACCCTGATGGCCTGAGCCATGAGGACATGAAGCAGATCGCCAAGTACTACGACGACACCGGCATGATCGACTTCATCGGTGTCGTGGGCTCGGGTTGCGATACCCACAACACCCTGGCCAACGTTATTCCCAACATGAGTTATCCACCGGAGCCGTTCCTGCACCTGGCCGCCGGTATCAAGGAAGTGGTGAAGGCTCCTGTGCTGCACGCGCAGAACATCAAGGACCCGAACCAGGCAACCCGTATTCTGGAAGGCGGTTACGTCGACATGGTCGGCATGACCCGCGCTCACATCGCCGACCCGCACCTGATCGCCAAGATCAAGATGGGCCAGGTCGACCAGATCAAACAGTGCGTGGGCGCCAACTACTGCATCGACCGTCAGTACCAGGGCCTGGACGTCTTGTGCATCCAGAACGCCGCGACCTCCCGTGAATACATGGGCGTGCCGCACATCATCGAGAAATCCACCGGGCCGAAGCGCAAAGTTGTGGTCGTTGGTGCCGGCCCTGCCGGGATGGAAGCTGCTCGTGTATCCGCTGAACGTGGCCACGACGTGACCCTGTTCGAGAAGAAAGAATTCATCGGCGGGCAGATCACTACCGCCTCGAAAGCCCCGCAACGGGACCAGATCGCCGGTATCACCCGTTGGTTCCAGCTGGAACTGGCGCGTTTGAAAGTCGACCTGCGCCTGGGCGTGGCGGCGGATGCGGCGACCATTCTCGACCTGCGTCCGGACGTCGTGGTGCTCGCCGTTGGCGGCCATCCGTTCCTGGAGCAGAACGAGCACTGGGGTGCGGCTGAAGGCCTGGTGGTCAGCAGCTGGGACATCCTCGACGGCAAAGTGGCGCCGGGCAAGAACGTGCTGGTCTACGACACCATTTGCGAGTTCACCGGGATGTCGACAGCCGACTTCCTCGCCGACAAAGGCAGCCAGGTCGAGATCGTCACTGACGACATCAAGCCGGGCGTGGCCATCGGCGGTACGTCGTTCCCGACTTACTACCGCAGCATGTACCCGAAAGAAGTGATCATGACCGGCGACATGATGCTGGAAAAGGTCTATCGCGAAGGCGACAAGCTGGTGGCGGTACTGGAAAACGAATACACCGGCGCCAAAGAGGAGCGGGTGGTTGACCAGGTGGTCGTCGAGAACGGCGTGCGTCCGGACGAAGAAATCTACTACGCCATGAAGGAAGGCTCGCGCAACAAAGGCCAGATGGACATCGAAGCCCTGTTCGCGATCAAGCCACAACCTTCGCTGAGCCAGGCGGGCGACGGCTACTTGCTGTTCCGCATCGGTGACTGCGTGGCCCAGCGCAACACTCACGCGGCGATCTACGACGCGCTGCGGTTGTGCAAGGATTTCTAACGGATTTACCACCATCACCTGTGGCGAGGGAGCTTGCTCCCGCTGGGCTGCGAAGCAGCCCCAAAACCTGCAGTCGAGGTGTATCAGGTGTACACCTGAGACTGTTTTGGGAGCGCTTCGCACTCCAGCGGGAGCAAGCTCCCTCGCCACAAGTAGGTGCGTCGCTCTCATCGGCACGCACATGACCCCGAGGTCTTTGGGAGCTCCACCATGTTGAACACCCTTCTTCCAATCCTGTTGTTCGCTGCCCTGGGCCTGGCTGTCCTGGGCGCGTTGCGGCGGGTGGCTATGTGGCGTCAGGGCCGGGCTTCGAAAGTCGACCTGATCGGCGGTCTGTTCGCCATGCCCAAGCGTTACATGGTCGATTTGCACCACGTCGTCGCGCGGGACAAATACATCGCCAATACTCACGTCGCCACGGCCGGTGGTGCGGTGGCGTCCATTGTGCTGGCGATTCTGGTTCACGGTTTCGGCCTGCATAACCGCATCCTCGGTTATGCACTGCTGTTGATGACGGCAGTGATGTTCGTCGGTGCGATCTTTGTCTTCCTGCGCCGCCGCAACCCACCGGCCCGCTTGTCCAAAGGTCCGTGGATGCGCCTGCCGAAAAGCCTGCTGGCATTCTCGGCGTCGTTCTTCCTGTTGACCCTGCCGGTGGCGGGCATCCTTCCGGAAAACTTCGGTGGCTGGGTACTGGCGGCGATTCTCGGCGTCGGTGTGCTGTGGGGCGTGTCGGAACTGTTCTTCGGCATGACCTGGGGCGGGCCGATGAAGCACGCCTTCGCCGGTGCCTTGCACCTGGCTTGGCACCGTCGCTCCGAACGGTTTGGCGGCGGTCGTTCCACTGGCTTGAAGCCGCTGGATCTGAACGACCCGACCGCGCCACTGGGCGTGGAAAAACCCAAGGATTTCACCTGGAACCAACTGCTCGGCTTCGACGCCTGCGTGCAGTGCGGTAAATGTGAAGCTGCGTGCCCGGCGTTCGCCGCCGGCCAGCCGCTGAACCCGAAAAAACTGATTCAGGACATGGTCGTCGGCCTGGCCGGTGGTACGGATGCCAAGTTTGCCGGCAGCCCTTACCCAGGCAAGCCGATCGGTGAGCACGCCGGTAATCCGCATCAACCGATCGTCAACGGTCTGGTGGACGCTGAAACCCTGTGGTCCTGCACCACCTGCCGCGCCTGCGTCGAGGAGTGCCCGATGATGATCGAGCACGTCGATGCCATCGTCGACATGCGCCGCCATCTGACTCTGGAAAAAGGCGCGACCCCGAACAAGGGCGCCGAGGTCCTGGAAAACCTGATCGCCACCGACAACCCTGGCGGCTTCGCGCCGGGCGGGCGGATGAACTGGGCGGCGGATCTGAACCTGAACCTGCTCAGCGAAAAGAAAACCACCGACGTGCTGTTCTGGGTCGGCGACGGTGCCTTCGACATGCGCAACCAGCGCACCCTGCGTGCCTTCGTCAAAGTGCTGAAAGCGGCCAAGGTCGACTTCGCAGTGCTGGGCCTTGAAGAGCGCGACAGCGGTGACGTGGCCCGGCGTCTGGGCGACGAGGCGACGTTCCAGCTGTTGGCCAAACGCAACATCCAGACCCTGGCCAAATACCGCTTCAACCGCATCGTCACCTGCGACCCGCACAGCTTCCATGTGCTGAAAAACGAATACGGCGCCTTCGATGGCAACTACCTCGTGCAGCACCACAGCACTTACATGGCGGAGATCATTGGCGAAGGCGCACTGAACCTCGGTCAGCACAAAGGCAACAGCGTGACTTATCACGACCCGTGCTACCTCGGCCGCTACAACGGCGAATACGAGGCGCCACGCGAAGTGCTGCGCGCCCTGGGCATCGAGATCAAGGAAATGCAACGCTCCGGTTTCCGTTCGCGCTGCTGCGGCGGCGGTGGCGGTGCGCCGATCACCGACATTCCGGGCAAGCAACGGATCCCTGACATGCGCATGGAAGACATCCGCGAAACCGGCGCCGAACTGGTGGCCGTGGGTTGTCCACAGTGCACCGCGATGCTTGAGGGCGTGGTCGAGCCACGGCCATTGATCAAGGACATCGCCGAACTGGTGGCTGATGCGCTGCTTGAAGACGCCGCGCCGGGAAAGCCTTCGGCACCGGCCAAACGTGAACCTGCGGAGGTGCATTGATGAGCGACATTATCCGCCGCGACCCTCGCGCTGAATGGATCGCCCGCAACCGTCTGCACCCGCTGCACGCGGCCATGCAACCGGTGCAACACAGCTGGATGGGGCCTAACGGCGTCATCCGCAAGAATCCCCACGGGATCGGTTTTATCGGTCCCAACGGGATCAAACGGATCGACCGCAGTGGCGCTCAGCAGGGCGGGGCAACTAAACGCTCGGCCGCGGTTGAAGTGCAATTGCCGCTGCATCAAGTGGCTGCACCCGCGTTCTACATCAGCGTGGTGCCGGACATGGTCGGCGGCCGCTTGAGCAGCCACGACCGCGATTTGCTCGGCCTGGCCCATCAGTTGGCCGGCAAGGACGGCGCGGTACTGGCGGTGGTCTTCGGTGAGCACAAGGAAAACGCCTTCGCCACGGCAGGCGTTGACCGCTTGCTGGTACTGGAAGGCGACGAATTCAGTGGTTATGCACCGGAACAACGCGTCCAGGGCCTGCGGGCTGTGGATAACCAGTTCAGCCCGCGTCACTGGCTGCTGCCGGACAGCCGCAGTGGTGGCGGCGAACTGGGTCGACGCTTTGCTGCCGCACTGGGCGAACGTCCGGCCACACGGGTCTGGCAGGTCAAGGATCAGGAATGCATCGGCCGTGCCGGTGCCGGTTTGCAGGACCTTGCGCGGCCGGTGGCCCGCTTGATTCTGGCGGCTGCCGAATGCGCCGAACCGGTCAGCGAAACCCGTCACGAAGCGTTGCCGGTGGAGTTATCCACAACGGTCGCTCGCAGCCTGTCGCGGATCGAAGATCTGGGCGCGGTGGCGGTGGACCCGGCGGCGATTCCGATGGCCGAAGCCGAGTTCATCTTCTCTGGCGGCAACGGTGTCAAGGACTGGGGACTTTTCCACAGGACGGCCGAAGCGTTGGGCGCGACCGAAGGTGCGTCGCGGGTGGCGGTGGACGATGGTTTCATGGCGCGCGACCGTCAGGTCGGCGCGTCCGGCACCTGGGTAACCGCGCGGGTTTACGTGGCGGTGGGGATTTCCGGGGCGATCCAGCACCTGCAAGGCATCGGTGCCTGCGACAAGGTGGTGGCGATCAACCTCGATCCGGGTTGCGACATGATCAAACGGGCCGACCTGTCGGTGATCGGCGAGAGCGCCGAGATTCTTCAAGCCTTGATCGATGCGGTAGAGGCTTACCGCAACGACGCCAAGCGCGATGCGGCTTAAGGGAAGGAAAGGGTTATGAGCACGAAAATCATCAGCCTGGTGTCCATCGGTGCCCACCCGACCTCCGGCCGGCCACGCCGCGCCGAGCAGGACGCGCGGGCCGTTGAGCTGGGTCTGCAGCTGGCTGGGGATAACCTGCAAGTGCTGCACGCCGGCGACGTTGCGGAACCGGCGCTGCGTGCCTATCTGGGCATGGGCCTGGAACAGTTGCATGTGCTGGAACAACCGGTCGGCGCAGATGCGCTGCCAGCGTTGACCGACTATTTGCGTGACGCCGGGGCGCAGGTGGTGTTGACCGGCAGCCAGGCGGAAACCGGTGAAGGCTCGGGCATGTTGCCGTTCCTGCTGGCCGAAAGCCTCGGCTGGCCGCTGGTGGTGGGTTTGGCGCAAGTCGAATCCATCGACGGTGGTTCGGCGCTGGTTCTGCAGGCCTTGCCGCGCGGTCAGCGCCGTCGCTTGAAAGTGCGCCTGCCGTTTCTGGCGACTGTGGATAACGCAGCGCCCAAGCCTCGGCAAAGTGCCTACGGTCCGGCGCGACGCGGGGTATTGCAGGCAGATGAAGTTGAAGTGGTCGACGATGAACTGCTGGCAGTGGCCACGCTGCAACCGGCCAAGCCACGACCCAAGCGCCTGAAAGTGATCAAGGCCAAGAGCGGTGCTGACCGCATGAAGGCCGCGACGGCCAAGGCCAGTGGCGGCGGTGGGCAAGTGCTCAAGGGCGTGACCGCGCAGGCGGGCGCCGAAGCCATCCTCAAGTTGCTGATTGAAGAAGGCGTGGTTCGCTGACAAGTAGTCACCATCGATGTGGGAGCCTGTGTGGCGAGGGGGCTTGCCCCCGTTGGGCTGCGCAGCAGTCCTGAAATCTCTGATGTACCAAAGATCCTGTGAGTGCTACGCACTCAAACGGGGGCAAGCCCCCTCGCCACAAAGTGCTCCTGACGTGCTGGAGACGCAGGTCTGAAAACCATCTCACCGAAGTTAATGGGGAAATAATGGAAGTTGAATTTCGTCCGGCATTGCGCACGGATGCGCGGGAGATTGCCCGTTTGTTCCAGATTTCGTCAGAGGGGGCTTCGGATTACATCTGGAGCCAGCTGGCGGAGCCCGGGCAGGATCTGTTGGAAGTGGGGGCCATTCGTTACGCCCGTGAAGATGTCGATTTCTCCTATCAGAACTGCGTTATCGCGCAGGCACAGGGGCGGGTCATCGGCATGATGCACAGTTACGTGACGCGTCACGATCCGTTGGCAGCTCCCGTGACTGATCCGGTCCTGGCGCCTTACGCCGACATGGAAGTTCCCGATACCCTCTATATTTCGAGCCTGGCCCTGCATGAAGGTTGGCGCAACAAAGGCTTGGGTGTGCGCTTTCTCGAGCATGCTCAACAGCGCGCCGATCAACTGGAACTCAACGGCCTGAGCCTGATCGACTATGCAGCGAATACCGGGGCCCGGCGTTTTTATGAGCGCCATGGTTTTGGGATCGTCAAAACTTGTCAGGTCGTTCCTCATCCGATGATTCGGGTGACGGGTGATGCCTATCTCATGCATCGGCCTTAGGGGCTTCCCGGTTTTGATTGTGCACATATCCGTTGCTGCGGTAATGGCGACTGGCGGTTTCGCTCTTACAGCGAGTCACTTTCGAAAAGCCGGAATGCCGGCCCAGGCGAAAGTAACCAAAGCGCTCTTGCCCCTTTCGTTCGGCGCCTCGCCTAGGCTCGGCATGCCCTCGTTCCGGTCCTGCTCCGTGGGCCCACTGCGCAGAACCTCCACTCGGCCTCTCGAGGGGGCGGTGCGTCAAAATCAAAAGCAAGGCGGCCTACCGGCCGGCCTGATCTCACGTGCACGCATTTCCCTGTAGGAGCTGTCGAGCGAAGCGAGGTGGCGATCTTTTGATCTTGCTTTTGCTTTGCTTTGCTTTGGTTTTTGATCTTGATCTGTACGCCCCTTTCCCAGAGGCCGAACGCAGGCGTTGCGCAGGGGGCACCGCGGCAAGGATGCCGCGGTAGCCGCCCCCGGCCATGGATGGCCGATGGCGGCGGGCCCCCGGAGCAATGCCGGAGTGAGGGTATGCCGAGCCTAGGCGAGGCACCGAATGGCGGGGCAAAAGCGTTTTGGTTACTTTGGCGCTTTTCCAAAGTGACCCGCTGTAAGAGCGGAACCATAAGCCGCCGTTACCGCTGAAACGGATATGTACTCCTAACGCACTTGGGTTACCCACAATCCCTGTTAGCGCTTCTGTGGATAACATGTTCGCCCCTCGCTACACCCCATGCCAATCAAGCCCTGCAGCCCTCCGTACAAAAAACAACCAGCCTAACCCACGGTTTTTTCGGGCTTTTTCCACAGAGTAACGTCGCTCACTGGCCGACACTTGCCCCCAATCTCTGTTGGCGCTTCTGTGGATAAGATGTTCGCTGTCCGCTACAGGCCATACAGATAGCGGCTTTCATTGGGTTGATCAAATATTGTTCAATTCGACGTTTTCCTCCGCTAATCGTCCCGTAAACCCGGAATACTCGCGGGTTTCAGCGGTTTTCCACAGAGACCGCAAAGTTGCCCCCAAAGTCTGTTGGTGCTTCTGTGGATAAGGTGTTCGCCATCCCCTGCACGCTATGTAAAACGTGGTCTGCAAGCTTCTGATTAAAAAACAACCAGTGCCTGGCTAAAACCCTGCTTCTGGATAAGTCACGGTTTTTCTTCGGTTTTTGTGAATAGATTTAGCCTGTCATCCACAGTTGTCCCCATTTGCTGTGGGTGGAGATGTGGATAACTTGTTCGCTGAACCCTGTAAGCCACGGCCCGTATAGGCCGGAACGCGATAGATCAGATTTCATACAGTTCTAAGGCACTTCCTTGACTTCGATCTGTCGCCTGTCTTCACTCTCATCGCATAAGGACAACTGTCACTTATCCACATCTGGTTCAGGGAGAACGCGTGATGGATAGCCAGCCACATCGCTCGCAGCCACATTCGCACCCCAGCCCCTGCGTGACCTGTGTTCCGACATCCGCCACCTCGTTGCACAAGCGGATTCATCGTCGCGCCGCCAATCAGCGCGCTCGTCTATAGCGCCTGGCCCCCTTATGCCATAACACCGCTGCCATTGAGGCCCGACCGTGCCCGGTGACCAGGCGTTTGTTCGTCTATCGATTGCAGGCAACCGCAGAGTTGCCCCATCTGCCCGAGAGGAAATGACCCATGACACGGATCGCCACGCCCATCAGCGATATCAAGGAACATTACGACGTGATCGTCATTGGCTCCGGCTACGGCGGCGGGATCGCGGCGTCGCGCCTGTCCCGGGCCGGCAAGCGGGTATGCCTGCTGGAGCGAGGCCGGGAAATCCAGCCCGGCGAATACCCCAATACGATGCTGGCGGCCACTGAAGAGCTGCAAGTGCATGACCCGGACGGGCACATCGGCTCGCGCACCGGGCTGTTCGACCTGCACGTCAACGCCCAGCAGAACGTAGTGGTCGGTTGCGGCCTGGGCGGCACGTCGCTGATCAACGCCAACGTCGCGCTGGAACCTGAACCCGGTGTGTTCGATGATCCGCGTTGGCCGTTGGCGGTGCGTGAACATCGCGACACGCTGCTCAAAGACGGTTACGCCCGGGCTCGGGAGATGCTCAAGCCCAATCCCTATCCGAAAACCGCTCCGACCTTGCCCAAACTCGAGGCTAACCAGAAGTCCGCCGATTACCTCAAGCAAGGCGCACACTTCTACAAGCCGCCGATCAACGTGACCTTCGACAAACTGCCGAACAACCTCAACCACGTCGGCGTCGAGCAATTGCCGTGCAACCACTGCGGCGACTGCGTTTCGGGCTGTAACAACAAGGCCAAGAACACCACGTTGATGAATTACCTGCCGGATGCCTGCAACCACGGCGCAGAGATTTTCTGCCAGGCCGAGGTCCGGCATCTGGAGCGCGACGGCGATGGCTGGATCGTGCACTTCCAATACCTGGACAGCGGCCGCGAGAAATTCTCCGCGCCGACGCTGTTCGTCAAGGCGGACATCGTCGTGGTGTCGGCCGGCACTCTGGGTTCCACCGAAATCCTCCTGCGCTCTCGGGACAAAGGCCTGTCGACGTCCAATCAGCTTGGCGAAAACATGAGCGGCAACGGCGACATCCTCGGTTTCGGCCACAACTGCGATGAAACGATCAACGGCATCGGTTTCGGTGCCCATCCGGCGAAGGAAATGAAACCGGTCGGCCCGTGCATCACCTCGATCATCGACATGCGCACCGAAGGCGACTGGCGCAGCCGCATGGTCATCGAAGAAGGCTCGATCCCCGGCGCACTCGGCCGGCCCATGGTGCCGAGCATGGCCACATTCGCCGGGTTGATCGGCAAACCCACCGATGACAGCTTCACCGGCAAGCTCAAATATGCCGAGCGCGAAGCCGAAAGCTTCCTGCGCGGCCCGTACCACGGCGCCCTGCACAACATGCAGACCTACCTGATCATGAGCCACGACGACGGCAAGGGGCGCATGGTGCTCGACAGCAAGGATCAGCTGCGCATCGACTGGCCGGGCGTTGGCGAGCAGGAAAACGTCAAGATCGGCAACGAGCGCCTGCACCAGAGCACCAAGGCCTTGGGCGGGATCTGGGTGGAAAACCCGATCTGGACCGAGCTGCTCAAACACAGCATCGTTTCCGTGCACCCATTGGGCGGTTGTGTGATGGGCGAGGATGCGACGCAGGGCGTGGTCAACCACAAGGGCCAGGTGTTCAGCGGCGTCAGCGGCACTGATGTCTATGCCGGGTTGTACGTAGCCGACGGCGCGGTGATTCCGACCTCCCTGGCGGTCAATCCACTGCTGACCATCTCTGCCGTGAGCGAGCGCAATATGAGCCTGCTGGCCGCCGATCGCGGGTGGCACATCGACTACACGTTGCCCTCGGCACCGCGCAAACCGGTGGTGGCACCGACCCTCGGCGTGCAGTTCACCGAAACCATGAAGGGCTATTTCTCCAAAGATTTCACCCAGCCCCAGGGCACCGATCTCAAACTCTACGAAGCGGCGGCCAAACGCGGCAAGTCGGATAACTCGCCGATCGAATTCACCTTGACCATCACCGCCAACGACCTCAATCGCATGATCAAGGAGCCGGAACATGCCGCGACACTGGTCGGCACCCTGGATGCGCCGGGCCTGTCGCCAGAGCCGCTGACCGCCAGCAATGGCGTGTTCAATCTGTTCGAGGAATATCAGGAACAGGTCGGCGTGCGGCACATGAATTACGACATGAAACTGACCGCCGAGGACGGCAGCGATTATTACTTCAGCGCATTCAAGACCGTGCCCGAAGACAACGGCGTGCTGAACGTCTGGCACGACACCAGTACGCTCTATGTGACGCTGTATCGCGGGCCGGACAAGACGGGCGAAGTGATCGGCTCGGGGGTGATGCACATCGAGCCGGCCGATTTCGCCAAGCAGATGACCACCATGAAGGTGCTCAACGCGCGCAACGAACGCGAGCGCATTGAGGGGCTGGCGCGGTTCGGCAAGTTCTTCGCCGGCATCTTGTGGGAGAGCTACGGCGGGGTATTCGCCGGCGACATCTACTTCAACCCCGATGCGCCGCCCCGGCAGAAACGGCCGCTGGATGCACCGACGCCAAGCGTGCAGTTCTTCCAGACCGAAGACAGCGTCCAGCTACGCCTGACCCGC
The DNA here is from genome assembly GCF_059422365.1 of Pseudomonas sp. GW821-FHT01E10. NCBI lineage: Bacteria > Pseudomonadati > Pseudomonadota > Gammaproteobacteria > Pseudomonadales > Pseudomonadaceae > Pseudomonas > Pseudomonas sp. GW821-FHT01E10. The sequence goes on from NZ_JBWKWT010000005.1 coordinate 303,136, forward strand.
TATCAGGGCGGCACCAAGGGGCCGGTGATGCTGGTGCATGGTTTGGGTGTGGGCTCGAATATTTTCTCCACCGACACCATCCAGACCAACCTGCTGGAGTACCTGTGCAAGCACGAGTACGACGTCTGGCTCCTGGATTTCCGGGTCAGCATCCTGCTGCCGGCCAGCAAACATGAATGGAACGGCGACCAGATTGCCCAGTACGACTTCAAGGCCGCCATCGAGCATATCCAGCAGGCAACCCTCGCCGCTGACGTGCAGTGCGTGGTGCATTGCTATGGCGCGACGACCTTCTTCATGTCGCTGCTGGCCGGGTTGCAGGGCGTGCGTTCGGTGGTCTGTTCGCAGATCGCCGCGGACACGGTGGTCGCCACGGCAACGGGGCTCAAGGCCGGTCTGCATTTGCCGGGGATGCTCGACGCCATCGGCATTAAATCCCTCACCGCGTATGCCGACAACAAGGAGAGCTGGTTCAACAAACTCTACGACAAGGCCCTCAACATCTACGCCCGCATCGAGGCTCAAGGTTACTGCACCAACCCGGTGTGCCACCGCATCACCTTCATGTACGCGTCGCTGTACCGCCACGACACACTCAACGAAACCCTGCACGACAACCTGCACGAGTTGTTCGGCGAGTCGAACATACAGACCTTCGAGCACCTGGCGCTGATCCTGCGCAAAGGCCATCTGGTGGACTTCAAGGGCCAGGACGTCTACATGCCGCACTTCGACCGGCTGACCATGCCGATCTGCTTCATCAGTGGCGAAGACAACCAGTGCTACTTGCCCGAAAGCACGCTCAGGACCTATGAGCGCGTATGCAAAATCCATGGACCGGAACGCTACAGCCGGCATGTGGTGCCGGGTTATGGGCATATCGACTGCATGTTCGGCAAGAACGCGGTGGTCGATGTGTACCCGATCATCCTGCAGCACCTGGAGAAAACCGCCCTCGGCTAGCACTGCTCACCTGTGGCTTGGGGCTTGTTGTGGCGAGGGGGCTTGCCCCCGTTGGGCTGCGAAGCGGCCCCAAATCGGCAAATGCGGTCATTCAGGAACATTGCGATTGCATGTTTCACGACTGCTTCGCAGCCGAGCGGGGGCAAGCCCCCTCGCCACGGGTATGTGCCCACTCAAGATTCGTTGGTGGCTAGGGACAAAAAGGAAATGGATGCCATGGACAGTTACATCCGCTGGTTTCAACGCTTCATCTGGATAGGCATCGCAATGAACATGGTCTTCGCGATTCCGGCGCTGTTCGCGCCGGCGTTGCTGACCTCGATGCTCGGGATGCCTCCGCAGCTCTCCGATCCTTGGCTGGAGAACGCCGGCATGTTGCTGGTGGGGATCAGCCTTTTTTACATGCCGTCAGGCTTCAATGCCCCCAAATACGTGGTGCATTCGTGGCTGTGCGTATTGTCACGGTTGGTCGCCGTGGCGTTCTGGATTTACCTGATCAACACCAGCAACCAGGCCCAGGTGTTCGTGCCGATGCTGCTGGGCGATCTGGGCATGTTCCTGATCCTCGGGATTCTGCTGTACCTGGGCAGCGCGCCGGCCAATCGGCCGTTCGCCCTGCTTCGCGATGGCTGGCGTGAGTGGTGCGCAGCGTGGGCGCGACGCTGGCGGCGGCACAGCTTCAAGGTCGCCACGCTGGTCGTGGTGCTGGCGCTGGGGTTTATCGGTTACGAAACCTGGTACCAGATGCTGCGGGTGGTGCCGGCCGAGCAATACGCTTCTGACGAAGACCACTACAAATACGCCGCCATCGGCCTGGGCATCGAAGCACGGATTCCCTATTACCTGTTCGCCGTGTTGCCGCAGATGTGCCCGGAGAAACTGCCGAAGCCCGGGGGTTACGAAGTGTTCGGTTTCCTCTACGAGAACGGCAAGGACCTGCCGATCGGCATGGCCAAGCGGCAGATCGGCTACCCGACCGTGGAGCCCAACTGCGCCTTGTGCCACACCGGCTCCTACCGCGCCAATGCCAGCGATGTTGCTACCCCGGTGGCCTCCGCACCGGCCAATACCCTGCAACTGCAGGCCTTCCAGTGGTTCGCCTACGATTGCGCGAGCGACCCCAAATTCACCCCCGACGCGGTGATGACTGCGATCAACAGCAAGTTCCAGCTCGGGTTTTTCGAGCGCCTGTACAACCGCTACCTGATCATCCCGATGGCCACCAGCGCGCTGATCAAACAGAAGCAGGCCTATGCCTGGCAGAAGCTGCGCGCACCGCAGGGGCCGGGGCGTACCGACACTTTCAACCCGACGAAAATGGTGGTGTTCGGCTTCCCGGATGACTCGACCATCGGCACCGTCGACTTGCCGCAAGTCTGGAACCAGAAACCCCGGGAATCGCTGTACCTGCACTGGGACGGCAACAACAACGATATCCATGAGCGCAACTACGCGGCGGCCATGGCCGTGGGTGCGACGCCGGAGTCGGTGCTGCCGGACAGTTTCAACCGGGTGACCAATTGGCTGCTGGGCCACAAGGCACCGGCCTGGCCGTTCGCGCTGGATCAGGCCAAGGTCGCCCGGGGCAAGCCGGTCTGGGAAAAAAATTGTGCCGGTTGCCATGACTTCGGCCGCACCGACACCGGTCAGGTCACCACCACGATTGATGAACTGGGCACCGATTCCCATCGGCTGAACTCGTTCACCACCGGTTTAGTGACAGCCTTCCACGGCTTCAAGAAACCGCCGTTCGACTTTGGTGCTTACCGCAAGACCCAGAGCTACAGCAATACGCCCACTGACGGTATCTGGTTGCGCGCGCCGTACTTGCACAACGGCTCGGTGCCGACCCTATGGGATTTGCTGCAGCCGCCGGAACTGCGGCCGCAGGTGTTCTTCACCGGTTCCGACATTTACGACAAGGACAAGGTCGGCTTCATCACCAGTGGCGAGCAGGTGAAAGCCTCGGCGGACTTCAAATACGACACGCGCCTGGAGGGCAACCACAACGGTGGCCACCTGTACGGCACGCAGTTGTCGGAACTCGATAAGCGGGCGCTCATCGAGTTCATGAAAACCCTGTGATTCCACTACGGATGGAGGAAAGCGACATGTCATTGGTCAGACATTGGGAACATGAATACGACAAGGTGAAGGTGCGCCTGCACGGGCTGTTCACACGGATGGAAATGGCCTGGAAGAAGCTCGTCAGCGAGCTTGAACCGGAGGAGTACCAAGCCATCGTCGCGCTGCTGCAGCGGGGGCACGATCAGGCGCAATACGTGCTCAAGCACGGCGACTTGCCGGACGATCAACCGAGTGTGCCGTGGGAGTTGTCCCACGGTTTGTCGATCCTGCACATCGGCAACGCCAGCCCCTTGCCGCAATCGGTAGATGAGCTGCAGACCCAAGTGCTCAAGGATGGCAGCCTGCTCGGTTGTCGCAAATGGGAGCTGCTGGATCTGTTGTGGAGCGAAGCGTTGCTCAAGTGGATCGAGAACCTGCGGCATCACGCACCGTTCGCTACCAACCCGGCGTTGATGCGCATGGACAGTGACGTGACCCTGGCCATTGCCGGCGACTGGGGCACCGGGCCGTTCGACAGTCATGCCCCGGCAGTGGCGGTGGCCGATCAGATGCAACTGGCCCAGGCCGACTTCACCATTCATCTGGGGGATGTGTATTACGCCGGCACCCGCTCCCAGGAAGACGTCGACATGGTCGGTTGGCCGATGGGCAAGCAGGGCTCATTCACTCTCAACTCCAACCACGAGATGTACAGCGGCGCCCATGGCTACTTCAAGGAACTGGCCAAACGTTTCCCGGCGCAGCAGGGCACCAGTTATTTTGCGTTGTACAACGATGACTGGCTGGTGGTCGGGATCGACTCGGCTTATGCCTCCAGTCCAATCAACCTGTATATGGACGGCGCGCTGAACAAGCAGCAGATCGACTGGATGAAAGACCTGCCCAAACGCAAGAAGATCATGGTGCTCAGTCATCACCAGGGCTTTGACATTACCGGGCGTGACAAGACCGCGTTGTACAAACCGGTCTGCGATGCCTTGGGGCGCGAGCCGGATTACTGGTATTGGGGGCATTTGCATAACGGCATCTGCTATGCCACTCAAGGTGGCTTGCATGCACGTTGCGCCGGGCACGGGGCGATTCCCTATGGCAATGCCAGCGAGCTGAACGGGCATCCGGGGGTGCTGTGGTCGGAAACGCAAAATGCGCGGGATGAGGCGTACCCGGATCGGGTGTTGAACGGTTATGTGAAGGTGCGGCTGGTGGGGGAGAACATCGAAGAGACGTTTATTGGCGAGGATGGTTCGGTGCGGTGGTCTTCAATTTAGCGAGGAAGGATCGTTCCCACGCCTGGCGTGGGAACGATCAGATTTCGATTAACCCTGAACCGGAACACCTTTGAGGTAAGGCGCAGGCTCGGCCCCCAGGTTGTTCAGCATCCGCTCGCTGTACCAGTCCACGAAGTTCACCACGCCGAACTCATAGGTCTTGGAGTAAGGCCCTGGCTGGTACGCGGTGGAGTTGATCCCGCGCTGGTTCTCTTCGGCCAGGCGACGGTCCTGGTCGTTGGTCGCATCCCAGACCTGGCGCATGCGCTCCACGTCGTAGTCCACGCCTTCGACCGCGTCCTTGTGGACGATCCACTTGGTGGTGACCATGGTTTCCTGGGCGCTGATCGGCCACACGGTGAACACGATGATGTGGTCGCCCATGCAGTGGTTCCACGAGTGCGGCAGGTGCAGGATGCGCATCGAGCCCAGGTCCGGGTTCTTGATGCGGCCCATCAGTTTGGCGCAGCCTTGTTTGCCGTCCATGGTCATCGATACGGTGCCCTTGAGCAGCGGCATGCGCACGATACGGTTACGCAGGCCGAAACTGGCGTGGGCGTAAGGGATCTTCTCGGCTTCCCAGGCAGCGGCGGAAGCGGCTACGTGGTCCTTGAAGGCCTGGTCGGCACGCGGATCGGTGACGTCGTCCCATTCCAGCAGGGTTTTCAGCAATTCCGGGTGTGAACCGCCGCAGTGGTAGCACTCGCGGTTGTTTTCCAGCACCAGTTTCCAGTTGGCCTTTTCCATCAAGGTGGTTTGCACCGCCACCTTGGTGTTCTCCATGTCGTACGGTTCCATGTAATGGCTGAGCGTCGACAGGAAGTCATCGATGGCCGGCGGGTTTTCTGCCAGGCTGATGAAGATGTAACCGCCGGCGGTCTTCACGTTCACCGGTTTGAGGCCGTATTGCTTCATGTCGAAGTCGGCGCCCATTTCGGTGCCGGCGAACAGCAGGCGACCGTCCAGCTCGTACGTCCACTGGTGGTAGTGGCAGACCAGTTTGGCGACCTTGCCTTTTTCACTGGTGCACAGGCGTGAACCACGGTGGCGGCAGACGTTGTGGAACGCATGGACCACGCCATCGGCGCCACGAATCACGATGATCGGGTTCTTGCCGACTTGCAGGGTCAGGTAGTTGCCCTTGGTCGGGATCTCGCAGGTCATGCCGGCAATCAACCACTCTTTCTGGAAGATTTCCTGCATGTCGATATCAAACAGCCGCTCGTCAGAGTAAAACGGCTGCGGCAGCGAGAAAGTGCGCTCGCGCTCTTGCAGCATCTGCGCAGTGGCCTTGCGTGCGGGTTCCAGTGGATCGCCCAGGCTCAGGGTAGTGGTGACGTCCATCGTTTAATCCTCAAGGCCATTCTGTGTGGCCGGCGAAAGTGGCTAATCAGGTTTGCTACGCAAGGTGTAAAGGTTGTGTCTTGGTATGGGGCGAGTGTGGGGCCGGCGCTCCCCGGAACCTTATCCATGGGCGACATGGCCCAATCTGTTCCCGACGCCCAACCCCCGGTAATTGGGGGCTGGTCGCGATAAGTATGTCAATGTCGCAGATAGGTAAATGGCGGGGCTGCGCTATACGCAGAATCGCCAACATAAAGGCCGGTAGTCGGCCGTGGAGATCAGCATGTCCAACAACTTCCTGAACCCGGTAACCACCCAGACCTGGGCCAATGGTCGACACATTGTCCGTTGCGTCAAAGTCATCCAGGAAACCTGGGATGTGCGCACCTTCTGCTTTATGGCCGACCAGCCGATCATGTTCTTCTTCAAGCCGGGGCAATTCGTCACCCTGGAGCTGGAAATCGAAGGCCAGCAGATCATGCGTTCGTACACCATTTCCAGCTCGCCGTCGGTGCCGTACAGCTTCTCGGTGACGATCAAGCGCGTACCGGGCGGCAAGGTCTCGAACTGGTTGCATGACACCCTGCATGAAGGCTACGAACTGGCGGTGCACGGCCCGGTCGGGCTGTTCAACGCCATCGACTTTCCGAACCCGAAAGTGCTGTACCTCAGCGGCGGCGTGGGCATCACCCCGGTGATGTCCATGGCGCGCTGGTTCTTCGATACCAACGGCAATGTCGATATGGCCTTCATCCACAGCGCCCGCTCGCCGAAAGACATCATTTATCACCGCGAGCTGGAGCACATGGCGGCGCGGATCGAAAACTTCAGCCTGCACCTGATCTGCGAGAAACACGGTTTCGGTGAGCCGTGGGCCGGATACCGCGGTTATCTCAACCACAAGATGCTCGAACTGATGGTCCCGGACTTCCTTGAGCGGGAAGTGTTCTGCTGCGGCCCGACGCCCTACATGAATGCGGTCAAGCGTTTGCTGGAAAACGCCGGCTTCAATATGAAGCGCTACCACGAAGAGTCCTTCGGCGCCACACCGCCAGAGGCTATCGCCGATGCAGAGGAACACGCTGAACAAGCGGCCGACGCCCCTGCAATCGACGCCGCCGACCTGCACCAGGTGGAATTCACCGCCTCCGGCAAGAGCATCCGCGTGGCTCCGGGCGAAACCGTCCACGCCGCTGCCGCCAAGCTGGGCCTGATGATCCCCAAGGCCTGCGGCATGGGGATCTGCGGTACCTGCAAGGTAATGAAGCTTGCCGGCGAAGTGGCAATGGAACACAACGGCGGGATTACCGAGGAAGACGAAGCCGAAGGGTTCATCCTGTCTTGCTGCAGCGTGCCGAAGGGTGACGTGCGGATCGAGTATTGATCGGTCGGATGATCGCTGAATAACCTCTACAGGAGCAGCCTTCGGCAGCGCCTGTAGAGGGCGCGCTTCAGTCAGTCGACAAACAGGTCTGGCATCAGTTTGTCGGTGGAATCAGGCGCATACCGATACCTTTCAAAATCCGTCACCCCTTGCTCGCGCAAAATCTCCTCATCGATCAGCAACCGACCGGTAATGCTGCGACCGCTGCTGTCGAGAATGACGTGGGCGGCATCCGCCATGATCGCGGGTGTGCGGGCATGTTTGAAAGATTCTCGCGATCCGAGCTGAAACTCGATCGCGGCCGTGGCGATCATGGTCTGCGGCCATAGAGAGTTGACGCTGATACCGTAGGCGGCGAATTCCTCGCTCATGCCCAGGGTGAGCATGCTCATGCCGTACTTGGTGACGGTGTAGGGGCTGTATTGGGCGAACCATTTGGTGGCCAGGTTCAACGGCGGTGACAGGTTGAGGATGTGGCCGCTGGATTTTTTCAGATAGGGCAGGGCGGCCTGGCTGCACAGCAGCACGGCGCGGGTGTTGATCTGGTGCATCAGGTCGAAGCGCTTGAGTTCGATGTGCTGCACGCCGGTCAGCTTGATCGCTCCTGCATTGTTGACCAGCGCGTCGATGCCGCCGAAATGCTCATTGGCGTCAGCCAGGGCCTGGCGCACGATGGTTTCATCGCGCACATCCACCTCCAGGGCCAGCGCCTTGCCACCCGCGGCTTCGACTTCCGCTGCCACGCTGAAGATGGTGCCAGGCAGTTTGGGGTGAGGGGCGGCGCTTTTCGCGGCAATCACGATGTTGGCCCCGTCGCGCGCGGCCCGCAGCGCAATCTCACGCCCGATCCCGCGACTGGCGCCGGTGATGAACAGGGTTTTGCCTTGTAGTGACATGCGGACGCTCCCGATTGGCGTGATCCGAGCGGATCGAAACGGCTCGCAGTCAATGTAGACCAACTCGTGCGGGACTGTGGCAAGGGGGGGCAAGCCCCCTCGCCATAAGATCTCTTGCCAATCAAATAGCTGAGGTCGAGCGCAGAACCTGTGGCGAGGGAGCTTGCTCCCGTTGGGTTGCGAAGCAGCCCCAAAGCCTGAGCATGCGGTCTGTCAGGTGGACCGCGTTGGCTGGTTTTACGACTGCTGCGCAGCCGAGCGGGAGCAAGCTCCCTCGCCACAAAGTCGCACTTCAACCAAATAGCTGAGGTGGAACACAGAGCCTGTGGCTAGGGGGAGGGAGTCAGGCTGTCATCACGTGCCGAATATCCGCCGCCAGTTCCCGCACGCGTTCTTCTTCGGTGTCCCACGAGCACATGAACCGTGCGCCGCCGTTGCCGATGAAGGTGTAGAAGCGCCAGCCCTTGGCGGTCAGTGCGGCGATGGCCGGCTCGGAGAGTTGCAGGAACACACCGTTGGCCTGCACCGGGAACATCAGCTCGACGCCAGGAATGTCGCTCACCAGTTCGGCCAGCAACTGCGCGCAGTGGTTGGCGTGGCGGGCGTATTTGAGCCAGGCGTCGTTTTCAAGAATCCCGACCCAGGGGGCCGAGAGGAAGCGCATCTTCGACGCCAGTTGCCCGGCCTGTTTGCAGCGGTAGTCGAAGTCTTCAGCCAGTTTGTGGTTGAAGAACAGAATCGCTTCGCCCACCGCCATGCCGTTTTTCGTACCGCCAAAGCACAGCACGTCGACGCCGGCCTTCCAGGTCAGGTCGGCTGGCGAGCAACCCAGATAAGCGCAGGCGTTGGAGAAACGGGCACCGTCCATGTGCAGGTTCAAGCCCAGTTCTTTACAGGTGACGCTGATGGCGCGGATTTCTTCCGGGGTGTACACGCTGCCGACTTCAGTGGCCTGGGTCAGGGTCACGACGCGCGGTTTCGGGTAGTGGATATCCTGGCGCTTGAGGGCAATTTCGCGGATCGATTCCGGGGTCAGCTTGCCGTTTTCGGTGCGGGCGATGAGCAGCTTGGAACCGTTGGAGAAAAACTCCGGAGCGCCGCATTCGTCGGTTTCGACGTGGGCGGTTTCCGAGCAGATCACGCTGTGGTAACTCTGGCACAGCGACGACAGGGCCAACGAGTTGGCCGCGGTGCCGTTGAAGGCGAAGAACACTTCGCAGTCGGTTTCGAACAGTTTGCGGAATTGATCCGCGGCGCGTGCGGTCCACTCATCGTCGCCATAAGCGCGCTGGTGTCCGTGGTTGGCCTGTTCCATGGCAGCCCAGGCTTCAGGGCAAATACCGGAATAGTTGTCGCTGGCGAATTGTTGGCTCTTGTCGGTCATGGCCGGCTTCCGTGATCGAGGCGCTTGTGGCGCTTCGTTGGTCAATGATGATGTGCACTTTACCGAAGATCGTCCGGGGAGCACACGGGATGAGTCTGTCAGAAAAATACAAATGCCTCGGGCAATTATGCACATGACGCAGAGGGACGGTGCACTGGATCTGCTCAAGTGGCTGGCGCTGTTGAGCATGGTGCTCGATCACCTGCGATATGTCGGTTATTCCCTCGATCTGCTGTATGTGCCGGGCAGATTGGCGTTCCCGTGGTTCTGTCTGGCGATGGCGGCGAACCTGGCGCGTGTCCGTACAGTGACGACCGACGGCCAGTGGCGCTACCTCGGTTGGTTGTTGCTGTTCAGTGCCCTGAGCGAAATTCCGTATCGGATGTACATTCCTGATCACGACACCTTGAATGTATTGCCTACGCTGGTCATGGGGTTGCTGGTGGCCCGTGGCTGGCAGCACGGGCCAGTTCAGTCGCGTCTGTTGGCGGTCGTTGCCTTGGTGCTGGCGGCACTGTTCCCGCAGCGATTGATGTTCGGCTTTTTCGGCGTGCTGTTGCCACTGGCGATGTTGCTGGTGATCCAGCGGCCCTGGTATTTCGGCCTGTTGCCGGGGCTGGTGTGCCTGGCGGCCAATCAATGGCAAGTGCTGTACTCCGCTGCCTGGTTCGGCAGCGGTGCGGCGATTTTGGGTATTGTCGTTTGTCTGATTGCGCCATTCTCGGGCCTGCTGCTATTGCGACATGCCCAAGGCATCCAGCCACCGCCGATGCGCCGCTGGGCCTACGCCCTTTATCCCGGGCATTTCCTCGTACTTTTGGCCTTGCGCCAACTCATCGCCTGACGCCCGTCCCCTGTGGCGAGGGGGCTTGCCCCCGTTGGGCTGCGAAGCGGCCCTAAACCCTCAGAGCGTGGTTTATCAGGCAAACCCCGTTTGTTGATTTTGCGACTACTGCGCAGTCGAACGGGGGCAAGCCCCCTCGCCACAAGAGCCTTCCTGGCTCAGCCTTCTCGGCCCATGTCGTAAACGCACCTTTGCGTGGCGTCCATAGGCATTTGACCTGTCTGCGCCGGTCATACCATCGCTATCAAAGGGCACTGCCGAAATGCCAGTGCCTCACCGAGACGAAAGGCGCACCGCCGCCGCTGGGAGAGACGCGATGTTCAGCAAGCAAGACCAGATTCAGGGTTACGACGATGCACTGCTGGCGGCGATGAATGCCGAGGAGCAACGCCAGGAAGATCACATCGAGCTGATCGCGTCAGAGAACTACACCAGCAAGCGCGTGATGGAAGCGCAAGGCAGTGGCCTGACCAACAAATACGCCGAAGGCTATCCGGGCAAGCGCTACTACGGTGGTTGCGAGCACGTCGACAAGGTTGAAGCCCTGGCCATCGAACGCGCCAAGCAATTGTTCGGTGCCGATTACGCCAACGTGCAGCCGCACTCCGGTTCTTCGGCCAACAGCGCCGTTTACCTGGCCCTGCTGCAAGCCGGCGACACCATTCTGGGCATGAGCCTGGCCCACGGCGGTCACCTGACCCACGGTGCCAAAGTGTCGTCCTCGGGCAAGCTGTACAACGCCGTGCAGTACGGCATCGACACCAAAACCGGCCTGATCGACTACGACGAAGTCGAGCGTCTGGCCGTCGAATGCAAGCCGAAGATGATCGTCGCCGGTTTCTCGGCCTACTCCAAGACCCTCGATTTCCCGCGTTTCCGCCAGATCGCTGACAAGGTCGGTGCCCTGCTGTTCGTCGACATGGCTCACGTTGCCGGTCTGGTCGCCGCTGGCCTGTACCCGAACCCGCTGCCATACGCCGACGTGGTGACCACCACCACCCACAAGACCCTGCGCGGTCCGCGTGGTGGCCTGATCCTGGCCAAGGCCAACGAAGAAATCGAGAAGAAGCTCAACGCCGCGGTATTCCCTGGTGCCCAGGGCGGTCCGTTGATGCACGTCATCGCCGGTAAAGCAGTGTGCTTCAAGGAAGCACTGGAGCCTGGCTTCAAGGCCTACCAGCAACAAGTGATCGACAACGCCAAGGCAATGGCCGGCGTATTTATCAAACGCGGCTACGATGTAGTGTCCGGCGGTACCGATAACCACCTGTTCCTGGTCAGCCTGATCCGTCAGGGCCTCACCGGTAAAGAGGCGGACGCAGCACTCGGTCGCGCCCACATCACCGTGAACAAGAACGCTGTCCCGAACGATCCACAGTCGCCGTTCGTGACCTCCGGCCTGCGTATCGGCACCCCGGCGGTGACCACTCGCGGCTTCAAGGTTACCCAGTGTGTTGAACTGGCCGGCTGGATCTGCGACATCCTCGACAACCTCGGCGACGCCGATGTCGAGGCCAATGTCGCGCAGCATGTGGCAGCCCTGTGCGCGGACTTCCCGGTTTATCGCTGAGCGCGGTTTTGGAGTAAATGACTATGCAACGCTATTCGGGCTTCGGCCTCTTCAAACACTCCCTCAGCCACCATGAAAACTGGCAGCGCATGTGGCGTACGCCGACCCCGAAAAAGGTCTACGACGTGGTCATCGTCGGCGGTGGCGGGCATGGTCTGGCGACCGCCTACTACCTGGCCAAGGAACACGGCATCACCAACGTGGCCGTGGTCGAGAAGGGCTGGCTGGGCGGCGGTAACACCGCGCGCAACACCACCATCGTGCGCTCCAACTACCTGTGGGACGAGTCGGCACATCTGTACGAACACGCGATGAAATTGTGGGAAGGCCTGTCCCAGGACCTGAACTACAACGTGATGTTCTCCCAGCGTGGCGTCTACAACCTGTGCCACACCCTGCAGGACATTCGTGATTCCGAGCGTCGGGTCAGCGCCAACCGCCTCAACGGCGTGGACGGCGAACTGCTCGATGCCAAGCAAGTGGCAGACGAGATCCCGTACCTCGACTGCTCCAAGAACACCCGCTACCCGGTGATGGGCGCTACCGTCCAGCGTCGCGGCGGCGTGGCCCGTCACGATGCCGTGGCGTGGGGCTTTGCCCGTGCCGCCGACGCCTTGGGCGTGGACCTGATCCAGCAGACCGAAGTGATCGGTTTCCGTAAGGAAAACGGTGTGTGCATCGGTGTTGAAACCAACAAGGGCTTCATCGGCGCCAAGCGCGTCGGTGTGGTGACTGCCGGTAACTCCGGGCACATGGCCAAACTCGCCGGTTTCCGCCTGCCGATCGAATCGCACCCGCTGCAAGCGCTGGTGTCCGAGCCGATCAAGCCGATTATCGACAGCGTGATCATGTCCAACGCCGTACACGGTTACATCAGCCAGTCCGACAAGGGCGACCTGGTGATCGGCGCCGGTATCGACGGCTACAACGGCTACGGCCAGCGTGGTTCGTACCCGGTGATCGAGCACACCATCCAGGCCATCGTCGAGATGTTCCCGGTGCTGTCGCGCGTACGCATGAACCGTCAGTGGGGCGGCATCGTCGACACCACGCCGGATGCGTGCCCGATCATCTCGAAGACTCCGGTACCGAACATGTTCTTCAACTGCGGTTGGGGCACCGGTGGCTTCAAGGCTACACCTGGCTCGGGCAACGTGTTTGCCGCAAGCCTGGCCAAGGGTGAAATGCACCCATTGGCTGCACCTTTCTCCATCGACCGCTTCCACAGCGGTGCGTTGATCGACGAACACGGCGCTGCAGCAGTCGCCCACTAACAGGAGAAATCCCTATGTTGCATATCTTCTGTCCTCACTGTGGCGAACTGCGCTCCGAAGAGGAATTCCATGCATCCGGCCAGGCGCACATCCCGCGTCCACTGGATCCGAACAGCTGCACCGACGAGGAGTGGGGCGACTACATGTTCTTCCGCGATAACCCTCGCGGTCTGCACCACGAACTGTGGGATCACGTCGCCGGTTGCCGTCAGTATTTCAACGTGACCCGTGACACCGTGACCTACGAGATTCTCGAAACCTACAAGATCGGCACCAAGCCGCAGTTCACCGACAAGACCGACAGCCCGAAAGCGGCCGCCACGGCTCTGGGAGAGAAGGTATGAGCCAGATCAATCGCCTGTCCAACGGCGGACGCATCGACCGCAACAAAGTGCTGAGCTTCACCTTCAACGGCCAGGTCTACAAAGGCTTTGAAGGCGACTCGCTGGCCGCAGCCTTGCTGGCCAACGGTGTCGATATCGTCGGCCGCAGCTTCAAGTATTCGCGCCCACGCGGCATCTTCGCCGCCGGTGCCGAAGAGCCGAACGCCGTGCTGCAGATCGGTGCGACCGAAGCCACGCAGATTCCGAACGTACGCGCCACGCAACAAGCGCTGTATCAAGGCCTGGTCGCCACCAGCACCAACGGCTGGCCAAGCGTGAACAACGACATGATGGGGATTCTCGGCAAGGTCGGCGGCAAGCTGATGCCACCGGGCTTCTACTACAAAACCTTCATGTACCCGCAATCGTTCTGGATGACTTACGAGAAGTACATTCGTAAGGCAGCCGGTCTTGGCCGTTCGCCGACCGAGAACGATCCGGACACCTACGACTACATGAACCAGCACTGCGACGTGCTGATCGTCGGCGCTGGCCCTGCGGGTCTGGCGGCTGCACTGGCGGCTGCCCGCAGCGGCGCCCGTGTGATCCTGGCCGATGAGCAGGAAGAGTTCGGCGGCAGCCTGCTCGACTCCCGCGAAAGCCTCGATGGCAAACCAGCTACCGAGTGGGTTGCCAGCGTCATCGCCGAGCTGAAAAACACCCCTGACGTGCTGCTGTTGCCGCGCGCCACGGTCAACGGTTACCACGACCATAACTTCCTGACCATTCACGAGCGCCTCACCGATCACCTCGGCGACCGCGCTCCGATCGGCCAGGTGCGTCAGCGCATCCACCGGGTTCGCGCCAAGCGCGTGGTGCTGGCGACAGGCAGCCACGAGCGTCCACTGGTTTACGGCAACAACGACGTGCCGGGCAACATGCTCGCCGGCGCTGTGTCGACCTACGTGCGTCGCTACGGTGTGGCACCGGGCAAGAAACTGGTGCTGTCGACCAACAACGACCACGCCTACCGCGTTGCCCTGGACTGGCTCGACGCCAGCCTGCAAGTGGTGGCCATCGCCGACGCCCGCAGCAACCCTCGCGGTGCGCTGGTGGAAGAAGCGCGCGCCAAAGGCATTCGCATCCTGACCGGCAGCGCCGTGATCGAGGCCCGTGGCAGCAAGCACGTGACCGCCGCTCGCGTTGCAGCGATTGATGTAAAAGCACACACCGTGACCAGCCCGGGCGAATGGCTCGATTGCGACCTGGTCGCCAGCTCCGGCGGCTACAGCCCGGTGGTTCACCTGGCTTCGCACCTGGGTGGCAAGCCGATCTGGCGTGAAGACATCCTCGGTTTCGTACCGGGCGAAGCACCGCAGAAACGCGTGTGCGTCGGTGGCATCAACGGCGTCTACAGCCTCGGCGATTCGTTGGCCGATGGTTTTGAAGGCGGTGCTCGCGCTGCCAGCGAAGCTGGATTCGGCAAGGTCGAAGGCGTACTGCCCAAAGCCCTGAGCCGACTCGAAGAGCCGACGCTGGCGCTGTTCCAGGTGCCTCACGAAAAAGCCACTGCCCGTGCGCCGAAGCAATTCGTCGACCTGCAGAACGACGTCACCGCAGCCGCCATCGAACTGGCGACCCGCGAAGGCTTCGAGTCGGTCGAGCACGTCAAGCGCTACACCGCACTGGGCTTCGGCACCGATCAGGGCAAGCTCGGCAACGTCAACGGCCTGGCCATCGCTGCCCGTTCGCTGAACGTGACCATCCCGCAGATGGGCACCACCATGTTCCGCCCGAACTACACGCCGGTGACTTTCGGCGCCGTGGCCGGTCGTCACTGTGGGCACATCTTCGAGCCGGTTCGCTTCACCGCGCTGCATCACTGGCACGTTAAGAATGGCGCCGAGTTCGAAGACGTCGGTCAGTGGAAACGTCCTTGGTACTTCCCGAAAAACGGTGAAGACCTGCATGCCGCCGTCAAACGCGAATGCAAAGCCGTGCGCGACAGCGTCGGCCTGCTGGACGCTTCGACCCTGGGCAAGATCGACATCCAGGGCCCGGACTCCCGCGAGTTCCTCAACCGTATCTACACCAACGCCTGGACCAAGCTCGACGTGGGCAAGGCGCGCTACGGCCTGATGTGTAAAGAAGACGGCATGGTGTTCGACGACGGCGTGACTGCATGCCTGGCCGACAACCATTTCGTGATGACCACCACCACCGGCGGCGCTGCGCGCGTGCTGCAATGGCTGGAAATCTACCACCAGACCGAATGGCCAGACCTGAAGGTGTACTTCACTTCCGTGACGGATCACTGGGCAACCATGACCCTGTCCGGGCCGAACAGCCGCAAGCTGCTCAGCGAAGTCACCGACGCCGACCTGAGCAACGAAGCCTTCCCGTTCATGACCTGGAAAGAAGCCCTGGTCGGTGGCGTGCCGGCGCGGATTTTCCGGATTTCGTTTACCGGTGAGCTGTCGTACGAAGTCAACGTGCAGGCCGACTATGCGATGGGCGTGCTGGAAAAAATTGTTGATGCTGGCAAGAAGTACAACCTGACGCCATATGGCACTGAAACCATGCACGTACTGCGGGCCGAGAAGGGCTTCATCATCGTCGGTCAGGATACTGACAGCTCGATGACCCCGGACGACCTGAACATGGGCTGGTGTGTCGGTCGCACCAAACCGTTCTCGTGGATCGGCTGGCGTGGCATGAACCGCGAAGACTGTGTGCGTGATCAGCGCAAACAGCTGGTTGGCCTGAAGCCGATCGATCCGACCAAATGGCTGCCGGAAGGTGCGCAACTGGTGTTCAACACCAAGCAAGCGATTCCGATGACCATGGTGGGTCACGTGACTTCCAGTTACTTGCACAACTCCCTGGGCTATTCGTTTGCCATGGGCGTGGTCAAGGGCGGCTTGAAGCGCATGGGTGAGCGGGTGTTCGCACCGCTGGCCGACGGCAGCGTGATCGAGGCGGAAATCGTTTCTTCGGTGTTCTTCGATCCGAAAGGCGATCGCCAGAACGTGTAATCGATCACCCCCCGCGCCAGGCGCGGGGGGCGACAAAGAATTCAAGTTCAAGACAGGTGCTTTATGACCGCAGCCAATGTTTACCAACAACGCCCAACCACCGGGGCCAAGGCCGAGTCGTCGCTGCATCATGCCGACCTCGCCAGCCTGGTGGGCAAGGGTCGCA
This sequence comes from Pseudomonas sp. GW821-FHT01E10, assembly GCF_059422365.1. Taxonomy (NCBI): domain Bacteria; kingdom Pseudomonadati; phylum Pseudomonadota; class Gammaproteobacteria; order Pseudomonadales; family Pseudomonadaceae; genus Pseudomonas; species Pseudomonas sp. GW821-FHT01E10. The sequence goes on from NZ_JBWKWT010000005.1 coordinate 319,675, forward strand.
AGAACGCCGGCGTGATCGTGCGTGAGAAAAAACTCCTCGGTCACCTGACTATCCGTGGCGATGGCCACGACGCCGCGTTCGCCGCTGGTGTGCACAAGGCCCTTGGCATCGAGTTGCCAGGTGCGCTGACCGTGATCATCAAAGGCGAAACCAGCCTGCAATGGATGGGGCCGGATGAATGGCTGCTGGTCGTGCCGACCGGTGAAGAATTCGCCGCCGAGAAAAAACTCCGTGAAGCGCTGGGCGACCTGCACATCCAGATCGTCAACGTCAGCGGTGGCCAGCAGATCCTCGAACTCAGCGGCCCGAACGTGCGTCAGGTGCTGATGAAGTCCACCAGCTACGACGTGCACCCCAACAACTTCCCGGTGGGCAAGGCTGTGGGCACGGTGTTCGCCAAGTCGCAACTGATGATCCGCCATACCGCCGAAGACACCTGGGAACTGCTGATTCGCCGCAGCTTCTCGGATTACTGGTGGTTGTGGTTGCAGGATGCGTCGGCTGAGTACGGGCTTAGCGTCCAGGCGTAATTGTGGCGAGGGAGCTTGCTCCCGCTCGGCTGCGCAGCAGTCGTAAAACCTGAATCCGCGTTCCTTCTGCAGGAATGCGGTTGCTGACATAGGGGTCGCTTCGCAACCCAGCGGGAGCAAGCTCCCTCGCCACAGAGTTCTCTCTGATCACAGATGTAGCAGCAGGAGTCACCGCACTATGAGCCGCGCCCCAGACACATGGATTCTGACCGCCGACTGCCCAAGCGTCCTCGGCACCGTGGATGCGGTGACCCGCTTTCTGTTCGAGCAGGGCTGCTACGTCACCGAGCACCACTCCTTTGATGACCGGCTCTCAGGCCGTTTCTTCATCCGAGTGGAGTTTCGGCAACCCGACGCTTTCGACGAACAAGCCTTCCGCGCAGGCCTGGCGGAGCGTGGTGCCGCCTTCGGGATGGTCTTCGAGCTGACCCCGCCGAACTACCGGCCGAAAGTGGTGATCATGGTCTCCAAGGCCGATCACTGCCTCAACGACTTGCTCTACCGCCAGCGCATCGGCCAGTTGTCGATGGACGTGGTCGCGGTGGTCTCCAACCACCCGGACCTCAAGCCGTTGGCCGACTGGCACCAGATTCCGTACTACCACTTTCCGCTGGACCCCAACGACAAACCATCGCAAGAGCGCCAGGTCTGGCAGGTGATCGAAGAGGCCGGCGCCGAGCTGGTGATCCTTGCCCGCTACATGCAGGTTCTGTCGCCAGAGCTGTGCCGCAAACTCGACGGCAAGGCGATCAACATTCACCACTCCCTGCTGCCGGGCTTCAAGGGCGCCAAGCCGTATCACCAGGCCTACAACAAAGGCGTGAAACTGGTCGGCGCCACGGCGCATTACATCAACAACGATCTGGATGAAGGTCCGATCATCGCCCAGGGCGTGGAAGCCGTGGATCACAGCCACTATCCCGAAGACTTGATCGCCAAGGGGCGGGATATCGAAGGGCTGACGTTGGCGCGGGCGGTGGGTTATCACATTGAAAGACGCGTGTTCCTTAACGCTAACAGGACAGTTGTTCTCTAGCGTTTTTACTGCCTGAAAAGATCGCCTGCCTCTGTAGACGCTGCCGAAGGTTCGGGCCGCGTTCGGACGATCTTTTGATTTATCGAGCAATCAACGCGCCGCCGTTTCCTGGCGACGCGACCGCTACATAAAAACAACAGCGAGGTGAAAGCATGTCTGGTAATCGTGGTGTGGTGTATCTCGGCGCAGGCAAGGTCGAAGTACAGAAAATCGACTATCCCAAAATGCAGGACCCGCGCGGCAGGAAGATCGAGCACGGTGTCATCCTGCGCGTAGTTTCCACCAACATCTGTGGTTCCGATCAGCACATGGTGCGCGGGCGTACCACCGCTCAGACCGGTCTGGTGCTGGGCCACGAGATCACGGGTGAAGTGATCGAGAAGGGCAGCGGTGTCGAGAACCTGCAGATCGGCGACTTGGTGTCGGTACCTTTCAACGTTGCCTGTGGCCGTTGCCGTTCGTGCAAAGAGCAACATACTGGCGTCTGCCTGAGCGTTAACCCGGCGCGTCCGGGCGGTGCCTATGGTTATGTCGACATGGGTGACTGGACCGGTGGCCAGGCCGAATACGCGTTTGTACCGTATGCCGACTTCAACCTGCTGAAACTTCCAGATCGCGACCGGGCCATGGAAAAAATCCGTGACCTGACCTGTCTCTCCGACATCCTGCCCACCGGTTACCACGGCGCAGTGACTGCCGGCGTCGGCCCTGGCAGCACCGTGTACATTGCCGGCGCCGGCCCGGTTGGCCTGGCAGCTGCCGCTTCCGCTCGCCTGTTGGGTGCTGCTGTGGTGATCATCGGTGACGTCAACCCGATCCGCCTGGCCCATGCCAAGGCTCAGGGTTTCGAAATCGCCGACCTGTCGACAGACACCCCACTGCACGAACAAATCGCTGCACTGTTGGGCGAACCAGAAGTGGACTGCGCCGTCGATGCCGTAGGCTTCGAAGCTCGCGGTCACGGCCATGCCGGCGTGAAGCACGAGGCTCCCGCCACCGTACTCAACTCGCTGATGGGCGTGGTTCGCGTCGCTGGCAAAATCGGTATTCCTGGCCTGTACGTCACCGAAGATCCGGGTGCAGTGGACGCTGCCGCGAAAATGGGCAGCCTGAGCATTCGCTTCGGCCTGGGCTGGGCCAAATCCCACAGCTTCCACACCGGCCAGACGCCAGTGATGAAGTACAACCGCCAGCTGATGCAGGCGATCATGTGGGACCGCATCAAGATTGCCGAAATCGTCGGCGTGGAAGTCATCAGCCTGGATGACGCGCCACGGGGTTACGGCGAGTTCGACGCGGGCGTGCCGAAGAAGTTTGTGATCGATCCGCACAAGTTGTTTAGTGCGGCGTAAGGCCTGGAGCAAGACGGAAAAAAGGGCGACAGTGATGTCGCCCTTTTTTATGGCGAGTGGCACGTAATTGCTCAGAGAAAATGAGCGATCACCAATGGAACTCGAACGATAATCTGATTTGCTCCATGCCGTAGACGTCGCTTTCCAGTTGACCTCATTGTCCAGAACTCAGATGCAGCCGGTTCGGTCATACCGTTCATCGGTTGCGTCCCAGGAGGCACGTTTTATAGACGCCACCTGGGGATAAATGCCCACGCAAACGAGGAACATGCTGGCGTACATCCGGTCCAATCAGCAGTTTTGCCGCCCCGCCGTTACCGGGCGGCTTTCATGGCACAAGAGGATGTCTGGATGAACGTTTCACGCTGTTTTGCACTGGCATCGCTCATGGCTGTCGCTTCGTTGACGACGCTGGCCGCCAGCCCGGCCTTTGCACAGTTAAGCCTCAGCGATGCGGTCAAGGCGGTGTCATCGATGCAGGACGACGAGGATGTCGAGGGTGTCGAGGCCGATGATGTCGATGGCATCGTGGCGGCGGCGCCCAAGGCCGCCGGTTTGCTCAATACCCTGGGTTCGCAGCTCGACATTACCCCGGAGCAGGCCATCGGCGGCGCCGGTGCGATGCTGGGCCTGGCGAGGAATCAGCTCAGCGGCCAGGACTTCTCCGAACTGAGCAAAACCGTGCCGGGCCTCGCTCAGATCGCCGGCAACAGCGCGATCAGTAGCCTGACTGGCTTGGGTGGGTTGCTCGGCACGGGCTCGGACAAGAATGCGTTGCTCGATGGCTTGCTGGGTAACGTCAAAGACACCAAGGACCTGAACAACGCCTTCAGCGCCCTGGGCATGGACACCGGGATGGTTGGCGTGTTTGCCCCGGTGATCCTGCAATACCTCGGTCAGCAAGGCGTTGCCGGTTCGCTGTTGCAAAACCTCGGCGGGATCTGGGGCACCGGCGCCGGTAGCTGAGTCAGCCCTCGGCGCGTAGTGCCTGGATGCGCCGGTCCTTCACGATCCAGAGCTGGTTGACCCAGTTCTGGATTGTTTCGCGAAACTCCGGATCGTTTTCGTAATCGCCTTGCCACAGTGCCGGGTCCAGTTCGCGGGTGTGGATGTCGATGATCACTTTGGGCACGTTGCCACTAAGCAAATCCCAGAACCCCGGAATCTTCTGCTGCGGATACACCACCGTCACATCGAGAATGGCGTCCAACTGTTCGCCCATCGCCGCCAGCACGAACGCCACGCCGCCCGCCTTGGGCTTGAGCAGGTGGGTGAACGGTGACTGTTGTTGGGCGCTTTTCGCCGCGGTGTAGCGGGTGCCTTCCAGGTAGTTGACCACGGTCACCGGCTGGCGCTTGTACAACTCGCAAGCTTGTTTAGTGATCTCCAGGTCCTTGCCGGCCAGCTCCGGGTGCTTCTCCAGGAACGCCTTGCTGTAGCGCTTCATGAACGGATAGTCCAACGCCCACCAGGCGAGGCCCAGGAATGGCACCCAGATCAGTTCTTTCTTGAGGAAGAACTTGAAGAACGGCGTGCGCCGGTTCAGTGCCTGGATCAGCGCCGGGATATCGACCCAGGACTGATGGTTACCGATCACCAGATACGAGGTGTCGCCGCGCAGCTCATCGCCGCCGCGAATGTCCCATTGGGTGGGAATGCACAGGCGGAAGATCAGCTTGTCGATCTCGGCCCAGGTTTCGGCAATCCACATCACCGCCCACGAGGCGTAATCGCGAAAGCGCCCGGGCAGGAGCAGTTTGAGCAGCGCGAACACCATCAAAGGCCCGAACAGGACCAGCGTGTTGAGCAATAGCAGCAGGGTAACGAAACAGCCGGTGAGCAGGCGGCGCATAGATAACTCTTGAAAGCGTGTGGGCGCGCCATGATAAGCAGCTTCGGTTGGCAGGCCAAATCGGTGGTGACGAATGTTTCACCTTGGTAGCGGTATGCTCTCAGCGTATCGCTGTTGCCTTTGTGGCGAGGGAGCTTGCTCCCGCTGGGTTGCGCAGCGGCCCTAAAACCAGGCGCCGCGATTTTCAGGTATACCGCAGGCAACGGTTTTACGAGCGCTGCGCCCCCCAACGGAAGCAAGCTACCTCGCCACAAAAGTGGGAAGTGGTCCAACTATCGTTGTTTTTTGCGGTCTAGAATTCGGCCATGCGTCCACATCCCTCAAGGAAGCCCCTTACGTGAAATCTCTCCTTGCACTGCTTGCCCTCGTGACCCTGCCGGTCCTGGCCGCCGAGCCGACCCTGTACGGGCGTTACGAATACATCGCGCTGCCGGAAATCGGCGGTGAAGTCCTCAAGGCCAAAATGGACACCGGCGCCCTGACCGCGTCGCTGTCGGCCAAAGACATCGAAACCTTCACCCGCGACGGCGACGAGTGGGTACGTTTCCGTCTCGCCACCAAAGGCGCGAGCAACAAGGTCTACGAACACAAGGTCGCGCGGATCAGCAAGATCAAGAACCGTGCCGATGAAGAAGATGAAGACAAGGCCGTGAGCGAAGTGACCAAGCGTCCGGTGGTCGATCTGGAACTGTGCCTGGGCAACGTCAAGCGTACCGTCGAGGTCAACCTCACCGACCGCAGCAGCTTCAACTATCCACTGCTGATCGGCGCCAAAGCCCTGCGCGAATTCGGCGCAGCAGTGAACCCGGCGCGTCGCTTTACAGCCGACAAACCCGACTGCTGATTGACGGCGAATCAGCCTTGGGGCACCGTTCGCCCACTTAACCAGTGGGCTCGGACGCCATGCCTCATATCCTGATTGTCGAAGACGAAGCGGCGATTGCCGACACCCTGATTTTCGCCTTGCAGGGCGAGGGCTTTACCACCACCTGGTTGAGCCTTGGCGCGGCGGCGCTCGAACATCAGCGCGCCACGCCGGCCGACCTGATCATTCTCGATATCGGCCTGCCGGATATCAGCGGCTTCGAGACCTGCAAGCAATTGCGGCGTTTCAGTGACGTGCCGGTGATGTTCCTCAGTGCCCGTGACGCCGAGATCGACCGCGTGGTGGGCCTGGAAATCGGCGCCGACGACTACGTGGTCAAGCCGTTCAGCCCTCGGGAAGTGGCGGCGCGGGTCCGGGCGATTCTCAAGCGCATGGCGCCACGACCGGTGGCGGAGGTGTCGGAGGTGGCTTCAGCGCTGTTTCGCATCGACGGCGATCGGGTGCAGATCAGCTATCGCAACCAGCCGCTGAGCCTGACTCGCCATGAGTTTCGTTTGCTGCAATGCCTGTTGGAACAACCTGAGCGAGTCTTCAGCCGCGAGCAATTGCTCGATGCGCTGGGCGTGGCCGCCGATGCCGGTTACGAGCGCAGCATCGACAGCCACATCAAGAGCGTGCGCGCCAAGTTGCGCCTGGTGAAGGCCGACGCCGAGCCGATCCAGACTCATCGTGGCCTCGGCTACAGCTACAGCCCGGGGCACAGCTGATGTCACTGGGGATCCGGATTTTTCTGGTTTACGTGCTGTTCATCGGCCTGACCGGTTACTTCGTGCTCAACACCGTGATGGAAGAAATCCGCCCCGGTGTGCGCCAGTCCACCGAAGAAACCCTGGTGGACACCGCCAACCTGATGGCCGAGATCCTGCGCGACGACTTCAAGGCCGGCACCCTCAGCCAGAACCGCTGGCCCGAGTTGCTCAAGGCTTATGGCGAGCGACAACCGCAGGCGAAAATCTGGGGCCTGTCGAAGAATCAGGTCAATCACCGCATTTACGTCACCGATGCCAAAGGCATCGTGGTGCTGGATTCCAGCGGGATTGCGGTGGGCCAGGACTACTCGCGCTGGAATGACGTCTACCTGACCCTGCGTGGCGAGTACGGTGCGCGTTCGACGCGCAGCAACCCCGATGACTCGAACTCGTCGGTGATGCACGTCGGGGCACCGATTCGCGACAACGGCCAGATCATCGGCGTGGTGACGGTGGCCAAACCCAACAGCTCACTGCAGCCTTACGTCGATCGCACCGAGCGCCGATTGTTGGCATATGGCGCCGGGTTGATCGGCCTCGGTTTGTTGTTCGGTGCGCTGTTGTCCTGGTGGCTGAGCGCGGCGCTGCGGCGGTTGACGGCCTATGCCCAGGCCGTCAGTGAAGGCCGCCGGGTCGAGGTGCCGCATTACCGCGGGGGCGAACTGGAACAACTGGCCACGGCGCTGGAGCACATGCGTACCCAACTCGAGGGCAAAGCCTACGTCGAGCGTTATGTGCACACCCTGACCCATGAATTGAAAAGCCCGCTGGCGGCGATTCGTGGCGCAGCGGAGCTGCTGCAAGGCGAAATGCCGCCAGCCCAGCAGCAGCGCTTCGTCAGTAACATCGACAGCGAAAGTGCGCGCATGCAGCAGTTGATCGAGCGACTGTTGAACCTGGCGCAGGTTGAGCAACGCCAAGGGTTGGAGGAGCGGGTGGTGGTGCCGTTGGCGGGCTTGGTGGAAGAACTGTTGAACGCGCAGGCTGCACGAATCGAAGGCAAGCAATTGCGTGTGGAACGGCAAATTGCGGCGGATCTGAATCTGCTTGGCGAGCCGTTCCTATTGCGCCAGGCGCTGGGCAATCTACTGGAGAATGCCTTGGACTTCACCCCAGCGAACGGCGTGCTGCGATTGTGTGCCGAACGAGTCGGTGAGCAGATCGAGTTCAAGCTGTTCAACCAGGCCGAAGCGATTCCCGACTATGCGTTGCCACGCTTGAGCGAGCGCTTCTACTCACTGCCGCGTCCGGACAGTGGACGCAAGAGCACCGGTTTGGGGCTCAACTTCGTTGAGGAAGTGGTCAAGTTGCATGGTGGTGTGATGAGTATCGGCAACGTCGACGGCGGTGTTCAAGTGCGTTTGCGGTTGCCTTCAAGCCGCTGAAGATCGCAGCCTTCGGCAGCTGCTGCGCCGAGCGCAAATTCCACACACTCTCCACATTCCTCCCACAAAACCCCCACATACCCAATCCAGACTTTCCCCATCCAAACAGGGAGAGTCCCATGAACCGAAGCCTGACCCTAAAACTCGGGGCAATTGCCCTGCTGATTCTGTTGCTGCTGATCCCGCTACTGATGATCAACGGCGTGATCCAGGAGCGCCAGCAACTGCGTGACGGTGTACTCGAAGACATCGCCCGCAGTTCCAGTTACAGCCAGCAATTGAGCGGCCCGCTGATGGTGGTGCCCTATCGCAAAACAGTGCGCACCTGGAAAACCAACGAAAAAACCAACCAGCGTTATCAGGATGTCGGCGAGGAGCGTGGACGTTTGTATTTCTTGCCGGAGCGTTTCGAACTCGACGGCCAGGTCCAGACAGAGCTGCGCTCCCGGGGCATCTACGAGGCGCGACTGTTCCATGCCGATAACCGCATCAGCGGGCATTTTTCGGTTCCGGCACAACTGGGCATCAAGGAAGACTTCGCCGATTACCGCTTCGATCAGCCGTTCCTGGCTGTTGGCATCAGCGACATCCGCGGCATCGAAAATGCGCTGAAACTCGAACTCAATGGCCAGAAGCTGGATTTTGTACCGGGTAGCCAGGTGGGCTGGCTGGGCGAGGGTGTGCATGTGACGTTGCCGGCGCTGGACACCCAACAGGCCACGGAGCTGGCCTTCGGTTTCGACTTGCGTCTGCAAGGCACCGGCCAGTTACAGGTTCTGCCGGTGGGCAAGACCAGCAAGGTTTCACTGGCGGCCAATTGGCCTCACCCCAGCTTCATCGGCAATTACCTGCCGGCCCAGCGGGAAATCACCGATCAGGGCTTTACCGCCAACTGGCAGACCTCGTTTTTCTCCACCAACCTGCAAGAAGCGTTGAACAGTTGCGTGTCGGGCGGTCATTGCGAGGCGTTCAGCGGTCGTAGTTTCGGCGTGAGTTTCATCGACCCGGTGGACCAGTACCTGAAAAGCGACCGGGCAATCAAATATGCATTGCTGTTTATCGTCCTGACCTTCGCCGGTTTCTTCCTGTTCGAAGTGTTGAAAAGCCTGGCGGTGCACCCGGTGCAGTATGCCTTGGTGGGTGTAGCGCTGGCGTTCTTCTACCTGTTGCTGTTGTCGCTGTCCGAACACATCGGCTTTGCCCTGGCGTATCTGCTGTCGGCGAGTAGCTGTGTGGCGTTGATCGGTTTTTATGTCTGCCATGTGCTGCGCAGCGTGCGTCACGGTTTGAGCTTTTCGGCGGGGTTGGCGGCGTTATACGGGCTGCTTTACGGCTTGTTGAGCGCCGAGGATTACGCGCTGTTGATGGGCTCGCTGCTGTTGTTCGGGCTACTGGGTGTGTTCATGGTGCTGACCCGCAAGCTGGACTGGTACGGGATCGGGCAGAAAACCGCGAAGCCCTTGGACTTTGATATAGGTGCCGTGGAATGAGCCGGTGGTTGGGGTTGCGCGAGGATCAGCGAGTGGGTGAGGTGTTGGCGACGCGGATTTGCCAGTTATTTCCGTCAGATCCGGTGTGGTGCCATCGCGAGCAGGCTCGCTCCCACATTGGAACTCAGTTGCGCACCGATGGTGTGAACAACACAAATCCCCTGTGGGAGCGAGCCGGCTTGCGATGAGGCCGGTACAGCCAGCGAAGATTTAAGCCTTGGGCATCGTCGCGATCATCGAAGGCCGCTGACTCACTTCGAAATACCACTCGGCCAACTTTGGATTTTCCTTGCGCCATTCCAGATCCGGATGGCGCAAATCCAGATAACCCAAGGCACAGGCCACGCTGATCGCTGCCACATCGAAATGGCTGGTCAGCTCGGCAATCGCATCGGCCTCCAACAGCGCCAGGGCGCGACGAATCTTGTCGCGTTGACCGTCGAGCCATGCGTCCCAATGTTTCTCCGGTGAGCGCAGTGCCACTTCATAGCGAATCATCACGGCGGCATCCATGATCCCGTCTGCCAGAGAAGCCAGGGTCAAGCGCCGCCAGCGCGCCGAGCCTTCACGAGGAATCAGCGGATTGCCGACGTGCTGGTGATCGAGGTAATCGAGGATCACCCGGCTGTCGTACAACACATTGCCGTCGGCCAGGCGCAGCGCCGGAATCTTGCCCAGCGGGTTGTCTTTGTTGAGAGCCTGATCCGGGCTGACCGGCGTGAGCTGGCAGGCTTGCAGCGCCACGCGGTTCGTTTGGCCGGTCTCGTGCAGCAGCACCATGACTTTGCGAACAAAGGGCGAGGCGGGGTTGTGGAACAAGGTCATGCTGGGGGCGGACATGGCGGCATCTCGATCATGGGCAGTGTCGGGAGCATAGCGCTTTGGTGTTTGAGTGTGGGAGCGAGCTTGTGGCGAGGGGGCTTGCCCCCGTTCGGCTGCGCAGCAGTCGTAAAACCGCCGAATGCGGTTTATATGGCGAAATGCAGGGGGCCGCTTCACGACCCAACGGGGCGGTGCGGCGGTCCGACAAGCCCCCTCGCCACAGGTCAGAAAGAAGGCGCTTGCCGCCGCCGCTTCCACTGACTCAGCCGCTGCTGCAGGTTCAACGGGCTATGAATCTGTTGCTGCCGCGCGCGGCTGAACAAAATCAGCATCAGCTCCGCCGTCGCCAAGGCATCGGCGCTGGCGTTATGCCGTTCGAAGACCTCCAGCTTGAACCAGTCGATCCACTCATCCAGCCCGGCCTCGCGAAAGTGTGCCTGGGGACAAAGCAGCGGGGCGATGTCTGCCACGTCCAGAAACGGATGCTGCAGCTTGTAACCCAGATGTTCTTTCAGTGCGCGCCCGAGCATGTGCTGATCGAACGGCGCATGAAACGCCAACACCGGGCTGTCGCCGACAAATTCCATGAATTCGAGCAGGGCCTGCGCGGGGTCGCTGCCGGCGGCAATGGCGCTCGGACCCAGCCCATGAATCAGCACGCTGGGGCCGAGTTTGAGTTCGGTGCATTGCAGCGTGCGCTCGAACTGCTGGCTGAAGTCGATCGCGCCGTCCTCGATCACCACGGCCCCGATGGACAACAGCCGATCCTTGTTCAGATTCAGCCCGGTGGTTTCCAGGTCGAGCACCACCCAGCGTTGCTCGCGCAGGCTGCAGTCGCTCAGTTGGGCCACGGCCGGCAAGCGATCCAGACGGTGTTGCAGTTCGCCGGGCAAAACGGGACTGGCCGGGCGCAGCCATGAAAACAGGCTCATAACTGATACCGCAGGGTCAGGCTGCTTTGCAGGCGTTGGGCCTGGCGCAGGGATTCACGCAGGATGCGTCGGTCCAGATGATTGAGGCTGTCGGGATCGACCCGGTTGGAGTAGGGCAAGTTCTCACGGGTCTGTAGCTGATGTTGCTGCATGCGGGTTTGCTGGATGAAGTGATACGCCTCTTCATAGGCCGCGCCGTCCAGCTGATCGATGACCTCTTTTTCCACCAATTGGCGAAAACGCTCCAGGGTGTTGTTGGCGTCGATGCCGTGGGCCAGGGCCAGCACTCGCGCGCCGTCGACGAATGGCGTCAGGCCCTGGAGTTTCAGGTCGAGGGTGGCTTTCTCGCCATTCTTGCGCGCCAGGACGAATTCGCGGAAACGTCCTACGGGCGGGCGGTTGCGCAGGGCGTTCTCGGCCATCATGCGCTGGAACAACCGGTTGTCGCCGACCTGATCGAGAATGCCCCGGCGCAGTTGCTCGCAGCCTCGCTCATCGCCCCAGACCACGCGCAGATCGAAATAGATACTCGACCCCAACAGGTTTTCCGGGGTCGCCTCGCGGATAAATGCCGCAAAGCGTCGTGCCCACTCGATCCGGGACAAACACAGCTCGGGGTTGCCGGCCATGATGTTGCCTTTGCACAAGGTAAAGCCGCACAGCGCCAGGCTCTGATTGACCTGCTGGGCGATGGGCAACAACTTGCCGCGAATTTCGGCGGCGTGGGCCGCATCGCGAGCTTCGAACAGAATGCCGTTGTCCTGATCGGTGTGCAGCGTCTGCTCGCGGCGGCCTTCGCTGCCGAAGCAAAGCCAACTGAACGGCACACCGGGATCACCTTTCTCCGCGATGGCCAGTTCGATCACCCGGCAGACGGTGTGGTCGTTGAGCAGGGTGATGATATGGGTGATCTGCGTCGAGGACGCGCCGTGGGCTAGCATCCGCTCGACCAATTGGCCGATTTCGCCGCGGATCGCCACCAGGTTTTCCACCCGCTGGGCGCTGCGAATGGTCCGCGCCAGGTGCACCAGATCGACCCTTTGCAGGGAAAACAGGTCACGCTCCGAAACCACGCCACACAGGCGCTGGTCCTTGACCAGGCAGACGTGGGCGATGTGTCGCTCGGTCATGGCGATAGCTGCGTCGAAGGCACTGTGGTCCGGCGACAGGAAAAACGGCGCCCGGGTCATGTGCCGCTCGATGGATTCATTGAAATCGCTGGTGCCGTTGGCCACCACATGCCGCAAATCGCGCAGGGTGAAAATGCCCAGCGGCGCCTTTTGCTCATCGACCACCACAATGCTGCCGACTTGCTGATCGTGCATCAGCGTCACCGCTTCACGCAGAGGTGTGATCGGGCTGCAGGTTACCGGGTGACGCATGGCCAATTCGCCCAGCCGGGTATTGAGCGAGTATTGGGTGCCGAGGGTTTCCACGGCTTTTTGCTGGACTTGCTGATTGACCTGGTCCAGCAAGCTGCTGACACCCCGTAGGGCAAAGTCGCGGAACGGATTGGACAGTGCGAACAGTTTGATGAACGCGAGCTTGTTCAGCTGTAGGCAAAAGGTATCTTCGGCCGCCAGATGTTCGGTGCGGGTTGCACGTTCGCCCAGCAGCGCGGCAAGGGGGAAACACTCGCCGGTGGTGATTTCGAAAGTGGTTTCGGTGCCGCCCTTGGCCGTGTGCGGGCGCTCCCCCACGACCCGGCCCTGTTTGACGATGTAGAAATGCTCGATCGGGCCATCGGCAGGTTTGATGATGCTTTCGCCGGGGGCATAAAAACGCAGCTGACATTGCTCGACCAGATAGGCCAGGTGAGCGTTTTCCATCTGATTGAAGGGTGGGAAGCGCTGCAGGAATTGCAAAGTGCCCTGGATGTTCTGCAACACCGCGGTTTTCCCTGCCTGGGTGAAGGCGTCCGCTTTACTCATAACCATTACCGCAGTCTTTTTCTGATTGTTGTGTCGGATCGTTGTTTCAGATCGTTCCAGGCATGGTCGACCCCTGCGGGCAGGGTGCCCATTGGACGTAAGTCTAGGTAGGCAGTGCAGCGGCCGGAATATGGGAAATGTCTGACACAACGGTGGGAAAAACCTCCTACATTGTCTATTGGAAAAGATTCCGACGAAGTGCACATTGAAGTCAGCTGAGCGATGTCTGACACCCTGTGTCAGGGATCGCATTGAAAACGTTGAGAACGCCATGTCCGACCACGATATTTTGAGTGATGCCGAGCGCGAAGCGCTCAGCGCCGTCATGCTGGAACCAGACTTGCCGCCGCAGCGGGTGCTGATCGTCGATGACGATAAGGATGCCCGCGAATTGCTGTCGGAAATTCTGGGGCTCGATGGCATTCACTGCATGACGGCGGCCAGTGGCGAAACGGCGCTCAAAATGCTGGAAGAGAAGCCATCGATCGGTCTGGTGATTACCGACCTGCGGATGGGGCACGTCGATGGCCTGGAACTGATCCGCCAAGTGCGTGAGTCGGCACGTGCGGCATTGCCGATCATCATCGTTTCCGGCGACGCCGACGTGAAGGATGCGATCGAAGCCATGCATTTGCACGTCGTGGACTTTTTGCTCAAGCCCATCGATAGCGAAAAATTGCTTGAATTGGTCAAGCATGAGCTGGGGATGGATCTGTAGCGCGGACTTCCAGGTTGGCAGCTTTTGTGGCGAGGGAGCTTGCTCCCGTTGGGTTGCGAAGCAGCCCCAAAAACTGCGATCCCAATGTCCCTGATACACCGCATACACCGGATTTACGACTGCTGCGCAGTCGAGCGGGAGCAAGCTCCCTCGCCACAGGGGACCGCAGCGTGTCTAGTCCTGAAACAGGTGTGAACCTATTTCAGGACTAGACAGCGTAAATGAAAAAGCCCTGATCTCTCGATCAGGGCTTTTTCACGTCCGGCATCAGCGTTTACTCAAAGGCCATTGGCAGCTTTGAACTCGCGACGACGACGGTGCAGAACCGGCTCGGTGTAGCCGTTCGGCTGTTTAGTGCCTTCGACCACCAGCTCGACCGCCGCCTGGAAGGCGATGTTGCTGTCGAAGTTCGGTGCCAGCGGGCGGTACAACGGGTCGTTGGCATTCTGACGGTCAACCACCGGCGCCATGCGCTTGAGGCTTTCCATCACTTGCGCTTCGGTAACGATGCCGTGGCGCAGCCAGTTGGCGATGTGCTGGCTGGAAATACGCAGCGTCGCACGGTCTTCCATCAGGCCGACGTCGTTGATGTCCGGCACTTTCGAGCAACCTACGCCCTGGTCGATCCAGCGCACCACGTAACCGAGAATGCCTTGGGCGTTGTTGTCCAGTTCGTTCTTGATCTGTTCCGCAGTCCAGCTCGGATTCACAGCCAGCGGGATAGTCAGGATGTCGTCCACCGAAGCACGCGCACGTTTGGCCAGTTCGGCCTGACGGGCGAACACGTCGACCTTGTGGTAGTGCAACGCGTGCAGCGCAGCAGCTGTCGGCGATGGAACCCAGGCGGTGTTGGCACCGGCCAATGGGTGAGCGATTTTCTGTTCCAGCATGGCGGCCATCAGGTCGGGCATGGCCCACATGCCTTTACCGATCTGGGCACGACCTTGCAGGCCGGTGCTCAAACCGATGTCGACGTTCCAGTTCTCGTAGGCACTGATCCACTTCTCGGCCTTCATGTCGGCCTTGCGCACCATCGGGCCGGCTTCCATGGAGGTGTGGATTTCATCGCCCGTGCGGTCGAGGAAACCGGTGTTGATGAACACTACGCGCTCGCTGGCAGCCTTGATGCAGGCCTTGAGGTTGACCGTAGTACGGCGCTCCTCGTCCATGATCCCGACTTTCAGCGTATTGCGCGGCAGGCCGAGGACGTCTTCGATGCGACCGAACAGCTCGTTGGTAAACGCGGCTTCTTCCGGGCCGTGCATCTTCGGCTTCACGATGTAGACCGAACCGGTACGGCTGTTCTTGCGCGAGCTGTTGCCGTTGAGGCTATGGATCGCCGCGAGGCAAGTCACCAGACCGTCGAGAATGCCTTCTGGCACTTCGTTGCCGTCTTTGTCGAGGATCGCGTCAATGGTCATCAGGTGACCGACGTTGCGCACGAACAACAGCGAGCGACCGTGCAGGCTCAGTTCGCTGCCATCGAGAGCGGTGTAGGTGCGGTCGGCGTTCATGGTGCGGGTAAAGGTCTGACCGCCCTTGGAGACTTCTTCCGACAGATCGCCCTTCATCAGGCCGAGCCAGTTGCGGTAGATCACCACTTTGTCATCGGCATCGACGGCGGCGACCGAGTCTTCGCAGTCCATGATGGTGGTCAGCGCGGCTTCCATCAGGATGTCTTTGACACCGGCCGCGTCGGTCTGGCCGACCGGGGTGCTGGCGTCGATCTGGATTTCGAAGTGCAGGCCGTTGTTCTTCAGCAGGATCGCGGTCGGAGCCGCTGCATCGCCGTGGAAACCGATCAGTTGGGCATCGTTGCGCAAGCCGGTGTTGCTACCACCCTTGAGGGCGACAACCAGTTTGCCGTCAACGATCTTGTAGCCGGTGGAATCGACGTGGGAGCCGGCAGCCAATGGCGCGGCTTCGTCGAGGAACGCACGGGCGAAGGCAATAACCTTGTCGCCACGTACCTTGTTGTAGCCTTTGCCCTTTTCCGCGCCATCCGCTTCGCTGATGGCGTCGGTGCCGTAGAGCGCGTCATACAGCGAACCCCAGCGGGCGTTCGAGGCGTTGAGCGCGAAGCGCGCGTTCATCACCGGCACCACCAACTGTGGGCCGGCCATGCGGGCGATTTCGTCATCGACGTTTTGTGTCGTTGCCTGGAAATCGGCCGCTTCTGGCAGCAGATAACCGATGTCTTGCAGGAAGGCTTTGTAGGCCACCGCATCGTGCGCAACACCTGCACGAGCCTGGTGCCAGGCATCAATGCGAGCCTGGAAATCATCGCGTTTGGCGAGTAGGGCTTTGTTCTTCGGTGCCAGGTCATGGATGACCTTGTCGGCACCGGCCCAGAACGTGTCGGCGGTGAGGCCGGTACCGGGAATGGCTTCGTTGTTCACGAAGTCGAACAGGACTTTGGCGACCTGCAGGCCACCGACTTGAACGTGTTCAGTCATTGCTTGCCTCACTCTGCTCAGCTATTTCGCTTTTCAGCTCTTCAATTTAACAATGAAGCCTCTGGCCATTTAAACCACAAACCCTTCTACCAGTACATGCCATTGCTGGCGGCTGGGTTCGTTCCGATCAACGGCATTGCGGCCTTGCTGACGGGGCTTTCAGGGTTGCGAGTGTGCCTGCGGCAGACATCGATCCAACGTTATGTAGTGCGCGCTGCGGCATACTACATGATGAATTGCGGTTGTGAAAATTAGACTAATTACGTCGTTCTGCGACCCCATGACGCATTGCAGTCATGTCGGGGGACGGGATGTTCTCAAAAAACTATTGGATTGTTCCAGCTAAATATAAAAACTTGTACACATAATCTTCGATGCCCTGCTATGGGGCATTGCCTTTGTGGCGAGGGGGCTTGCCCCCGTTCGGCTGCGAAGCAGTCGTAGATCGCCTGATGCGAACACGCTGGAGAAACTCAAGGGGCCGCTTTGCGACCCAACGGGGGCAAGCCCCCTCGCCACATCCAGCCCCTTGCCTATACTTGCCTTTCCATAACAAAAGTCATGACAAGAGGGCTGCGCCATGGACCATCTCGTACTCACGGTATTCGCCCCGGACAAGCCTGGGCAGGTCGAGCGCATTGCCCAATGCATTGCCGAGCATGGCGGCAACTGGCTGGAGAGCCGAATGTCGCGCATGGCCGGGCAGTTCGCCGGGATTCTTCGGGTAGGCGTACCGGCCGAAGCCTACGATGAACTGGTAGACGCCCTACAGGGACTGTCGACCCAGGGCATCCGCGTGATGATCGCCGAAAGCAGCATCGAACAATCCTGCACCTGGAAGCCGATTGCCATGGAACTGGTGGGCAATGATCGTCCGGGCATTGTGCGGGACATTACGCGTCTGCTGAGTGAGCAAGGGGTGAGCCTGGAGCGGCTGGTGACCGAAGTGCGTCCGGCGCCGATGAGCAGTGAGCCGTTGTTCCATGCCGAAGCAATCCTCGCGGTGCCCCTGACTTTGTCGCTGGAGGTGCTGCAATCGCGCCTGGAAACCCTGGCGGACGACCTGATGGTCGAATTGGTACTGCGCAGCGAACCTTGAACAGGTTATCCAAGTTATACGTGCACCTGCCTGTGGATAACCTGTAGAGACACCCCGCCAGCCCACGCCGGCCGGGGCTCTTCAGGATCTGATCAAAAAACCAGCAGTTTCAGTGACTTGCGCACAAACGCCGGGGATCACGTTGTGGATAACCTTGGGAAGGATGGATGCAGGCCACGGGAGACGTGGCCTGTAGAGATTTGTACGTTTTCTGATCAACTGCGGCGGCGCAGACTTATCCACGCGTCGACGCTGTAAACCGCCAGACCTGCCCAGATAAAGATGAACGCCACCAGCGTGCTGGACGACAAGTGTTCGCCAAACAGCAGTACGGCTTGCAACAGCACCAGCGTCGGCGCCAGGTACTGGAGAAATCCGAGGGTGGTGTAGGGCAAGTGCCGTGCGGCGGCGTTGAAACACACCAGCGGCACCAGCGTCACCGGACCGGCGGCTACCAGCCACCAGGCTTCGGAGCTGGTCCAGAATGCGGCTTGCGCGCTGGTCGCCGTCGGGTTGAACAGCAGCCAGGCGACAGCAATCGGCACCAGCATCCAGGTTTCCACCACCAGCCCCGGCAACGCCTTGACCGGTGCCTGCTTGCGGATCAGGCCGTAGAAGCCAAAGGTCAATGCCAACACCAGCGACACCCACGGCAGGCTGCCGACCTGCCACACTTGCTGCGCGACACCGACCGCCGCCAGCCCCACCGCGATCCACTGCATGCGCCTTAGCCGTTCGCCGAGGATCAGCATCCCCAGCAGCACGTTTACCAACGGGTTGATGTAGTAACCGAGGCTGGCCTCAAGCATGCGTCCGTTGTTCACCGACCAGACGTAAGTCAGCCAGTTGGCCGCGATCAGCGTGCCGCTCAGGGCTAGGATCGCCAGCCGCCGTGGATTTTCACGCAGCTCACGCCACCAGCCGGGATGTTTCCAGACGAGCAACAGCAAGGCGCCGAACAACGCGGACCAAAGCACTCGGTGGATGATGATCTCCACGGCGGGCACGCTGGCGATGGCTTTGAAGTAGAGCGGGAAAAGTCCCCAGATGATGTAGGCACTCAGGCCCAGGATGTACCCGCGACGCAGGTTGGCGGCTTGCATGAGAATCCTTGCTTAGGCAGCTAACAAAGAAGGGATTGTATAGATGTGTGGCCTTTTTTGTAGGAGCGAGGCTTGCCCGCGAAGAACGATGACTCGGTATGTCAGGCAAACCGCATTATCGTTCTTCGCGGACAAGTCGGATCGCCGCACCGCTCGCTCCTACAGGGACGCGGTGTTTAGAAGAGTTTCAATGGCTCTTCATTCAGTGCCGCCAATTGCTCACGCAACGCCAACACTTGATCGCCCCAATAGCGCTCGGTGCCGAACCACGGAAAGCTGCGAGGGAAGGCCGGGTCGTCCCAGCGACGGGCGAGCCAGGCGCTGTAGTGCATCAACCGCAAGGCGCGCAGCGGTTCGATCAGTGCCAGTTCCCGCGGGTCGAAGTCGTGGAATTCGCTGTAGCCGTCCATCAGTTCCGACAGTTGCCCCAGACATTCCTGGCGGTCACCCGCCAGCATCATCCAGATATCCTGCACCGCCGGGCCCATGCGGCAGTCGTCGAGGTCGACGATGTGGAACATTTCATCGCGGCACATCATGTTGCCGGGGTGGCAATCGCCATGTATGCGGATGTTCTGGTGTGGCGTGGCCTGGTAGACCTCTTCCACGCGCTTGAGCAAGTCGCGGGCGACGGACTCGTAGGCCGGCAGCAGACTGCGCGGTACGAAATTGCCTTCGAGCAAGGTGGCCAATGAGTCGTGACCGAAGTTTTTCACCCCAAGCACTTCACGGTGTTCGAACGGTTTTGTAGCGCCGACCGCATGCAGACGACCCAGCAGTTGGCCCAGGCGATACAGCTGATCAAGGTTGCCTGGCTCCGGTGCGCGACCACCCCGGCGCGGGAACAGGGTGAAACGGAATCCGGCATGTTCGTGCAGGCTTTCATCGTTGTGGATCAGCGGCGCGACCACCGGTATATCGCACTCGGCGAGTTCGAAGGTGAATTGGTGTTCTTCGAGAATCGCTTCGTTGGTCCAGCGCAACGGACGGTAAAACTTGGCGATCAGCGGCTCGGAGTCTTCGATGCCGACCTGATAGACACGGTTCTCGTAGCTGTTGAGCGCCAGAATACGGGCGTCGCTGAGAAAGCCGATGCTTTCGACGGCATCGAGCACGAGGTCTGGGGTGAGGGTTTCAAACGGGTGGGCCATGCTGACTCCTGCGCGCGGCAGGCTGCCGCGTCCGGCCAAGCATGGTAGCGCAGACGGGGCCTCTTTAGGGGGTGGGCTTGAGGTAAGTGTGGTTTGGGCTGACGCTTTCGCGGGCAAGCCTTGCTCCTGCAGTAGGCGCGAGACTTGCCGCGAAGAGGCCCTGTCAGGCGCCGACGATTCCGCCATCCTCGCGGGTAATCGCCATCACCGAAGACCGCGGCTTGCCATTGGGCAGGTGTTCAGGGAATGTCGACCCGCCGTTTTCCCCCGGATGCTGAATCCCGACAAACAAGGTCTTCTGATCCGGCGAGAAGCTGATCCCCGTCACCTCACAGCCCACCGGCCCGACCATGAAACGGCGGATCTCACCGGTTGCCGGGTCGGCGCACAGCATCTGGTTATTGCCCATGCCCGCGAAGTCGCCCGCATTGCTCGTGTCGCCGTCGGTCAGAATCCACAAGCGTCCGGCCTTGTCGAAGCCCAGGCCGTCCGGGCTGTTGAACATGTTCTGCGGGGTGATGTTTGACGAGCCGGCCTTCGGCGTGCCGGCGTGGACGCCCGGGTTGCCGGCGACCACAAACAGGTCCCAGGCAAAGCTATTCGAACCGTGATCGTCGCGGTCGGTGCGCCAGCGCAGGATCTGCCCGTAGACGTTCTTCTCGCGTGGGTTCGGGCCGCCCACCGGTTGGCCTTCTTCGCCGCGCTTGGCGTTGTTGGTCAGGGTGCAATAGACCTGGCCGTCCTTGGGGCTGACGACGATCCATTCCGGGCGGTCCATGCGCGTGGCGGTTACCACACTGGCTGCGAGACGTGCATGAATCAGCACTTCGGCCTGATCGGCAAAGCCGCTGCTGGCGTCGATGCCGTTTTTGCCGTGGGTCAGTTCGATCCACTGGCCCTGGCCTTTCGGATGATCGGCGCTGCCGTCGCCCGCATCGAAACGCGCCACGTACAAGGTGCCGTGGTCCAGCAGATCGCGGTTGGCTTTGGGGTTTTTGTGGTTGATCTTGTCGCGGCTGACGAATTTATAGATGAACTCGCCACGTTCGTCGTCGCCCATGTACACCACGGCGCGACCGTCGTTGGTTTCGGCCAGGGCAGCGTTTTCATGTTTGAAGCGGCCCAGCGCGGTGCGTTTGACCGGCGTCGATTGCGGATCGAACGGGTCGATTTCCACCACCCAGCCGTGGCGGTTGAGTTCGTTGGGATTTTTCGCCAGGTCGAAGCGTGGATCGTGTTGATGCCAGTTGATGTCTTTGCTGGTTGCCACTGCGCCGTAGCGTTTCTGCGCGGCGTCGAATTTTTGCTCGGCATTGCTGCTGCCGAAGCAGTCGGTGAAGTTCTCTTCGCAGGTCAGATAAGTGCCCCACGGCGTTTTGCCGTTGGCGCAGTTCTGGAAGGTGCCGAGGACTTTCTTGCCGTGTTTGTCGGCACTGGTTTTCAGCAGATCGTGACCCGCTGCGGGGCCGCTCAGTTTGATGGGCGCATTACCGTGAATGCGCCGGTTGTAGCGCGAGCCCTGGACGAACTGCCACTGGCCGTTCTTGCGCTGCACTTCGATCACTGACACGCCTTCGCAGGCCAGGGCCTTGCGCACATCTTCCGCCGATTGCGGCATGCCGCCGTGGGGGTAGAGGTAGCGGTAATTGGTGTATTCGTTGTTGATCGCCATCAGCGCCCGGTCTTTGTCACCGGGGAATTCGAACAGGCTCATGCCGTCGTTGTTGTCGCCGAACTGGACTTCCTGCGCCTGGGCCGTGCCGTTACCGCTAGGATCGAATGCCGGGCCATTCTTTTGCAGCGGCTGGCCCCAGCTAATCAAAACCGAGGACTTGTAGCCCGGCGGCAGGGTGATGGTATCGGTCGTGGCGACGGCAATGCTGTCGAAGCCCAACAGTTTGCTGGAACCGGCGCTGACGCTGGCGGCCAGCACGCTGCGACTCAACAGGTTGCCACCGAGAAACATCGCCGCACCGCAGAGGGCGCCGGCGCTGATGAAACCACGACGGCTGAGGCCGACCATTTTTTCGAGGTCGGTGGGTTGGTTGTCTTCTAATAGGCTCACATCAGGCTCCCTGCGGGTTTTTGCAGCCACCTTAAGGGCGGTTGATGAAGCTTTTGTTGCAGCGCCTGCAGGCTAGAGCGGTGTACCCAGCAGGATGTTCGATGGCGCGAACTGCACCTGCACCGGTTTACCGGCGGCAAGCCCGAGGTTTTTCAGGTGCAGCGGCTCGGCCAGGGCGCAAAGTGTCTGGCCATTGGGCAGGCCGATGCGCACTTCGCTGGGGCTGTCTTCAGCGTCGAGGATTTCTTCGATCGTGCCCTTCAGGCAATTGTTGCCATGTGTTGCAGCTTGATCGATGCCAAGCAGTTCCAGCCAACCGGCCTTGATCAGTGCGACCACTTCGGTACCCGTTTCCAGCTCCAGGCGCAGGGTGCTGTCGTGAGTGATCTGCGCGTCAATGAGCAAGCCTTCGGCCAGTTCAAGGCGGATCCGGTCGTTGCGCCCCTGTGCATCGATCGCCACGACCTTGCCGTGCAATTGATTGCGCGCGCTGGTTCTGAGCATCAGCCGACCGAGCAAGTCCAGGTCGCTGGCCTCTTCGGCGGCTTCCAGAACCTGAGCCTGCAACGCTTGCAGCTTTTGATACAGGCGCAACACGCGCTCGCCTTCGCTGGACAATTTGGCGCCACCGCCGCCCTTGCCACCAACGCTGCGCTCCACCAGTGGTTTCTGCGCGAGGTTGTTCAGCTCGTCGATGGCGTCCCACGCGGCCTTGTAACTCAGGCCGGCGCTTTTTGCGGCGCGGGTGATCGAGCCCTGTTCGGCGATGTGTTGCAGCAACGCGATGCGCTGCGGACGACGGACAATGTGCTGGGACAACAACGTAGGCAAGGACATGGCAAGGCGCTTTGGGCTGTGGCGATGGATGGGACGTTGGCGACTTGGCGTGCGGGAGTCAAGTCAGGCCCCATCGCCAGGTTTGGGGGTACGGGCCAGGCAGTAGACGTCGACCCGCGTCGCACCCGCCGCCATTAACAGCCGGGCCAGGGCCTGTGCGGTGGCGCCGGTGGTCAGCACATCGTCCACCAGTGCGAAGTGGCGACCTTTGACCGAAGCCTCGGGCGCCAGGGCGAAGGCGTGGCGCAGGTTCTTTTTACGTGCATCGGCATTAAGGTCTTGTTGCGCGCTGGTGTCCTGAGTCCTCACCAACAGCGTTTCATCACAAAGAATGTCGAGGCCGGCACTGAGCCAGCGGGCGAGCATCACCGCCTGGTTGAAACCCCGCTGTCGCAGCCGCTTGGGGGCCAGCGGTACCGGTATCAGCGCGTCGGGCCGATCCAGATCTTCATCGAAGCGATGTTGCAGGAACTGAGCAAGAAGTTCGGCGAGCAGGCGGCCAAACGGCCATTTTGCGCTGTGCTTGAAGCGGGTGATCAAACTGTCGACGGGAAAGCTGTAAGTCCAGGGCGCGGCGACTCGCTCGAAGGCTGGCGGTTGTTTCAGGCATTGGCCGCACGTCAGACCGGTGGCGGGCAAGGGCAGGGCGCAGGTGTGGCATTGGTCGTCCAGCCAGGGCAGCTCGGTTTCGCAGGCCATGCAGATCGGTATGGTGTCGTCTGCGACCTCTGAGCAGAGCAAACAGGATTGTTTGTTTTTTAACCAGATGTAAACCGGTCCTTCGTATCGTGGTTGACAGTGCATGAGTCTTCCTTAAATATGCCGAACATCCGTGTCGCGTCTGTGGGCATTCCATTCCCCAGTCGCTTGCCAAGCATAACCAAGGAATCGCCCATGAGCGCCAGCACCACTGCCACCCTGCGTCACGACTGGTCTTTGGCTGAAGTCAAAGCACTCTTCGTTCAGCCATTCAATGACCTGCTGTTCCAGGCGCAGACGGTGCACCGCGCGCATTTCGACGCCAATCGCGTCCAGGTTTCCACCCTGCTGTCGATCAAGACCGGCGCGTGCCCTGAAGATTGCAAATATTGTCCGCAGTCGGGTCACTACAACACTGGCCTGGAAAAAGAAAAGCTGATGGAAGTGCAGAAGGTCCTCGAAGAGGCTGCTCGCGCCAAGGCGATCGGTTCGACCCGTTTCTGCATGGGCGCGGCGTGGAAACACCCGTCGGCCAAAGACATGCCTTACGTGCTGGAGATGGTCAAAGGCGTGAAAGCCATGGGCCTGGAAACCTGCATGACCCTTGGTCGTCTCGATCAGGACCAGACCGTCGCCCTGGCCGAAGCCGGCCTGGACTACTACAACCACAACCTCGACACCTCGCCGGAGTTCTACGGCAGCATCATTACCACCCGCACTTACAGCGAGCGCCTGCAAACCCTGGCCTACGTGCGTGATTCGGGGATGAAGATCTGCTCCGGCGGCATTCTCGGCATGGGCGAGTCCCTCGACGACCGCGCCAACCTGCTGATCCAGCTGGCCAACCTGCCAGAGCATCCAGAGTCGGTGCCGATCAACATGTTGGTGAAAGTCGCCGGCACGCCGCTGGAAAATGCCGACGACGTCGATCCGTTCGACTTCATCCGCATGCTCGCCGTTGCACGCATCCTGATGCCGAAATCCCACGTACGCCTGTCCGCCGGTCGCGAAGCGATGAACGAGCAGATGCAGGCTCTGGCGTTCTTTGCCGGCGCCAACTCGATTTTCTACGGCGAAAAACTGCTGACCACCGCCAACCCGCAGGCAGACAAGGACATGCAACTGTTCTCGCGTCTGGGCATCCTGCCGGAAGCCCGCGAAGAGCACGCCGACGAAGTGCATCAGGCCGCCATCGAACAGGCACTGGTGGAGCAGAAGAGCAGCGAGCAGTTCTATAACGCTGCTGTTTAACCCACGCAAAACCCTGTAGGAGCCTGCTTGCTGGCGATAGCATCACCACGGTCTGTCTGATGACCGTGGTGATGCTATCGCCAGCAAGCAGGCTCCTACACTCTGATCTTCGAGGCCTGCATGTCTTTCGATCTCGCCGCACGCCTTGCTGCCCGTCGTGCCGAAAACCTTTATCGCCAGCGCCCGCTTCTTGAAAGCCCTCAAGGCCCGGAAGTGGTGGTCGATGGTCAGCCATTGCTGGCGTTCTGTAACAACGATTACCTGGGCCTGGCCAATCACCCGCAAGTGATCGAAGCCTGGCGCGCCGGCGCGTCTCGTTGGGGCGTGGGCGGTGGTGCTTCGCATCTGGTGATTGGCCACAGCGGCCCGCATCACGCGCTGGAAGAAGCCCTTGCCGAATTCACCGGCCGCCCGCGCGCACTGCTGTTCACCACCGGCTACATGGCCAACCTCGGCGCGGTCACCGCATTGGTCGGGCAAGGCGATACGGTGCTGGAAGACCGGCTCAATCACGCGTCGTTGCTGGATGCCGGTTTGCTGTCCGGTGCGCGTTTCAATCGCTATCTGCATAACGATGCGGCCAGTCTGGCCAACCGCCTTGAGAAGGCCACCGGCAATACGCTGGTGGTCACCGACGGCGTGTTCAGCATGGACGGTGACATCGCCGATCTGCCGGCGCTGGCGCGGGAAGCCAAGGCCAAAGGTGCCTGGTTGATGGTCGATGACGCTCACGGCTTTGGTCCGCTGGGCGCCAATGGCGGTGGGGCCGTCGAGCATTTCGGCCTGAGTCAGGAGGACGTGCCGGTGTTGGTTGGCACCCTCGGCAAGGCGTTCGGTACGGCCGGTGCTTTTGTGGCTGGCAGTGAGGAGTTGATCGAGAGCCTGATCCAGTTCGCTCGCCCCTACATCTACACCACCAGCCAGCCGCCGGCACTGGCCTGCGCGACGCTTAAAAGCCTGGAATTGTTGCGCAGCGAACACTGGCGACGTGAGCATTTGCAGGCGCTGATTCGCCAGTTCCGCCAAGGCGCCGAGCAGATTGGCCTGGAGTTGATGGACAGCTTCACGCCGATCCAGCCGATCATGATTGGCGATGCCGGGCGTGCGGTCCGGCTGTCGCAGATGCTGCGTGAGCGTGGCCTGATGGTGACCGCGATCCGTCCACCGACCGTGCCCGCCGGCAGCGCCCGCTTGCGCGTTACCCTGACTGCCGCTCACAGCGAGGCGCAGGTGCAGCTATTGTTAAGTGGACTGGCCGATTGTTTTCAACAACTGGGACCGGAGCCAAGCCATGCGTGATCGTCTGATTCTGCTGCCGGGCTGGGGTCTCGGGATTTCTCCGCTGGAACCCTTGGCGGCTGCCTTGCAAGGCCTGGATGAGCATCTGCGCGTCGAAATCGAACCACTGCCGGAACTGGAATCGAGCAACCTTGAAGAATGGCTCGATGAACTGGATTCGACGCTGCCCCAGGATGCCTGGCTAGGTGGTTGGTCATTGGGCGGCATGCTGGCATCCGAATTGGCGGCGAAGCGCGGTGACCGTTGCTGCGGTTTGGTGACCCTGGCGAGTAACCCTTCTTTTGTCGCCCATGAGCAGTGGTCGAGCGGGATGCCTGGCGAGACCTTCGACGCGTTTCTGGCCGGTTGCAAAGCCGATCCGGGCATGACGTTGAAACGTTTCTCGCTGCTGTGCACCCAAGGTGCCGCAGACCCGCGCGGGCTATCGCGGCTGTTGCTCGCTGGCGCACCGCTTTCGTCTCCATCGGTGCTGATGAGCGGCCTGGAGTTGCTTGCACAGCTGGATACCCGGCAAGCGTTGCAGGCGTTTCGCGGTCCGCAATTGCACTTGTTCGGTGGTCTCGACGGATTGGTCCCGGCCGAAGCGGCGGGGGATTTGCTGGCGCTGCTGCCGGATGTCGAAATCGGTCTGATTGAACAGGCCAGCCACGCGTTTCTTCTGGAAGACCCCCACGGTGTGGCGGGGGCGATTCAGGCCTTTTTGCATGAGTCCGGTGATGACTGATTTGTCCTTTCCCAACCTGCCCGGCGGCTTGCCCGATAAACGCCAGGTAGCGGCGTCCTTTTCCCGAGCGGCGGCGAGCTACGACAGCGTGGCCGAGTTGCAGCGCGACGTTGGCAATGAATTGTTGCGTCGCTTGCCGGAGGATTTTGTCCCGGGTCGATGGCTGGACATGGGTTGTGGCACCGGGTATTTCAGCCGTGCGCTCGGTGAGCGTTTTCCTGCCGGCAACGGGCTGGCCCTTGATATCGCAGAGGGGATGCTCAATCACGCCCGTCCCTTGGGCGGCGCCAACCATTTCATCGCCGGTGATGCCGAACGCTTGCCGTTGCAGGATTCGACCTGCGACCTGGTCTTCTCCAGCCTGGCGGTGCAATGGTGCGCGGATTTCGCCTCGGTGCTCAACGAAGCGTATCGGGTGCTGAAACCGGGCGGTATTTTCGCGTTTGCTAGTCTGTGTGTAGGCACGCTGTACGAATTGCGCGACAGCTGGCGTCAGGTGGATGGCATGGTGCACGTCAACCGCTTCCGCGAGTTCGGTGTTTACCAGCAGCTTTGCGCGGGCAGTGGCTTGAAGGTCATCAGCCTTGAAACACATCCACATGTGTTGCATTACCCCGATGTCCGCAGCCTGACCCATGAGCTCAAGGCACTCGGGGCGCATAACCTGAACCCCGGTCGGCCGGGCGGTTTGACCGGCAGGGCGCGAATCCTCGGCTTGATCGAGGCTTACGAGCAGTTTCGTCAGGCACAGGGACTGCCGGCGACTTATCAAGTGGTTTACGCCGTGCTGGAGAAACCCTTATGAGCGCAGCCTATTTCATCACCGGTACTGACACCGATGTCGGCAAGACCACCGTCGCCGCAGGTTTGCTGCATGCCGCGCGATTGTCAGGCTTGAGCACAGCGGCGGGTAAGCCGGTAGCCTCCGGGTGTGAGCTGACGCCCAAGGGATTACGCAACGCCGACGCACTGGCACTGCTGGCCGAATGCTCGATACCGTTGACCTACGATCAGGTCAATCCGGTCGCGTTCGAGCCGGCGATCGCACCGCATCTGGCAGCGCGGGAGGCTGGCGTGGCGCTGACCGTGCAATCGTTGCTGGCACCAATGCGGCAGGTTCTCGATCTGCAGGCGGACTTCACCTTGATCGAAGGCGCTGGCGGCTGGCGAGTGCCGTTGGCGGATCAAGACAATCTGTCAGACCTGGCCATGGCGCTGGATCTGCCGGTAATCCTGGTGGTTGGTGTGCGCCTGGGCTGCATCAACCATGCGCTGCTGACGGCTGAGGCAATTGCTCGGGATGGTTTGCAGTTGGCGGGGTGGGTGGCGAACATCATCGATCCGAAGACCTCGCGCCTGGAAGAAAACCTGGCGACGCTGGCCGAGCGCATTCCCGCGCCGTGCCTGGGGCGGGTGCCGAAACTCAAGTCGGTGACGGCCGAAGCGGTAGCCGAGCATCTACAGCTGGATCTGCTGGACTGACGTTTCTGGCGTGGGTTTTACCTATGATAAGGCACTGTGCCATTAGTGTTTTTGTCGGGCCTTTTAGCGGCGTGTCTGGTTCAATGGCCGCTGTTGATCCTTTGTAGGACGAGTTCTCCCATGGAAATCTCAGGAAACACCGCTTTCTATGCCGGTCTGAGCACTATTCAGACAGGGCAGAGCCGCGTCGATCAGGCTTCGGGACAGATCGCCAACAACACCATCGAGCGTTCGGTCACCAGTCAGTCCTCCGAGGTCCAGGTCGATCGTTTGCGCTCGGTAGACCGCAGCCAGCAATCGGATCTGGCCAGCAATGTGGTCGAGATGTCTCAGGGCAAGTTCCAGGTGGAACTTGGCGTCAAAGTCGCCAAGGCCTCCGATGAAATGCTCGGTACGTTGATCGATACCTTCGCCTGATTCCTCATTGAATTCACTACCCCAGCGCCGCGCCTGTTCGCGGCGTTTTTCTGCGTAAGTCCTTCTCCCTCAACTAATCTCTCCTACATGACGTGTTGCTCAATCAACGACGTTGCGCCACTGCGCGCCCAAGATTTTCATAGATCGAAGACGAACGGCAAAAGATCGGCGCTTGACAAGGTTTGGGCGTAAACGTATGTTTCAAACAACTGTTTTACCGTCACAACAAATCACCACGGTCGTTCATTCCCGGTTACATCAGCAGAGGTTTATCGCTATGCCTGACTACAAGGCCCCCTTGCGTGATATTCGCTTCGTTCGTGACGAACTGCTCGGCTACGAAGCGCACTATCAGAGCCTTCCGGCTTGCCAGGACGCAACTCCGGACATGGTTGACGCCATTCTCGAAGAAGGCGCCAAGTTTTGTGAGCAGGTGCTGGCTCCGCTGAACCGCGTGGGTGACACCGAAGGCTGCACCTGGAGCGAGTCGGGCGTTAAAACCCCGACCGGTTTCAAAGAAGCCTACAAGCAATTCGTCGAAGGCGGCTGGCCTAGCCTGGCCCACGATGTAGAGCACGGCGGCCAGGGCCTGCCGGAGTCTCTGGGCCTGGCTGTCAGCGAAATGGTTGGCGAGGCCAACTGGTCGTGGGGCATGTACCCAGGCCTGTCCCATGGCGCGATGAACACTATTTCCGAGCACGGCACGCCTGAGCAGCAAGAGGCTTACCTGACCAAACTGGTTTCCGGCGAATGGACCGGCACCATGTGCCTGACCGAACCGCACTGCGGCACTGACCTGGGCATGTTGCGCACCAAGGCCGAACCTCAGGCCGACGGCTCCTACAAAGTGTCCGGCACCAAGATCTTCATCTCGGCCGGTGAGCACGATATGGCCGACAACATCGTCCACATCGTTCTGGCACGTCTGCCGGACGCACCGGCCGGCACCAAAGGCATTTCCCTGTTCATCGTGCCGAAATTCCTGCCGAACGCAGACGGCTCGATCGGTGCGCGCAACGCTGTGAGCTGCGGTTCGCTGGAACACAAGATGGGCATCCACGGCAACGCCACCTGCGTGATGAACTTCGATGCGGCCACCGGTTACCTGATCGGCCCGGCGAACAAAGGCCTGAACTGCATGTTCACCTTCATGAACACCGCACGTCTGGGTACCGCGCTGCAAGGTCTGGCACACGCCGAGATCGGTTTCCAGGGCGGCCTGAAATACGCTCGCGATCGTCTGCAAATGCGCTCCCTGACTGGCCCGAAAGCGCCGGACAAAGCCGCTGACCCGATCATCGTTCACCCTGATGTACGTCGCATGCTGTTGACCATGAAGGCGTTCGCCGAAGGCAACCGTGCGATGGTTTACTTCACCGCCAAGCAAGTTGACATCGTCAAATACGGCGTCGATGAAGAAGAGAAGAAGAAAGCCGACGCATTGCTGGCCTTCATGACGCCGATCGCCAAAGCCTTCATGACTGAAGTCGGTTTCGAATCCGCCAACCACGGCGTGCAGATCTACGGTGGCCACGGCTTCATCGCCGAGTGGGGCATGGAGCAGAACGTTCGCGACAGCCGTATTTCGATGCTGTACGAAGGCACCACCGGCATCCAGGCACTCGACCTGCTGGGCCGTAAAGTGCTGATGACTCAAGGCGAAGCGCTCAAGGGCTTCACCAAGATCGTCCACAAGTTCTGCCAGAGCAACGAAGGCAATGACGCGGTCAAAGAGTTCGTCGAGCCATTGGCTGCGCTGAACAAAGAATGGGGCGAGCTGACCATGAAGGTCGGTATGGCGGCCATGAAAGATCGCGAAGAAGTCGGCGCAGCATCCGTGGACTACCTGATGTACTCCGGTTACGCCTGCCTGGCCTACTTCTGGGCTGACATGGCGCGTCTGGCGGCCGAGAAACTGGCTGCCGGCACCACTGAAGAGGCGTTCTACACCGCCAAGCTGCAGACTGCGCGCTTCTACTTCCAGCGCATCCTGCCGCGTACCCGCACTCACGTTGCAACCATGCTGTCGGGCGCCAACAACCTGATGGACATGAAAGAAGAAGACTTCGCACTGGGTTACTAAGCCCTACGCAGTCTCTTCACAAAGCCGCTGCTTCCTCGGAAGCAGCGGCTTTTTTATGCCTGACGCAAACGATCACGTCTTTAAATATTCCTGACTAAAACGCTAAGAAGAACGACTTTGCTGCCGTTAAAGAGGCTGCGATGTGACGCCTGTCACGTTGCACGTGCTTAGCTGCGCCAAATGCAGGCACAATGCCATCTTTGTTTGCCGGGTCGGAGCTTTACCCTTGCCGCGTTCTTCCGCTGTACGTTTCAGCCATTTTTTGCCATCGCTGCTGTTGTTGCTCGCGGGGCTTGCGGCTGCCTACGTCAAGGATCTCAACGTCTTCTTCACTTCGCTGTTCAACGTGCTGCCCACTCTGGTGCTGTTGCTCGGCGGTGCGTATTGCGCGGTTTATCGACGTCAGCGTGAACTGTTTCTGATGGTCACGGTGTACATCGCCTACTTCCTGCTCGACACCCAGACCGACTATTACCGCGACAACGGCAAGGTTCGTGAAGACGCCGCGGTGGTGTTCCATCTGTGCTGTCTGTTGTTGCCATTGCTGTTTGGCTTGTTCGCTGCCTGGCAAGAGCGTACTCACCTGTTCCAGGACATGGTGGCGCGTTTCGCTGTGTTACTGGCGTTCGGCAGTGTGGCGCTGGGGCTGGAGCAAAGTTACCCACAGGCGCTGCTGATGTGGCTGTCGGAGATCCGCTGGCCGGCGTTGCATGGTGCGTGGATGAGCCTGATCCAATTGTCTTATCCCGTGTTCATCGCCTCGTTCCTGTTATTGGCCTGGCAATACTGGCGCAACCCAAGACCCTTGCACGCTGCGCAATTGGTGGGGCTGTTGGGATTGTTCTGGATGTTGCCGAAAACCTTCATCCTGCCCTTCACCCTCAACATCATGTGCAGCCAGGTGATGTTGATGATTGCCGCCGCGGTTGCCCATGAGGCCTATCAGATGGCTTTCCGCGACGAACTCACCGGCCTGCCGGGGCGCCGCGCCCTGAACGAGCGCATGCAACGGCTGGGGCGCAATTACGTGCTGGCGATGAGCGACGTCGATCACTTCAAGAAATTCAACGACACCCACGGCCACGATGTCGGCGACCAAGTGTTGCGTCTGGTCGCCAGCAAGCTGTCGAAAATCAGTGGTGGCGGTAGGGCATATCGCTACGGCGGTGAGGAATTTGCCTTGGTGTTCGCAGGCAAGACCCTCGAAGAGTGCATGCCGCATCTGGAGGTCATCCGCGAATCCATTGCCACTTACAACATCCAGCTGCGCAATCAGGACAGCCGTCCCCAGGATGACCAGCAGGGGCGCCAGCGTCGCGCGGGTTCGGGTGCCTCGAGTGTTTCGGTCACCGTCAGCATCGGCGTCGCCGAACGCCTGGAACAACGCACCCCCGAAGAAGTGCTCAAATCCGCCGACCAGGCGCTCTACAGCGCCAAGGGGGCGGGGCGAAACTGTGTGATGGCCTTCGGTCAGAACCGCCGTGGCGCAGTGCGCATGGACGCCGCTGCGGGTTGAGTGATGATGGCGCATTCAGCGTCTGGACTGTGATTGTGAGGTGTGATGCACGGCAGTAGGTTTGGGCCATCTGCTGCCGGAGAAATGAACATGCCCGAGTACAAAGCTCCCCTGCGCGACATGCGCTTTCTGATCGATCACGTGTTTGATTTTCACAGCAACTACGCCGCGCTGGGGGCCACCGATGCCAGCCCGGACATGGTCAATGCGATTCTCGAAGAAGGCGCGAAATTCTGTGAGAACGTTCTCGCACCGCTGAACCGCAGCGGCGACGAAGAAGGCTGCCATTTCGACAACGGTGTAGTCACAACGCCTACAGGTTTCAAGCAAGCATTCGCACAATACGTGGAAGGCGGCTGGCATGGTCTGGCGGCGGACCCGGCTTACGGTGGCCAGGGCTTGCCAAGTTCCTTGGGGCTGGTCATCAGCGAAATGGTCGGCTCCAGTAACACGTCCTGGGGCATGTACCCCGGCCTGACCCACGGTGCGATGTCGGCCATCCATGCCCATGGCACTGAAGAACAGAAACAGACCTACCTGAGCAAGCTCACCGCAGGCCAATGGACCGGCACCATGTGCCTGACCGAAGCCCATTGCGGCACCGATCTGGGCATCATCAAGACCCGCGCCGTGCCTCAGGCCGATAGCAGTTACGCGATCTCTGGCAGCAAGATATTCATCTCCGCCGGTGAGCACGACATGAGTGACAACATCATTCATCTGGTGCTGGCCAAACTGCCGGACGCGCCAGCGGGGACCAAAGGTATTTCGCTGTTTATCGTGCCCAAATTCCTACCCAATGCCGAGGGCGAGGCAGGCGAGCGCAACGGCGTTTCCTGCGGCTCGATCGAACACAAAATGGGCATCAAGGCCTCGGCCACCTGCGTGCTGAATTTCGACGATGCCAAGGGCTTCTTGATCGGTGAGCCGAATAAGGGCCTGAACTGCATGTTCACCATGATGAACCACGCGCGGCTCGGCACCGGCATGCAAGGTTTGTGTCTGGGGGAGGCGAGCTTCCAGGGGGCGGTCAAATACGCCAACGACCGTCTGCAAATGCGCTCGCTGACCGGCCCGAAAGCCCCGGAAAAACCTGCCGACCCGATCATCGTGCATCCCGATGTGCGCAGGATGTTGTTGACCATGAAGGCCTTCAATGAAGGCAACCGGGCGCTGACTTACTTCACCGCACAGTTGCTGGACGCTGCGCACCTGAGCCCGGATGAAACGGCGCGTCAGGACGCCGAGGATTTGCTGGCGTTCCTCACACCGATCTGCAAAGCCTTCATGACCGACACCGGGCTGGAGGTGACCAACCTCGGCATGCAGGTGTTTGGCGGCCACGGTTTCATTCGTGAGTGGGGCATGGAGCAGTTGGTTCGCGACTGCCGGATCGCGCCGATCTATGAAGGCACCAACGGCATTCAGGCGCTGGATCTGCTTGGGCGCAAAGTCCTTGGCAGTCAGGGAAAACTGCTGCGCGGCTTCACTAAAATCGTCCACAAGTTCTGTGCGGCAAACGCTGAGCACCCGCAACTCGGCGGTTATGTGGCGCAACTCAACGATCTGAATCAGCAGTGGGGTGAATTGACCACCAGGATCGGCATGGCTGCGATGAAAAATCCGGATGAGGTCGGCGCCGCCTCGGTGGATTACCTGATGTACTGCGGCTATATCATCCTCGGCTACCTGTGGCTACGCATGGCGCTGGTGGCTCAGTCGCAGTTGGAGGCGGGCAGCGGTGATGCCGATTATTGCCGAGGCAAGCTGGCGACCAGCGAGTTTTACTTCAAGCGCTTACTGCCGCGTACGGCTGCTCATCGGGCGGCCATCGAGGCGGGTAGCGACTGTTTGATGAAGTTGCCGGCGGAGTTGTTTGCACTTTAATCATTCAAATCGGCCATAAAGAAGCCCGCCTTGCTGCGGGCTTCTTTATGAAGAACAGGTCGGTGACTAAAAATAACAAATCGGTCATGGGCTGACCCTATGTGTCGTAAAAGTTGTTGAGGTACACTCGGACACAGCGAAATCACTATTCCTACGAACCACCTGTTTAGATCTTGCGAGGTTTGCCATGGCTGACTACAAAGCGCCCCTGCGCGATATGCGCTTCGTCCTCAATGAAGTTTTCGAGGTCGCCAAACTCTGGGCCGAACTGCCTGCGCTCGCCGAGACCGTCGATGCCGAAACCGTCGAAGCCATTCTGGAAGAAGCCGGCAAGGTCACCAGCAAAAGCATCGCGCCCCTGAGCCGTGCGGCTGACGAAGAAGGTTGCCACTGGGCCGACGGTGCCGTCACCACCCCGGCCGGTTTCCCACAGGCGTATCAGACCTACGCTGAAGGCGGTTGGGTCGGTGTCGGTGGCGATCCAACCTACGGCGGCATGGGCATGCCCAAGGCGGTTTCGGCGCAGGTCGAAGAAATGGTCAACTCCGCCAGCCTGTCGTTCGGTCTGTATCCGATGCTGACCGCCGGCGCCTGCCTGTCGATCAACGCCCACGCCAGCGAAGAGCTGAAAGCCGCGTACCTGCCGAACATGTACGCCGGTGTCTGGGCCGGTTCCATGTGCCTGACCGAGCCGCACGCCGGTACTGATCTGGGGATTATCCGCACCAAGGCCGAACCTCAGGCTGACGGTTCCTACAAGGTCAGCGGCACCAAGATCTTCATCACCGGCGGCGAACACGACCTGACCGAGAACATCATCCACTTGGTCTTGGCCAAGCTGCCGGACGCGCCAGCAGGGCCGAAAGGTATTTCGCTGTTCCTGGTGCCGAAGTTCATGGTCAATGCCGATGGCAGCCTCGGTGCGCGCAACCCGGCGACCTGTGGTTCGATCGAACACAAGATGGGTATCCAGGCATCCGCAACCTGCGTGATGAACTTCGACGAAGCCGTGGGTTACCTGGTCGGCGAGCCGAACAAAGGCCTGGCGGCGATGTTCACCATGATGAACTACGAGCGTCTGGGTGTCGGCATCCAGGGCCTGGCCTCGGGTGAACGTTCCTACCAGAACGCCATTGAATACGCTCGCGACCGCCTGCAGAGCCGTTCGCCGACCGGCGCGCAGAACAAGGACAAAGTGGCTGACCCGATCATCGTCCACCCTGACGTGCGTCGCATGCTGCTGACCATGAAAGCCTCGAACGAAGGCGGCCGTGCATTTTCCACTTACGTGGCGATGCAACTGGACACCGCCAAGTTCAGCGAAGACGCCACCACCCGCAAGCGCGCAGAAGACCTGGTCGCACTGTTGACGCCTGTTGCCAAGGCATTCCTGACCGATTTGGGGCTTGAAACCACAGTTCATGGCCAGCAGATTTTTGGCGGCCACGGCTACATCCGTGAGTGGGGCCAGGAGCAACTGGTTCGTGACGTGCGTATCACGCAGATCTACGAAGGCACCAATGGTATTCAGGCGCTGGACCTTGTCGGGCGCAAGATCGTCGGCAGCGGCGGGGCGTTCTACAAACTGTTCGCTGACGAGATTCGTCATTTCACCGCGACGGCCAGTGCTGATTTGGCGGAGTTCACCAAACCGCTGAACGATGCAGTGGGCACCCTCGACGATCTGACCGCATGGCTGCTGGACCGGGCGAAAAACAACCCGAACGAAATCGGCGCTGCTTCGGTCGAGTATCTACAAGCATTCGGTTACACCGCCTATGCCTACATGTGGGCACTGATGGCCAAGGCAGCCTTCGGCAAAGAAGCGCAGGACGATTTCTACGCGAGCAAACTGGGTACGGCGCGGTTCTATTTCGCTCGTCTGCTGCCACGTATTCACTCGTTGAGCGCGTCGGTAAAGGCGGGAAGCGAATCGTTGTTCCTGTTGGACGCAGGACAGTTCTGACTCTGTAACGTCATGTAAGCATTCTCTTACATGACGTGCTGCTGTTTTCCCATATGCGCAGATTGGATCCAGAGCTAATCTACTTCACATGGACGTCGCGCAGGAAGCGCAAAGCAACAACACGGACACGTAGGATTCTGCCAGGACGGCGGAGTGAAATGGATGTCAGGGAAACAGTCTGCAAAGCCCCGCTTCGGCGGGGTTTTCTTTTGCCTGCAAAAAAGTTCAGCTCAACCCATCCAGGGCCGTCGGGCTACGCAAGTGTTCATCCATCACCTCTTCCAGCAATGTCCGCAACAACGCCAGCGAAGCCTGTTGCCGCTGCACATCCCGACACACCAACCCCACTTTCAGCGGCACCCGCGGCTCACTCAGTGGTTTCCACAGCAACTCTTGGTCGCCATGGGTCTTTTGCGAGCGTCCGGGCAGCACAGTCGCCAGCCGCGTGTGCGGCAGGCTGTCGAGAATCCCCGCCATGTTGTTCAGCTCGGCCTGCACCTGCGGCCGGCGCCCAAGACTGGCCAGTTGTGCCTGCCAGATCTGCCGCACCTGGAACTCTTCACCCAACAGCAACATGGGCAACTCGGCCGCCTGGCTCATGGAGACCTTCTTGAATTCGCGCAACGGATGGTCCGCCGGGATGACAAGGGTCAGCTCATCTTCGTACAACGGCACGCCGTGCAAACCCGGCTGACGGGGCGGCAGGTAACTGATCCCGATGTCCAGCGAACCATTGAGTAGTCGCCGCTCGATTTCCAGGCCGGTCAGTTCATAGATCTGCACCACCAGATGCGGCTGTGCCTTGCGCACGCGTTCGAGCATTTGCGGCACCAGGCTGGAGTGGACGGTCTGCAGTACGCCAATGGCCAAGGTTCGCAGCGCCTTGCCCTTGAAATTGCCCAAGGCTTCGCGCGCGCGTTGCAAGCCATCGAGCAAGGGCAGGGCATGGTTGTACAACGTGTGGGCCGCCAGGGTTGGCAGCAGACGTTTGCTGCTGCGTTCGAACAGGCTTACATCGAGGTTCTGTTCGAGTTGGCGGATCTGCTGGGACAACGCAGGCTGGGAGATAGAAAGCCGCTCGGCGGCCCGACCGACGTGGCCCTCTTCGTAGACCGCGACGAAATAACGCAGTTGCTTGAAATCCATAAGTAATACTTATCGAAAATGCTGAGAAATCGAAATGGCTCAGTGCCTTGCCTACGCCTAGTCTAACCGCATTCACAAGGCTTACAGGGCCATAAAGCACGATGAATACCGTTTACAGCGATGGTGTTTACATAGGCAAGGCAAAAAACCTCGGACGAGGTTTTATCCGATGAATCTGTTCAACCTGCGACGCAAGCCACCGAGCCTTGATGACCTGGCGATGGACACTTCCCTGCCGGCCAGAAGCGACAACTTTTCCAGCGAGTGCCTGATGCCCAGTGTCGAACGACCGAAACAGATTTTCGTGCGTGGCCAAGGCTCCTGGTTGTGGGACAGCGATAACCGCGCTTACCTGGATTTCTCACAGGGTGGCGGCGCCAATAGCCTCGGACATAGCCCTTCAGCACTGGTCAAAGCGATTTCGGAGCAGGCTCAGTCGCTGATCAATCCGGGTTTCGGTCTGCACAACCGCGGCATGCTCAACCTCGCCGACCGGCTCTGCGCCGGTACCGGCAGTGACCAGGCGTACCTGCTCAACAGTGGCAGCGAAGCCTGTGAAGCGGCGATCAAACTGGCGCGCAAATGGGGCCAGCAACATCGTGGCGGCGCTTCGCGGATCATTGTGGCCAGCAAAGGCTGTCATGGCCGTAGCCTGGGGACGATTTCTGCGTCGGACAGTTCGAATCTGATCAACCGATTCGAGCCACAGTTGCCGGGCTTCAGCCATGTCCCGTTCAATGACCTGCCCGCCTTGCATGCGGCCGTGGATGCCCAGACGGTCGCGATCATGCTCGAACCGATCCAGAGCGAGGCCGGGGTGATTCCCGCTACCGAGCACTACCTCAAGGGCGTCGAGCGCTTGTGTCGTGAGCTTGGCATTCTGCTGATATTTGACGAAGTGCAAACCGGCGTCGGGCGCTGCGGCACATTGCTTGCCGAACACTCCTACGGCGTGCGGGCAGATATCGTGGTGCTCGGCAAAGGGCTCGGTGGTGGCGTGCCATTGGCGGCATTGTTGGCGCGAGGCAAGGCCTGTTGTTTCGAAATCGGCGAAATGAGCGGCACTCATCATGGCAATGCGTTGATGAGTGCCGTCGGGCTTGTCGTGCTCGACAGCGTGCAGGACAAGGGCTTTATCGATCATATGCGGGAAACCGCTCAGCATCTGGGCGAAGGCCTGAGTCGTCTGGCCCATCGCTATGGTCACGGCGAATTGCGTGGGCAAGGGCTGCTCTGGGGGCTCGATCTGTCCGACGATTCGGCCGACGCCGTAGTCAAGGCTGCATTGTACGAAGGCTTGCTGCTCAATGCGCCGCAAGCCGATTGCCTGCGCTTTACTCCGGCCCTTACGGTCAGCAAGGCCAATATCGACGAAATGCTCCTGCGTCTGGCCCGCGCCTTCTCCCGCGTGCGCACCGCGCAACTGCAGTGCCGCAAAGGTATTGCGGTCTGATCAGACCCGCCCTACACGAATTTCCGAACCGTCTCGCGGTATAACGCAGCGCCCCACGTTTGATTCTTTTCGCGTGGGGCGTTTTTTTGTCTCTGCGTTTTGCCGAAGACATTTCAGTGCTTGAGTGATAGCAGGATCAATGGTTGCCCGCGAATGGGGCGCTACGATTTCAGTCCGCCAACTCCATCACCCGCCGATAAAACATCCATTCCTGCTCCAGCACATGGGCCTGGTTGCCGGCCTTGCGAAAGCCATGGCGTTCGTCGGCATAGTAATGCGCTTCGACCAGAATGCCGTTGTCCTGTAATGCCTTGACCATGTCGCGGGTCTGTTGCGGCACCACCACGGCGTCCAGTTCACCCTGAAAGAAGATCATTGGAACGCTAATGTTGTTCGCATGCAGCAGCGGCGTGCGCGCGGCGTAGCGTTCAGCGTCCTCTACCGGGTCGCCGATCAACCAGTCCAGATAATCGCTTTCGAACTTGTGCGTGACGCGGCCCAGCGCAACGGGATCGCTGACGCCATACAGGCTGGCGCCCGCACGAAAGACCTTGTGAAAGGCCAATGCGCACAATGCGGTGTACCCGCCGGCGCTGCCACCACGGATAAACGCTTTATCGCCGTCGATCAGTCCGCGCCCGGCCAGGTAGCCGACCACTGCGCAGGCATCTTTCACGTCCACCTTGCCCCAGCTCAAATGCAGCGCCTGGCGATAAGCACGGCCGTAGCCGCTGCTGCCTCGGTAGTTGAGATCGGCCACGGCGAAGCCGCGTTGTGCCCAATACTGGATTCGCGGGTCGAACATCGGGTAGCAGGCCGAAGTCGGGCCGCCGTGAATGAACACCACCAAGGGCGGTTTCGTATCGTCGTTCATTGCCGGGTAGAAGAACCCGTGGGCCTCGCCCGAACCGCTCGGATAACGCAGGGTTTGCGGGCGGCTGATCTGATCGGCCGGCAGGGGGACAACACCACCGGCGAGGGGCTTCACCTGCCGGGTCTTGCGGTCAATGGCAATCACCGACGCCGAACTGACTGGTGAAGCGGCGATGCAGTAGATGAACTGGTCATCCTGTGCGAGATGGCGGAAGCGGCTGTAGTCGCCCGTGAAATCCTCACGGGAGCCATCGCCATGACAAAGCCCCAGTCGCCCAAAACCCTCTTCGGTCCAACTCGCCAGATAAGTGTCTTCGCTCAACGGTAACCAGGTGCAACCACCCAATTGCCAGGGCGCCGGTCCATGGTCGGCAGCAGCGCTCGGGAGTGGGCTCAGACCGTCGGCCGACTCCACCCACGGCTGCCAGAAACCGCCGCGATCGGTCAGACAATACAGACGGCCGCTGTCATCGAATCTCGGTTGTTGCAGTGACTCCTGAGCACCGTCACCTGCCACGCAACGCGGTTGCGCAAAGGTGTGATCGCGCTGGCGCTCGGCAACCATCAGGCGTGTTGCGGTCCAG
The DNA here is from genome assembly GCF_059422365.1 of Pseudomonas sp. GW821-FHT01E10. Classification (NCBI taxonomy): domain Bacteria; kingdom Pseudomonadati; phylum Pseudomonadota; class Gammaproteobacteria; order Pseudomonadales; family Pseudomonadaceae; genus Pseudomonas; species Pseudomonas sp. GW821-FHT01E10. The sequence continues at coordinate 359,449 of NZ_JBWKWT010000005.1, forward strand.
GGCTGATCCGGGCGATTCCACTCGATCCAGGCCAGACGCCGACCATCAGGACTCAAGGTCGGTGCCGCGTAGAAATCAGCGCCTTCGGCCAGCAGATGGCGTCGGCCATCGGCCAGATCGATCGCCACCAGGCGATGCCGATCGCGGTTTTCTTCCACCGCCAGCACTTGCCCGTTGGCGAAGTGCAGATCGCCGTACCGGCATTCACTTGAAGTCAGCACCTCAGGCGTCTCATCGCTCAGCGATTGCCGATACAGCTGCTGATCGGCCTCGTTGACGAACACCAGCCCGTCATCGGTCAGACAAAACGCGCCACCGCCATATTCGTACACCCGGCTGCGCACACTGAAGGTGGGTGGCGTCAGGCAGTGGGCCTGACCGTCGCGCCACTGCCAGACTCGGCAGGCAGCATCTTCGGGGCGGTACTCGTTCCAGAACAGGCCATGTGGCCCGACCTGCAACTCGGCGAAGTCGATGCCGGCCGCGACGGCCCTGGCGGCGCTCAAGGGTTCAGCTTTTGGCGATGAGGCGTGAGTTTCGTTCATTGCGAAAGGCCAGTTGTTCGATGGTCTGGGTCGCGTGCTCGGCTTCTTCGCGGGCCTTGAGGATCACGCCGTGATGTTCCGACTTGCTGCACACCGGGTCGGCATTGCTCGCGTCACCCGTGAGCATGAACGCCTGGCAACGGCAGCCGCCGAAGTCCTTTTCTTTCTCGTCGCAGGAGCGGCACGGCTCGGGCATCCAGTCGTAACCGCGAAAGCGGTTGAAGCCGAACGAGTCGTACCAGATGTGCTGCATGCTGTGGTCGCGCACGTTGGGAAACTGCACCGGCAGCTGTCGGGCGCCATGACAGGGCAGGGCGGTTCCGTCTGGTGTGACCGTCAGAAAAATACTGCCCCAGCCATTCATGCAGGCTTTCGGACGCTCTTCGTAATAGTCCGGCGTCACGAAAATCAGCTTGCACGGATGCCCTTCGGCTTCCAGTTTCGCGCGGTATTCGTTGGTGATGCGTTCGGCGCGAACCAATTGTTCCTTGGTCGGTAACAGGCCGACCCGATTGAGCTGAGCCCAACCATAGAACTGGCACGTCGCGAGTTCGACGAAGTCTGCCTCAAGGGCAATGCACAGCTCGATGATCCGGTCGATTTTGTCGATGTTGTGCCGATGGGTGACGAAGTTCAGCACCATCGGATAGCCGTGCGCCTTCACCGCACGGGCCATTTCGAGTTTTTGCGCGAAGGCCTTTTTCGAGCCGGCCAGCAGGTTGTTCACCTGCTCGTCGCTGGCCTGGAAGCTGATCTGGATGTGGTCCAGGCCGGCCTTTTTGAAGTCGCTGATTTTCTGCTCGGTGAGGCCGATGCCGGAGGTGATCAGGTTGGTGTAGAACCCCAGTTTGCGCGCCTCAGCGATCAACTCGGCGAGGTCCTGGCGTACCAGCGGTTCACCACCGGAAAACCCCAACTGCGCCGCGCCCATTTCCCGGGCTTCGCGAAAGACCTTGATCCACTGCTCGGTGGTCAACTCCTGGCCTTGCTCGGCGAAATCCAGCGGATTGGAGCAGTACGGGCATTGCAACGGGCAGCGATAGGTCAGCTCCGCCAGCAGCCAAAGGGGCAGGCCGATTTCGGGCTTGGGCGGTAACTTGTCTGACACGGAATCAGGCAAGTTCGATCCAGTGCTGAGCACGGGCGACCTCCATGAATTGCTCGATGTCGTCACCGAGCTCGGGCACGCCGGGGAACTGTTTGTCGAGCTCGGCGATGATGGCCGCGACATCTCGCTGGCCATCGATCAAGCCGCCGATCAGCGCGGCGCTCTCATTGAGTTTGATCATGCCTTCGGGGTAGAGCAATACATGGCCCTTTTGCGCCGGTTCGTACTGGAAACGGTAGCCGGGACGCCAGGTCGGGGTTTTGCTGCGATCAAAACTCATAAGGTGATTCCTTTATGCCAGACCCGCTGTTCGGTCACGCTGTGGTACGGCGGGCGGTTCAGTTCGTAGGCCATGCTCATGGCATCGAGCATGCTCCAAAGAATGTCCAGTTTGAACTGGAGAATTTCCAGCATGCGCTCCTGGCCTTCCCGCGTAGTGTAATGCTGCAACGTGATTGCCAGACCGTGCTCCACATCCCGGCGAGCCTGGCCCAGGCGCGTACGGAAATATTCGTAACCGGCCGGGTCGATCCACGGGTAATGTTGCGGCCAACTGTCGAGGCGCGATTGGTGGATTTGCGGCGCGAACAGCTCGGTCAATGAGCTGCTGGCGGCTTCCTGCCAACGGGCCCGGCGGGCGAAGTTGACGTAGGCATCCACGGCGAAACGCACGCCGGGCAGCACCAGCTCCTGGGAGCGCAACTGATCCGGGGCGAGGCCGACCGCTTGCCCAAGACGCAACCAGGCTTCGATACCGCCGTCTTCGCCGGGGGCGCCGTCATGGTCCAGCAGGCGCTGAATCCACTCGCGACGAATCTCGCGGTCCGGGCAGTTGGCCAGGATCGCGGCGTCCTTGAGCGGGATGTTCACCTGATAGTAAAAGCGGTTGGCGACCCAGCCCTGGATCTGCTCGCGGGTCGCCCGGCCTTCATACATCGCCACGTGATACGGATGATAGATGTGGTAGTAGGCGCCCTTGGCGCGCAGGGCCGCTTCGAATTCGGCGGGGGACATTGGGGTATCAGTCATTGCGGTTCTCCGGGAACAACCGGTGGATTCTTTGGTGTCTGGTCTGACGCCTTCGCGGGCAGGCCTGCTCCCACAGAGATAGCGCTATCCCTGTGGGAGCGTGGCTGGCCCGCGAAGAGGCTATCCGCTACAGCACAATACTCATGCCGTCATAAGCCACTTCAACTTCACGACGGGCCAGCTCCGCACGCTCTGGCGAATCCTCATCGAGAATCGGGTTGGTGTTGTTGATGTGGATAAGCACTTTGCGCTGCTTGGGCAGTTGTTCCAGCACTTCGAGCATGCCGCCGGGGCCGTTCTGCGCCAGATGGCCCATTTCCCGACCCGTGCGCGTGCCGACACCACGGCGCCGCATTTCGTCGTCGTCCCACATCGTACCGTCCACCAGCAGGCAATCGCTGCTGGCCATGATCTTCAGCAGTGGTGCATCGACCTTGCCCAGGCCCGGTGCGTAGAACAGTTTACCGCCGGTGCTCAGGTCTTCGACGATCAGGCCGATGTTGTCGCCCGGATGCGGGTCGAAGCGGTGCGGCGAGTAGGGTGGGGCGGCGCTGCGCAGGGGCAGTGGGGTGAAACGCAGATTCGGGCAGGCCGGGACGGTGAAGCTCTGATCGAGTTCGATACGGTTCCAGTTCAACCCGCCGTTCCAGTGGGTCAGCATGGTGAACAACGGGAACCCGGTGCTCAGGTCTTCATGGACCATGTCGGTGCACCAGACCTGATGCGGGCAGCCTTCGCGCAAGCTGAGCAGGCCGGTGGTGTGGTCGATCTGGCTGTCCATCAGGATGATTGCGCTGATGCCGGTATCACGCAGCGCGCGGCCCGGCTGCATCGGCGCGAAACTCTGGAGCTGGGCGCGGATGTCCGGCGAAGCATTGCACAGCACCCAGTTCACGCCATCATCGGAAATCGCGATGGACGACTGGGTACGCGCTTCGGCCCGCAGGCTGCCGTCGCGAAAACCTGCGCAGTTCGCGCAGTTGCAGTTCCACTGGGGGAAACCGCCGCCGGCGGCGGAACCTAGAATCTGGACAAACATGGCCGCTCCATCATTGAAAACTGAAAATAAAAACGCCCCGGCAAGCCGAGGCGTAGCACTGCATTCTCTACCAAACGGCAGAGCTTAGCGGCTTGCGAAGTACATGGTGACTTCGAAGCCGATACGCAGGTCGGTGTAAGCAGGTTTGGACCAGGACATAGAAGCGCTCCTTCAGGTGGATGGGACAGTTGAGACCTACACATATAGTCCACCTCCAGCCGGAGATGTTCAGATAGTTAGGTGGCTATGTTACTCAAAATTACAGAGTGATTGGCTGCGAATCTTTGAGAAAGCTAATTGCAGCGCCGGTAATGATCATTTTGCCACTTGCCAGCGCGTAGTCGGGCAAGCTCCGCTGGCCAGACAGCGCCAGCCACCTTCGGCCCTATTCAGTCGCTGTGCCGCGGCCAGCAAGGCTTTGCGGTCGATCTTCAGAATCGCTTGAGGTAAAAGGCCCAGATAATCCGACGAGTGGCCGGCCAGTTTGCCTTGCCAGAGCAGTTCGGCGGCCTGGGTGTTGGGCAGGGCGGTGCTGTCGAATTGATCGGCCAGGGCTTGGCGTTGGGCGATGAAGGTCAGCTCATCGATGCTTTCGATCGTCCTTTCGAGCTCGCCGAGGAATTGTTCGATGTGCTGCAACAAGTCCAGAGGCGCGACGCTCGGCGATTGCACGCCGAACAACAGCCCGGTCTGACCGTTGATCTGGCGCAGGCCACTGAACACCGCGTAACCGAGTTGCAGCTCCACCCGCAAGCGTTGATAGAACGGTGTCTGGCACACGTGTGCGAGCAAGCGCCAGGCAGCTTCGTCGGCGATGTCATGGGTTGCTGTCGGACAAAAGAGTAACAGCGCGTGTTCGCTGGAGCCGGTATCGATGGCGCTCCAGAGATGCTGTGAGCCGATCGATAGAGGTGACGTCGATTGATGGTCTGGCGTTCCCGGCACACGACTCAACGCCAACCCCATCGCCGCTTGCGTCTGGGCCGACAGTCCGGTCGCCAGGCCATCCCAGCGCGCACTCGACCAGAGTTGCTGCAAGTCATCCGAGGCTGCGGTGTGCTCAGTGCATAGATCGGGCAACGCCTTGAGCAGCTGTCGAATCGGCATCAATGGGGTGGCCGTCGGTGCTTCCTGTAAGAAACGGGCATCAGGTTTTGTCAGCGCTTTCAGCACATGTTCGAGGACTGTTGGCATCGGCTCCTGCAGGCCCGTCAGTTTCAGCAGCCACTCATTGCCCGATGCGCTGAAGGAAACGTCGACACCGGCCTGACGTGCATCCTCGCGCAACGGCCCCAGGTTGTTTTCCAGATTGGTCTGAAGACGGCCGTGAGGCGCGGACTCCAGGCGCCAGCGCAGATAAACCGCGCCTTCATCCGTGTTATCCGGCAACGCCTGACTGAACTGCATCGGCGAACGTTCGCGGCGACTGCGCGAGCGATCCTGGGCAAAGGTCCGCAGGCCACGGTGGGCGCTGGTCTGGCCGCGAATCAAGCCGGCATTCGGGGCTGGAGTCTCGGTACGCAAAAACGGGTTGGGGGGCGGTAGTTGCCACTGGCCGGTGAAGTTATCCACAGCGCCGATTTGTTGCAGGATTGCCTTGAGGGCGACAACGCCCTGTTCGGACAACCCCGGTGCAAGTTGCTCGCTGTCCCGTTGGGCCAGTTGCAAGGCGCTGCTGACTTGTTGTTGGCGCTGCTGCAGGGCTGCGTATTCTTCGCGCAATTGGGCCCAATCCTGACGGGAGGCAAAAAAGCCCAGCCAATCCAGAAGCCGTTCGCGGATCACGTTGCCCGATTGCGTGGCGTTTGCGGGCAGCGTGAATTCGATGTGCAGCAAGGCTTGCCCGGCATAGCAGTAGAGCGGCGCAGCTTTCAGGTTGTCTGCCAGCCCGCTGTCTCGCAGCTGCGCCAACAGGCCGCCGGGCTTTGCGGCGGTCAGCCAATGGCACAGGAACGCCAGCGCTTCGGGCGATGAGTCGGGCAGCCCTTCGAAGGTGAACAGCAGATCCAGTCGACGTTCTCCAGCCTGTTGATAACTATTGGCCGATGAATCCATCAACAGGCTGGGCTTTGCCTGGGGGACTTTTTTACCTGCGGGAATGGCAAGGGCAAACGCCTGCGCCATCCCTTTCAATGCTTCGAGACTCTGCGGGCCGGCCAGGCTCAACGTCATTTGCCCGGTCTGATAAAACTGCTGATGGAAGTCCTTCAACGCTTGCTGAAACTCGGGCTGCGGAATCGGCAGGCTGTAACGGTTGCCAGCATGAAACGCCCGTAACGGGTGAGCCGCCGAGAGCCCGTCGAACAGCGCGAATTGCTGTTGGGCTGTGGCATCCCGCGACCAGGCGACAAATTCGGCGTGCAGCACTTCCCGTTCCCGCCGCTGATCGTCCGGATTCATACGCGGATGGGCGAGCATGTCTGACAGATGCTCCAGCCCAGCGCTGAACGCCTGGGGCGGCAGTTCGAAAAAGAAGTCCGTCGTCCGTTCGCTGGTGCGCGCATTCACCTGCCCGCCATGACCTTGCACATAGGCCATCAGCCCTTGTCCTGCGGGAAAGCGCTCTGTACCCAGGAACAGCAAATGCTCGAGAAAGTGCGCCAGCCCCGGCCAGGCCGATGGCACGTCGTGACTGCCGGCAGCGACCCGCAACGCAGCGGCGCCGCGCTTCAAACCGGGAGCATGACGCAGCGTCACCCGCAGACCGTTGGCCAGGGTTTCAGTGTGAAGGTGGGGGTGATTCAGCGCAGGCATGAGCACTTCCAGAACAGAGAAGCGCTAATGCTAGCGGATTAGGGGGCGTTCTCAATGAGTTTCCACACTGCGCCGGGGAAACATATTGAGAACGCCCCCTAAGTGGATCAGCGCTTGTTCAGCGCGTCGTAAAGCTCGGGACGGCGATCGAGGAAGTAGCGATTGGCTGCGCGGGAATCGATCATCAGCTGGCGATCCAGCTCACCGACAATCAGTGCTTCATCAAGGCCGGCCTGGGCGATACGGCTGCCATCCGGCGCGGCGATGCTGCTCTGGCCGCAATACTGGATCTCGCCCTCGCTCCCACAGTAGTTGGCGTAAGCCACATAACACTGGTTTTCGAAGGCCCGGGCGCGGACGGTGACGTCGGCGATGAAATCGTAGGGAATCATGTTCGCCGTCGGCACCAGGATCAGCTCGGCACCGGCCAACGCCAGACGCCGGGCGTTCTCCGGGAACTCCAGGTCGTAGCAGATCAAAAAGCCAAGCTTCCAGCCATTGAGTTCAACCAACGGAAACTCATCCGACCCGGGGCTGAACATCGAGTGATCGAGGTCACCGAACAGATGAGTCTTGCGGTAGTTGCACAGCCGCTCGCCATGGGCGTCGATCAACTGCACGGCGTTGTAGATCTGCCCATCCTCGGTACGCTCGGGGTAGCCATACAGAATGGCGATCCCGGCTGCCTTGGCAATGCGCGCGATTTGCTGCGCCGATTCACCGTTGTGCACCTCCGCCAGCACGCTGACGGCGTCTATGCCGATGTTGTAGCCGGTCAGGAACATCTCCGGCACCACCAGCAAATCCGCGCCCTTGGCCTCCAGCGCCAGTTGATGCAGGCGTTGCAGGTTGCCTGCGACATCCAGGGGCAGCGGTGGACATTGGTAAAGGGCTACGCGCATTTCGGATTCCTCTTACTCGGGCAGGGCGATCGGACCGATCTCGTTGAACACATCTCCTGGACCCGGGTTTTCAGCGTGAGTTTCACCGCCGAAGTGTTTCATGATGCCCCACACCGCGTTGAGCGAGGTCTGCACCGCGCCTTCAACCCACGCCGGCGTCCATGAAACGTCATCGCCGGCGATGAAAATCCCGCGTTGCTCGGGCGGCATGTCGTCCTGCATGAAGTGCGCGTACATGCGCTGGTTGTAGCGGTAGTGACCGGGCAGGGCGCCCTTGAAGGCCCCGAGGAAATGCGGGTCGGCTTCCCACGACACGGTGATCGGATCGCCGATGATCCGCGCGGCGATGTCGACTTTCGGGTAGATCTTCTTCAACGCATCCAGCGCCAGCTTCACGCGCTTTTCCACTGGCTGTGGAAGCATTTTCAGGGCGTCGCTCATCCATGAGTACGACAGGCAAATCACCCCAGGCTTGTCGTCGCCGTTATCGAACAAGTACGTGCCACGGGTCAGGCGATCAGTGAGGGTCATGCTCATCAGGTCGCGGCCGGTTTCCGGGTCTTTGTCCTTCCAGAACGGGCGGTCGACCATCACGAAAGTTTTCGACGACTGCATGTAGCGGGTACGGTCCAGGGCCATCCACATCTTTTGCGAGAACAGGCTCTCGTCGCATTCGATCTGGGTGGTCAGCAGCCAGCTCTGGCAAGTGGTCAGCACCGCTGCGTATTCGCGGGTGTCGCCCCAGTTGTCGGTGACCGCAAAACGGCCGCCTGCCGCGTGGGCAATTTTCTTCACGCCGGTACGCGGCGCGCCGTTGTGCAACGAGCTGAGGCTGGTGCCTTCAGGCCAGTGCACGCAACGCTCCGGCACATGGCGCCAGATGCCTTGCGGCACTTGTTCCACGCCGCCGACCACCAGGTGCTGGTGATCGTCGCAGTTGGTCATCACCACGCGGAAGATTTCCAGCATCGAGTTGGGGAAGTCCGAGTCCCAGCCACCGGTGCCGAAACCGACCTGGCCGAACACTTCGCGGTGATGGAAGGAGAGCTTGGCGAAGGCTTTGGAGGTGGCGACGAAATCGTAGAACGTGCGGTCGTCCCACAACGGCACCAAGGTGTTCCACAATTCCTTGAGGCGCGGCACGTCGCGATCGCGGATCGCCTGCTGGATCTCGCCGAAGCGAGAACCGTCTTCCAGGGCATCGGCCCAAGCGTCAGCCACTTCCTGGAACAGTGCAGGAAGATCCGCCAGTTTCTGTGCGTAATGGGTTTTGCCTTCCAGATCGATCACCGTGCTGCCAGACGCGGGGGTCAGCGGGTTTGGGAAGGGCTTGGTCTCGAGGCCGAGTTTGTCGACGTAGTGATAAAACGCAGTGGACGACACCGGGAAGCGCATGCCGCCGAGCTCGGCAATGATGCCTTCGGCACCGTTGAACGCCTGGGAGCGCAGACGACCGCCCATTTTCGAGGCTTCGTAGACGACAGGTTTCAGGCCCAGTTTCATCAGTTCATAGGCGGCCACCAGACCGGCAATGCCAGCCCCGACGATCGCCACTTCGGCGCCGTGATTGTGCGCTGGAATGCTGCCCAGCCCGGCCGGGTGCTCGATCCAGTCGTCGAAGGCGAAAGGAAAGTCCGGGCCGAAAATAGTGACTGGTTTTTTACCGTCTGCAGGATGGCGATTGTTCTTGTTCATGGCTGACCTTGCTGGCGACCCGACGCAGGATGCGCGTCTGAGTATAGGAAAAGATGGCAGCCATTCTAGAGAGCGTAGAACACGTTAATAAGACGCAATGTGTCGTCGTTTTGCTAATTGTTTTATCAATATGACGATGTGTCACTACATATTGTAGGTGTGAGCAGTGCAGCGATCCGACTTGCCCGCGAAGAGTCCCGACCAGACACCGAAGGCCTCAAACCGGCTGCCCCCGATCAATCTTGCTGCTCAGGATGATCGAAGTCGTCGTCTTCTCCACCCCATCCACACTGCCGATCTGATCCAGCAACTGATCCAGCTGCTCCGGCGAATCGGTGCGCAACCACGCCACATAATCAAACTCGCCACTCACCGCACACAGCTGCTGCACCTGAGCCATGGCGCTAAGTCGTCGCAGCACTTCCTTGCCAGACCTCGGTTGCACCGTAATCCCGACGTAAGCCTGCAATCCGCCATCCACCACACGCTGACCCAGTCGCACACCGTAACCGGTGATCACCTTGGCCTTTTCCAACCGGGCCAGGCGCGAAGTAACGGTGGTCCGGGCGATGCCCAGTTGTCGGGCAAGCATGGCCACACTTTCACGGGCATTGATCTGCAAGGCGGCGATCAATTGGCGGTCGATTTCGTCGAGAACGGGCGGGCGAGTGTCAGGCAAAGGGGCATCTCCAGCGGTACAGAGCAATGGGCTGGCATATTACAGGCAGTCCATGCCCTCAACGGGTTAATTGGATGGACACAAATTGTCACTCGTAGTCGAATGCGCAACCAGGGGCTGTGAAGCGAGGGGATCGAAATGAAGGGTATGCCTGCGGCTCTGCGCGACTATGCACTGCAGATTGCCAATCACGAAATGGGGCATTACGTCGTAGCCCGAGCCCTGGGTTTTGAAACGGGTGATGTGACCCTGAAAGTGACCATGGGCCTGACGCATCATGGTGGGGCCTCCATTACCTTGACGCGGTCCATTTCGTCGCTCGAAGCCATGAAGGAACATTTGGAAGCCCGGATAATGGTCCTCTTCGCTGGCGCCATGGCGCAGACCTTGCCTGCAAAGCACTCGCCCGAGAAACGCGTCCATAAGTCGAAAGCGGCAGCCATCCTGAACGGAGAGTTTGGAGCGGAACAGGATCACGCAAAAATAAGAGAATTGCGGTACTTGCTTCGAAATATCGCCTATCCCGATACGGATCCAGCGTTGTCTGATCGCATCATTGCTGAGCTGACAGACATTAATGATCGCTTGTGGTTGCGCACCCAAGAAATCGTCGAGGTGTTGGCCGATACGATTACTGGATTGGCGGGGCTTTTGGTGGAGCGCATGGTCATTGTGGAGCAGTGGGGGCGGCCGGCGGATACGTATGAGGTTGTGTTGACCGCTGAAGTGCTTGAGCGGCTGGGCCCCGTGCAGGCCATTCCAGCGTTAAGTGTTTGGGCTTAAGCATCCGAACTCCCGATCACGATCTGGAAGCCCCGAAAAATCGGGGCGTGTTTCAAATAATGTGCAGGCGCTATTCCTCGGACTCTGTCGCCGTCCGGGCAGGTCGCGGTGTCAGCACTTTCACCACATCATCAATCACCGCTTTGCTCATCGCCGTCAGGTAGTGTGCGGCCCAGGCGTGGCGGTCGGTGTCTTTTGCGTAGGCTGCGTCCTCGGCAAATGACTTGGCGAGGGATAGCAGATCGGAGGTTTGAGTCAATGCGTCGAGGATGGGGACGCCAACCTGACGTGGAACAGTGGCTGATCCGAGCAATAAGTGAACGGCGTGAGGCCGATGGTTTTCAGTTCGGAAGCTGCGGGCGAATCTGTTTTGCTCATTGTGTTGCTCCTTAACTCGAGGAGCTGCCGCATTCGTTACCACACGAATGGGTGGCAGCTGTACGCAGGGTGGTAAACCGGGAGCCAAGGAACCGGCAGACCCGAAGGTCTCCCACGCACAGCCGCCATAACACTGGATTGCAGGCGTAAAAAACGCCTGAAGTCGTGATGGGGGCGCTGTTGCGCTTAGCCTCGCCGGGTTACCACACCCGATCGCTGCATTGGCAGCGACGTCTGGAGAGTATCCCGTCGAAGAAAAGCCCAACAAGGCGGCAAAGTGCCCAAATGCGCCCATTACGCAATTCTCGGAGTTTGCCTACAACGTTAGCGGACGTCATCCGATAACCCACCATCCGCGCAAAATATAACCTAGACGGCAGACAGGAAAAATGACGCACGACCCGCCTCGGAGCAGCGCACATGGTGCGACCCGAGCTCCGACAGGATGACTGATGCTACAGAATGACCGCGATAATCTGGAACTCGATAAACTCCAAGTCGAAATCCGGAAATTCATGGCCGAGACCCGCAAGTTTATGGCCGAAGAAAGCAAGCTTAGACAGGAAGCTTTTTGGTATCCGTTTGCGGTGGGCGCCGGTCTGGTCACCGCCTTCGTCGCCGCTGTCGGGCTGTGGTCCAAGCTCTAATACCGAGCCCGTCAGAGCGCAGCCAATCATCGGCGGCACTTGAGTTTTGCCACGGAGCAGCTCACCGTATCCAACTAGGGTAAGCGCATTAGGCAGAGCCCGTGATCCACACAGGAAGAAGCAGTATGTCCACACCCCCCACGACTCAAGCCAGCATTGAGCAGTTGCACCGAGACGTGGCCGCCTTGGCTGAAGACATGCGTAGCCCGGCCCCCACCGCGACCCGAGCGATACTACTGCCGTTCGGGCTCGGCGCCGCTCTGGCCCTGGTGACCTTTGCTGTCGTCGCCTTGGTGGCTCGGCTGGTCTGAACCCTAAAATCAAACCTCAATCTCAGAAAGCCAAAAGCCGCGCATTAGCGCGGCTTTCTTGTTTGGTGGGCCCACACGGACTTGAACCGTGGACCAAAGGATTATGAGTTGCCGGGCGAGCAGATAAGCCTAGAGAAAACGTTCGTAGGTGAACGTAGGTTGGCATAGCTGGAGGCCCCGTAATACGTGGTGTTAAGCGTAATTTTGAGAAGGTTGCTCAAGCTGAATACTGTACCGTGGTTGTACTGATTTTGCAGCCTTTGAGTTTCGCAATTCGCCCCGCAGTGAATTCTTCGCCCACGATCTTCTGTAGTGCCCCCGGGCTAATTCTCTCGCAGCGCCAAACCACGTTCCATTCACAGATCGAGAAGCAAAACGCGGCTTGGCCTAAGGCATGCGTATAGTCTGACTTTAAAGGTTGGCGATTGCGGTGACCTTTCATGTGCGCTAGATCCGTGCTGTCTAGGATCAGAATTAGGCCGCGCCCGCAGAGTTGGCAAGGCTGGTCAATGTGGCATTACACATTTCCGACTGCACCTGGCCTGCGTTACAGCCGCCACCGATCATTTAGCAGTGATTTTGGCGGCATCTAACCAACGTTAGGAGTTACCAGTATGTTCAAAGTAACCCCCAATCCGCCGGCAAGGTCCAACGCTAAGATCATCGATCAACGCGCTGTTGATCGACTGTTGTCCCATATGATTTTGGGTCAGAGACGGCACCGAGAAATCGTGCCAGGGCTTCAGTCCCCCTCCGTGAACCGCCGCCGCGTCAGGAAAAGCACCACGCCCAGCGGCACGGCCAGCAGTGCTAGCAGTTCCAGGTCAAAGCCCAGCACCTGCTGCTCACCAACCTTGAAGATGCTGACCAAGCCCGTTGCCAGCAGCGTCAAACCCAGCCACTTGCGCAACGGGTACGGTTTCAGAAACTGAACGAGGATCGCGCCCAGCACCAGAAGGACGATAGTTTGCATGATGTAGGGCATGTGCAGTTCCTCAGACCTTGATGACCAGCGTCACGACAGAGCGCTGTGGGCCAATCCCGCCATGGACCTCTCCCTCGATGCTGACCAGCACGTCACCTGCATGCAGGTTCGGCAGGGCCCCTTTGAGGTACCAGTTGACACCTGTCGTCACGACTGCACCTGAAGCCCAGCCAATGAGCGGCCCGCCCAACGCACCTACCTTCCCTGCAACGCCACCTGAGGCCGCAGCAATTCCCTTGGCGACGTTGCCGCGCATAGTGCTGATAGCATCGGCCTGCTGCCGGGTGAGGGGATTGGAAATGCAGACTGTCAGCAGGCATGGCAGGTTTCGAGCCTGCATTCGGTCGTACATATCGACGACTATGCTGTTGACTTGGTAATGGGCGCGTTTTGCTTCGCCAAAGTGCAGCTCGCGCAGGCGACCTCGGTCGCTTTCCATGAGGGTGATTTGAGACAGATTGAAGACGATCCCTTCCTCGGACCTGTACTGCGTGGTCTTCTCGAACTTCATGCGCGTATCCATTCGTGCAAAAAGACGATGATTTTCTACAAGCGGTGACTAAGATGCAAACCGTCTTTGATGTGAGGCCCCCAGGGAATTTGACGTCTGCACGGGTCTCATCGCCAGCTACCGCACCCCCGCAAGGTCAGTTTTCGGTCAGCGGCAACAGCGACGGCTCATTCGGCGTCCGAAAGTGTGCTGTGGGACCTGAAGCAAGAGAACAATAGCTTCGACCTGGATTCGGCTTACGATCAGTATGATCGTGCTCGGGAGATGTCAGCTGCGTTGGAGCTGGGCACTATGCTGGGACGGTACTCCTTCGCGGTGCCGGATGAGGTTGCACGCGGTGAGTTGCGGCTGTTGCGCAATCCAGAGGATGACCTGTAGGCCAAGGCACCTCCTTGAAGCGCCTTGGCGGCTGGCGAACCAGCACTGTACCTGAATTGTACCCTTGGACCCTGGGACTGTATCTGTGGTGGACCAGCCAGAAACGCGAAAGCCGCGCAATGCGCGGCTTTGGAGTTGGTGGGCCCACACGGACTTGAACCGTGGACCAAAGGATTATGAGTCCTCTGCTCTAACCAACTGAGCTATAGGCCCTCAGTAGGCCGCGGATTATAGCGATGGTTTCTCGGCTGTGCTATCCGAAAAATCCGATACGGTTATACGAAGAAACGTCGCGGCGAATTCGTCGGGGGGAAGTGGCAGGCTGACGATGTAGCCCTGGATCTGTTCGCAGCCTTCGGTGGTGAGGAATTGTTGCTGGGCATGGGTTTCGACGCCTTCGGCGATGACGGTGAATTGCATGCTGCGGCCCAGGGCGATGATTGCGCGGACAATCGCCGCGTCGTGCGGGTCGTCCGGCAAGCCGCGGACGAAGGACTGGTCGATCTTGAGGATGTCCAGCGGCAGGCGTTTGAGGTAGCTCAGGGACGAATAACCGGTGCCGAAATCGTCGATCGCCAGCTGCACGCCCAGGCGTTTGAGTTGGTGCAGGACCGTCAGCGCTTCTTCGGCCTGGCTCATGATGAAGTTTTCGGTAATCTCCAGTTGCAGAAAATCAGGTTTGAGGCGGTTGTCCTTGAGCAATTGCTCGATCCGGCCGAGCAGGTTCGGCTGGCGTAATTGAGCGCCCGCCAGGTTGACCGAGAGTGGGCCGAGGCACTCATAGACCTGATTCCACTCGTACATCTGCTGGCAGGCAGTCTCCAATACCCAATCACCGATTTGCAGGATCATGCCGTTTTCTTCGGCCAGGGGAATGAAGTGCTCGGGGGGCACATCGCCAAAGGTTGGGTGATGCCAGCGAATCAGCGCTTCGGCACCGACCAGCCGATGATCCTTGAGGCTGATTTTGGGTTGGTAGTACAAAAACAGCTCATTGCGCTCGATGGCGCGTCGCAGTTCATGCTCCAGTGCCACGCGTTCGCTGGCCTGGGCGGTGAGGTCGCGGGTGTAGCTTTCAACCCGGTTACGGCCCTTGGCCTTGGAGCGATACATCGCGGCATCGGCGTTCTTGACCAGCGTGGCAACGTCGCAGCCGTCCTTGGGATACAGGCTGGTGCCGATGCTGGCGCTGATGAAAAACTCGTGCTCGCCGGCCTGGAAAGGGGCGCTGAAGCAATTGAGCAGCTTGGTGGCAATGTTGTCGGCATCGCTGGCCTGTTGCAGGCCGGGGAGCAGGATGATGAATTCGTCGCCACCCAGCCGCGCCACGGTATCGATATCGCGCAACTGCTCCTTGAGGCGTACGGCGATGCCTTTGAGCAGCAGGTCGCCGACCGGGTGACCGAGGCTGTCGTTGATGTGTTTGAAACGGTCCAGGTCCAGGAATAGCACGGCGCCTTGGCCACCGTTTTCCTGCTGGTTGTTCAGCGCGGTCAGCAGGCGGCTTTCGAACAATGTGCGATTCGGCAGGCCGGTCAGCGGATCGTGGTGCGCCTGGTAGTCGAGTTTGGCTTGCGCATGCTTGAGGCTGGAAATGTCCGCGAACACCGCGACAAAGTGGGTGATGAGTTTGTCCCGGTTGCGCACGGCGCTGATGGTCAGCCAGCTCGGGTAGAGCTCGCCGTTCTTGCGCCGGTTGGAAATCTCGCCTTGCCAATGACCTTCGGCGGTCAGTTGATGCCACATCGCAGCATAGAAGGCGCTGTCGTGCAGGCCCGAGGCGAGCAGGCGAGGGGTGTGGCCCAGTGCTTCGGTCTCGCTGTAGCCGGTGATTTCGGTGAATGCCCGATTGACCGCGCTGATGTGCTGTTGGGTGTCGGTGATCAAGACGCCCTCGGCGGTGCTTTCGAACACGGTGGCGGCCTGTTGCAGTTTTTCCTGCATCAGGTGTCGCTCGGTAATGTCCCGGGCGATGGTCAGCATGCAGTCTTCATCGCCGATGGGCAGTGGCCGGCTTGAAACTTCGCAGAGCCGGATCTGCCCGTCCTTGCGGCGGATGTGGCAACTGAAATCGCGGACGAAACCATCCCGGTGCAGCAATTCGAGCATCTGTTTGCGCTCGTTGAGATTGACCCAGATCCCCAGGTCCAGCGCCGACCGATCTACCGACATCGCACTGTTGAACCCGGTTATACGGCTGAAACCTTCGTTGACCTCCAGCAGCAAGCCGTCGCTCTGCCGGGACAGCAGCAAGCCGTCGGGGGAGGCGTGGAAGGCCTTGGCGAATTTCTCTTCGGAGGTTTGCAGCTGTTGCTGGGTTTCCTTGAGCTGACTGATGTCTCGTACGACGACCACCAGGGCCGGGGTCGTGTCGAGGTCGAAAGGCTCGGCAGAGATCAGGCCGGTAAACACCTGGCCATTGTTGCGGCGAAAGGGCATCTCCAGGTTGCGGATACTGCCGGCCTGCAATCGCTGCAGCAAACCCGGTCCCACGCCAGGAACGCCCCAGATGTTCAGGTCGGTGGCCGTCTGGCCTATGACGTCTTCGGCCTTGAGGCCGATCTGTTCCTCGAACGCTTCGTTGACTTCCAGCAGGCAGCCATCGGAAAGCCGTGCGATCACCAGAATATCCGGGCATTGCTGGAACACTGAGGCGAACTTCTGTTCCGACAGGCGCAGCGCCTCTTCGGTGCGTTTGGCTTCGCTGATATCGATCATCAGCCCGCGCAGGACCGGTTCACGGCCATGTTCGATCAGGCTGACGATATCGCGGACCCACAGGCAACGGCCATCAGCGGTGATGACCCGGTAATCGACGCTGTGATCGCGCCCGGCCGCCACTTCACGGTCGCAGAACGCCTGGGCCCGAGTGAGGTCCGCGGGGTGGATGATGTTGCGCCAGAAGCCCGGAATCAGCCAATGGGACAGGGGATAACCGAGGAGGTCCTGGGCGTGGGGCGACACGTAACTGTAGGTGTAATCGCTGATCTGCGCTTCCCAGGCGATGGCTGAAAGACTCTCCACCAGCCCGCGGTAATGGTATTCGCTGCTGCGCAGCTCCTGTTCCAGGTCGACCCTGCGGGCAATTTCCGAACTCAGTCGGCGATTGATACGGATCACCACTGCCAGCACGATCATCAGTGCCAATAGTCCTGGCAGGCCGTAAATCAGCACGTCGGACCAGAAGGTCCGATGATCCAGGACGTTACCGACCCAATGTTCCTGGATGGCGCTGATTTCACTCGGGCTCATGTCTGCCAGGACTTTGTCCAGGATACTGACCAGCAGCTTATTGTTCGGGGGGACGGCCATCGCCAATTGATAGCGGTAGGGCGTCTCACCGCTGACGTAGAGCCCTTCGAGCTTGAGCTGGCGCAGGCTCCAGACACTGGAGGCGAGATCGCCCACGACCGCGTCCACTTCGTCGGTAGCCAGCGCTTGCAATGCCGAGCTGACATTGGGCATCGCCACCAGATTCAGGTCGGGATGTTGGGTGCGCAACAGTTCATGGGGGGCGTAGTTTTCCACCACGGCGATCTTCAGTCCGTACAGATCTTTGAGTTTGCGCGGTTGGGGGCCTCCGACGTGGGCCAGAATGACAATCGGAAAATCGAGGTAGGGGCGGGTGAACGACAGATAGGTCTGGCGCTCGGGGGTCGACATGATGCCCGGCAAGATGTCTAGCTTGCCTTGTTTGGCCTGCTGCAGCACTTCGGTCCAGCTGACCGGTTCGATGGGCGTGAGTTTGATGGCCAGCCGTTGCCGGATGACGTTGATATAGTCCGCTGCCAGGCCCTGATAACGCCCATGATCGTCGCGAAACTCAAACGGCGGCCAGGACGCATCGACGCCCAGGCGCAATTCCGGGTGAGCCGCCAGCCAGCTACGTTCTTCGTCGGTCAGAGTCAGCGCGCCAGCCGTTGCGGTCCAGGTCATCAGCGACAGCAAAAAAAGCACGGTCGACCATCTGGGCATAACGGTCTCGTTATGGCTTTGGGGGAATGCTTCGAGTGTAGACGGGCTATTCGGCGGGTGGGACGTGCGGGGCATTTAATCTGCATAAAGCAAAACCCCCGGCCTGGGCCGGGGGTTCTGTGATCACTCGTCGAGGAAGGAGCGCAAATGCTCGCTTCTCGTCGGGTGGCGCAGCTTGCGCAGCGCCTTGGCTTCGATCTGACGAATCCGTTCACGGGTCACGTCGAACTGCTTACCAACCTCCTCGAGGGTGTGGTCGGTATTCATGTCGATACCGAAACGCATGCGCAAAACCTTGGCTTCACGGGCAGTGAGGCCGGACAGGACTTCGCGAGTCGCTTCTTTAAGGCTCTCAACGGTGGCGACATCGATTGGCGACTGCATGGTCGAGTCTTCGATGAAGTCACCCAGATGGGAGTCTTCGTCATCACCGATCGGGGTTTCCATGGAGATCGGCTCTTTAGCGATCTTCAATACCTTGCGGATCTTGTCCTCAGGCATTTCCATGCGTTCGCCCAGCTCTTCCGGGGTCGGTTCGCGACCCATTTCCTGCAACATCTGCCGGGAAATACGGTTGAGCTTGTTGATCGTCTCGATCATGTGCACCGGAATACGGATGGTGCGGGCCTGGTCGGCGATCGAGCGAGTGATCGCCTGACGGATCCACCAGGTGGCATAAGTCGAGAATTTGTAGCCGCGGCGGTATTCGAACTTGTCTACCGCTTTCATCAAGCCAATGTTGCCTTCCTGGATCAGATCGAGGAACTGCAGGCCACGGTTGGTGTACTTCTTGGCGATGGAGATCACCAGACGCAAGTTCGCTTCGACCATCTCTTTCTTCGCGCGGCGGGCCTTGGCCTCACCGATCGACATGCGACGGTTGATGTCCTTGATCTCGGCAATCGTCAAACCGGTTTCGGTTTCCAGCGCGGTCAGCTTCTGCTGGCAACGAATGATGTCCGGTTGCAGGCGACCAATGGCTTCAGCGTATTTGCTTTTGCCTTTGGCCAGTGCATCGCTCCAGCTTTCGTCGACTTCATTGCCCGGGAACTGGCGCAGGAAGTCGGCACGCGGCATGCGGGCATCACGAACGCACAATTGCATGATCGCGCGCTCTTGCTGACGCAGACGATCCAGGGCACTGCGAACACGCTCGACCAGGCCTTCGAATTGCTTCGGCACCAGTTTGATCGGCATGAACAGCTCAGCCAGGGCCAACAGCTCGGCAATCGCAGCCTTGTTGTAGCGACCGTGCTTTTTCAGCGCCTTGCGGGTGATTTCCATCTGATCGGCGACAGCGCCAAAACGCTGTGCGGCGATGACCGGATCCGGACCGCTTTCGGCTTCTTCTTCGTCATCGCTTGCTTCGGCGTCATCGTCGTCGGTGTCGTCGTCCGCTTTCACGGCTTTCGGGTCGACAGGCGGTGGCACTTCGGCTGCAGGCGGCGCAATGCCGTCGTCCGGGTCGATATAACCGCTCAGGACGTCGGACAGGCGGCCACCTTCGGTGGTGACGCGAGTGTACTCGGAGAGAATATGGTCAACCGTGCCAGGGAAGTGCGCGATTGCGCCCATCACTTCGCGGATGCCCTCTTCAATACGCTTGGCGATTTCGATTTCGCCTTCACGTGTGAGGAGCTCTACCGTACCCATTTCACGCATGTACATGCGCACTGGGTCGGTGGTGCGACCAATGTCGGTCTCGACCGCTGCCAACGCTGCTGCTGCCTCTTCGGCCGCGGCTTCGTCGGTATCGGCGTCGGCCAGCATAAGGGAATCCTTATCTGGCGCAACCTCGAATACGTTGATCCCCATGTCATTGATCATGCGGATGATGTCTTCCACCTGTTCCGGATCTGAAATATCCTCCGGCAGGTGGTCGTTGACCTCCGCGTAAGTCAGGTAGCCCTGCTCACGACCAAGTGTGATCAACTCTTTGATACGAGACTGCTGTTGCGCTTTTCCGGACATAACACCCTATCCACTGAAGGTCTTGGCGGGCAAAAAACAAGCCGAGGATTATACCTGAGCTATGACCTCACGCGCCAGTTGAGGTCGGGTTTGATGCGCAAACATTGCGGCTTAAAAGGTCGCGCAGTTGATTTTTCTCTTCGGCACTCAACTCACTTTGACGCGCTTTTCGAAGAAGTTGTTCCAGATTTCGCTCGCGTTGGCGGGCTGACAAGCTAGTAATGGTGTCGAAAAACTGTTGTTCAAGGTTATCTCCATCAATCAGCCATTCCTTTTCTGCCAGCGCTTTCAGCAGTCGGCCCTGTTCAGTGCCGTGCCAACGCGCAATCAGTTGAAATGAGTTTAGCTTGGGATTCTTCTGTACGGCTTCGAGCAGGGCGACCAGCAGTTGCGTGTTAGTGTGGTCTTCGGCCGCAAAGTGCCCGGCATCCTCGACTTTTTCGGCCAGTTGCGGGTGATGCAGCAACGTGCGCAAGGCGGCCAGGGTGGGTGGCTCTACAGCAGCCGGTACCCGTGGCGCGCGCGGTTGATCGCGATCGCCGCCACGTTTGCCGTTCTTGTCCCACGGCTTCTTGTCCCATTTCTTGCCGCCAGCGCCGGGTTTTTTCGGCGTCCACTCCTGCTGCGGCACATACATCTCTTGTGCCTGCGGCTGATGGTAGTCGCTGTAATCGGGCATGGCGTCGTAATCAATGCCCGGGTCGTAAGCCGGTGGTGCTTCCTGAGGTGCGCTTTGCACCAGTTGACTCACGGCTTCGCCACTGAGCCCGGTAATTTCGGTCAGGCGCTGGCGCATCAGAATGCGTAGGTTGGCGCCCGGAACCTTGTCGATCAGTGGCGCGGCGAGGGTAGCCATGTGGGCCTTGCCTTCAAGCGAGCGCGGGTCCGATTCCTCGGTCAGCTGTTGGAAAAAATAATCGGCCAATGGCTGTGCATGCTGATTGATCCGCGCGCGGAAGGCGTCAGTGCCTTCGGAGCGGACCAGCGTGTCCGGGTCTTCGCCTTCGGGCAGGAATAGAAAGCGTGCGCGCCGTCCGTCCTGCAGGCTCGGCAACGTCGCTTCCAGTGCACGCCAGGCAGCGTTGCGGCCGGCCTGGTCGCCGTCGAAGCAGAACAGTACGTTGGGTACGACGCGAAACAGTCGCTTCAAGTGCTCTTCGCTGGTGGCGGTGCCCAGGGTTGCCACAGCATTGCGCAGGCCTTGCTGGGCGAGGGCGATGACGTCCATGTAGCCTTCGACGACGATGATTTCGTCGAGGTTGCGGTTGTTCTTGCGCGCTTCGTAAAGGCCATAGAGTTCCTGGCCCTTATGGAAAACCGGGGTTTCCGGTGAGTTCAGGTATTTCGGCTTGTCGTCGCCCAGTACCCGGCCGCCGAAGGCGATGATGCGCCCGCGACTGTCGCGGATCGGGAACATCACGCGATCGCGGAAGCGGTCATAGCGCTTGCCGGTTTCGGTGTTCTCCACCAGCAGGCCGGCATCGATCATGGCCTTTTGCTGCAGGGTGTCGCTGCTCAGATGCTTGAACAGATTATCCCAGCCGGGCGGAGCGAATCCGAGGCCGAAATCCCGAGCAATTTCGCCGGTCAATCCACGACCTTTCAAGTAATCCACGGCCGCTTTGCGCGCCGGATGGCTTTTCAGGGCCTGGCGGTAAAAATCGGCGGCAGCGGTGAGCAGCGGATACAGCGGCGAATCGGTGGGCTGCCGCGGTTTGTGCGGTCGGCCGCTTTCTTCGCGGGGGATTTCCATGCCGGCGGCTTTGGCCAGTTCTTCGACTGCCTGGGGGAAGTCCAGGTTGTCGTGGTCCATGATGAAGCCGAGGGCGTTACCGCCAGCGCCGCAACCGAAGCAGTAATAGAACTGTTTGTCGGGGCTGACGCTGAAGGAGGGGGTTTTCTCTTTGTGAAACGGGCAGCAGGCAGTGTAGTTCTTGCCGGCCTTTTTCATTTGCAGGCGCGAGCTGACCACATCGACGATGTCGGTGCGGTTCAGAAGGTCGTCAATGAAGCTCTGGGGAATTAGCCCGGCCATGGCGTTCTCGTCATCTGCGCTGAAATGGACCCGAAACGAAGTGCGGCCGAACGCAGGTCGTTGTTTGAGGCGCGCAGGGTGTGCGGCTCGACCGGTGTCGTCTGCGTAATCGCTGTCGGGAAGTGTATCTGCCGAAAATCCACTGACGTTAGTACCAATCAGCATTCGACTATTCGAAAGTGTTTCGCTGAGTCCGGCGACGGCCAATCTATGGCCTCGGATAGCTCAATAAGCGGGCACGCAAGAAGGTGCCTTGGGCTGATCGTCGTGAGAGGAATCAGTGGGTGTGCTCGTCAGTAGCCTTGAAAGGCTCGTCAGAAAAGACGTGCACCGCTGGCAAAAGAGCCAGGTCTGACGCTGTGAAGCAGGTTTGTCTCGGTCGCGTCTGCGGCTTTGACGGTGAAGCATCAAGCGTTGTCCGCAAATGCCATTAGCCCGGCTGAGGGCCGGGCTTGGCAGAAGCTTGCTACGATCGTCTGTGTATTAGTACAGACGAACGGCGCGGCGCTGTTCGCGCTGTACTTTCTTGGCGTGACGCTTAACAGCGGCTGCTGCTTTGCGCTTACGCTCAGAAGTAGGCTTCTCGTAAAATTCGCGGCTACGAACTTCAGCCAGTACACCGGCTTTTTCGCAGGAGCGCTTGAAACGACGCAGAGCTACGTCGAAGGGTTCGTTCTCTTTAACTTTGACGGCTGGCATCCAGAGCTACCTTCATTCATTACCGGGGTCAACATCCTCGCGGCAAAAGAGCACTTGAAGACGTCGGTTTTTAAGGGTTGCGGATGTTAACCCCTCATCGCTCGGAATGCAAAGCCTCTGATCGAAAACCGCTGGTCGGGGCATCACGCGACGACTATTATGCGCGCCTTCGAATTCAGCCTCTACAAGGCGCAAACCCATGCTAGTACTGGGATTAGAAACCTCTTGCGACGAAACCGGTGTCGCACTTTACGACAGTGAACGCGGGTTGTTGGCCGATGCGCTGTTCAGTCAGATCGACCTGCATCGCGCTTATGGCGGCGTTGTGCCGGAGCTGGCTTCGCGCGATCACGTCAAACGCATGCTGCCCTTGATCCGTCAGGTGCTGGCGGAGGCCGACTGCGTGCCGACCGAGATCGACGCCATCGCTTATACCGCCGGCCCCGGCCTGGTCGGAGCTCTGCTGGTAGGGGCTTCCTGCGCGCAGGCGCTGGCTTTTGCCTGGGGTATCCCGGCCCTGGGCGTGCACCACATGGAAGGTCACTTGCTGGCGCCGATGCTGGAGCCGCAGCCACCGGAGTTCCCGTTCGTCGCTTTGTTGGTCTCGGGCGGTCATACGCAGCTGGTTCAGGTCGACGGGATCGGTCAGTACACGCTCTTGGGCGAGACCCTCGACGATGCCGCCGGCGAAGCGTTCGACAAAACTGCAAAAATGATGGGCCTCAATTACCCGGGCGGTCCGGAGATCGCTCGTCTGGCGGCGCAAGGCGTTGACGGACGTTTCGTCTTCCCGCGTCCGATGTGTGATCGTCCGGGCCTGGCGTTTAGCTTCAGCGGTTTGAAAACTTTCGCCTTGAACACCTGGCAGCAATGCGTCAGCGCCGGGGACGACGGCGAGCAAGCCCGTTGCGACATCTCGCTGGCGTTCCAGCAGGCCGTGGTGGAGACTTTGACCATCAAGTGCAAGCGTGCCCTGAAACAGGCTGGCATGAAGCGTCTGGTGATCGCTGGTGGCGTCAGCGCCAACAAGGCGTTGCGTACGTCACTGGAAAAAATGCTCGGCGACATGAGGGGCGATGTGTTTTATGCCCGTCCGGAGTTCTGTACCGACAACGGTGCGATGATTGCGTTTGCCGGCTGCCAGCGCTTGCGGGCCGGTCAGCACGAAAGCCTGGCAATCAGCGTGCAGGCGCGCTGGCCGATGGAGCAGTTGTCGGCTCTGTGATGAGTGGCGCTCACGTGCGGTATTTAAAAATGCCGTTCGCGCCCGGCAAACAGGTCGCGTAGATTGCCGCGATGACGCCAGACGATCAGCCCCGTGAGTGCGCTCATGGGCAGCAGTGCCGCCGGTTCTTGCCAGGCGAGCAGCGGCAGGGTCAGGGGTGTGGCAATCAGGGCGGCGAGTGAGCTGGTGCGGGTCAGGTAGAACGTCAACAGCCAGGCACAGACCGCCAGCAGCGCAGCGGGTGGATAGAGCCCCAGCAGCATGCCGGCCGCGGTGGCGACACCCTTGCCGCCGCGAAAGCGGAAGTACAGTGGAAACAGGTGACCGATGACGGCGAAGACGCCGATCCAGGCCTGTTCCTGCAGTGAAAGGCCCATTGCACCTGCGACCAGCACTGGCAGCAGGCCTTTGCAGAGGTCGCCGAGCAAGGTCAGGATGGCGAGTTTTTTGCCGGCCAGACGAAACATATTGGTGGCACCGGCATTGCCCGAGCCACTCATTCGCGGATCGGGGTTACCGGTCAGGCGGCTGAGCAAAATGGCGAAGGACAGAGAGCCGAGCAGGTAGGCGAAAATCGCCAGTGACCAAAACATGCTAACTATTCCGGGCGAGGACGCCCTGATTCTAACGGCGCATTGCGCCCTTGTCGTGCAGCGGAGAGAAGTGCTTGGACAGAGTGTTTATCGAGGGCCTGGAAGTCGACACCGTGATTGGTGCCTACGACTGGGAACGAGGCATCCGACAGTGTCTGCGACTTGATCTGAGCTTCGCCTGGGACAATCGTCCGGCCGCTGCTGGTGATGACCTGACTCTGGCGCTCGACTACGCGAGCGTTTCGTCACGCATCCAGGCTTTTGCCGAGCAGGCGCAGTTCCAGCTGGTCGAGACGTTTGCCGAGCGTCTGACAGAAGTGCTGATGAGTGAGTTCAAGATCACCTGGATGCACCTCAAGCTGACCAAGCCAGGTGCCGTTCCGGCGGCCAAGGGCGTGGGTGTGGAGATCGAGCGCGGATGTCGCTGACTCAGGTGTACCTCGGGCTCGGTAGCAACATCGAGCGCGAATCCCATTTGCAGGCTGGCCTGGACGCCCTGGCGGGTTTCCTGGTGGATATGCGCTGCTCGGCGGTGTTCGAAAGCCAGCCGGTGGGGATCAAGAGCGGGCCGTTTTTCAACTTTGTGGTCTCGGCCTATACCGATCTACCGTTGATGGAGCTGGATCGACGGCTGAAATTCATCGAAGCGGATAACGGCCGTTACGCGCCGGACCGCAAGGGCTTGCCGCTGGATATCGACGTGCTGCTGTTCGGCGATCTGGTGGGCAATTTCGATGGTTTGGTCTTGCCGCGGGCAGAGATTCTGAAAAACGCATTCGTGCTGTGGCCGTTGTCGCTGATTGCGCCGGACAGAGTGCATCCGGGCGTAGGCAAAAGCTTTGCGACCTTGTGGAGCGAGGCGCGGATCGATCAGGTGTTGGCGCCGGTGGCTTTTGAGTGGCGCGGTGAGCAGTTGACCCCTTCCGATATGCTGTAAAGCAAAAGATCGCAGCCTGCGGCAACTTCTACGCCGATCTCTGTAGGAGTTGCCGCAGGCTGCGATCTTTTGCCCTTGCTTATGCTTTTTCTTTGTAGGCCTTCAGCGCCTTGAGCCGCTCGCGCTTGATGGCCTCGCCCAATTCCGGCCCCTTGAATCCCTTCTCCAGCAACGGCTGAACCGCCACGCTTCGCGCTGTAGTCGCCGCACCGCGCAAATAATCCGCCTGTGGATAACTTCGCTGCTCCAGGCCTTTGCGCCCTCGAGCGTCCATCTCGCACGCCGCAATAAACTCCTCAAAGCGCTGAGGTCGACGATAGACGTCGAAACTCTGCAGCAACTCCAGCAAGGTCGACGGTTTCAGTTCCAGAGCCCGGTGGCCATGGGTGTGATACTCGCCCACCAGCAGTGCCAATTCCTGACAATCCTTCGGTGCCTTGAAGCGCTCGTTGACCGCTTTGATCAGCTTCAGGCCTTTTTGCTCGTGGGCGATGTGGCGGGGCCATTCCTCCTCGGGCGTCAGTCCTTTGCCCAAGTCGTGCAGCAGGCAGGCCCAGCGCACGGTCAGCGGTTGTTTGTGCTGTGCCGCTTGCTCCAGCACGCTCAGGGTATGCACGCCTGTGTCGATTTCCGGGTGATGGGCCTCGGGTTGCGGTACACCGAACAGCGCATCGACTTCCGGCATCAGCACTTTGAGCGCACCGCACTCGCGCAGCACCTGGATGAACACCTGGGGTTGGTCTTCCATCAGCGCACGGGCGATTTCTTTCCAGCTGCGTTCCGCGGTCAGTGCCTCCAGTTCACCCGATTCGCTTAGTTGCCTCATCAGCGCCAGTGTCTCGGGGGCGACGGTGAAGCCCAGTCCTGCATAACGCGCGGCGAAGCGGGCAACGCGCAGAACGCGGAGCGGATCTTCGGCGAACGCGGGGGAAACGTGACGAAGCAGGCGAGCCTCGAGATCCCGCTGGCCATGGTAGGGGTCGGTCAGGTTCTGCTGATCGTCTTCGGCCATGGCGTTGATCGTCAGGTCACGACGAATCAGGTCTTCTTCGAGCGTGACTTCGGGGCTGGCGTGAAAGGTGAAGCCGCCGTAACCGCGCCCGCTTTTGCGTTCGGTGCGGGCGAGGGCGTATTCCTCACCGCTTTTGGGGTGAAGAAATACCGGAAAATCCGCACCCACCGGGCGAAAGCCCTTGGCGAGCATTTCTTCGGTGGTGGCGCCTACCACGACCCAGTCGATATCGGTGACAGGCCTGCCCAGCAGGCGATCGCGTACCGCACCACCGACTTTATAAATCTGCATAAAAAACCTCCGTTAGCCCGACAGAATAACCTTTGCGTCGAACTTCCGGAGGCCGAAACAGGATCAAAGATGAATGACAGCCAAGTCTAGCCGGCCGTAGTCTCCCTCGCCGTGTTCGCTTCTGGGTGGAACATGGTGGGTTTTCACCACCTGATCCCCTTGCAGGGTTTCCAGGTGAATGTCGAAGCCCCAGAGCCGGTGCAGGTGCTTGAGCACTTCCTCGGTGGAATCGCCGAGCGGCTTGCGGTCGTGCTGCTGGTGACGCAGGGTCAGCGAGCGGTCCCCGCGCCGGTCGATGCTGTAGATCTGGATGTTGGGTTCGCGATTGCCCAGGTTGTATTGCGCCGCCAGGGTTTCGCGGATGGTTCGATAGCCCTCTTCGTCGTGGATCGCCGGAACCAGCAGATCATCCTTTTGGTCGTCATCGAGGATGCTGAACAGCTTCAGGTCGCGGATCACCTTGGGTGACAGGTACTGCAGGATGAAGCTCTCGTCCTTGAAGCTGCTCATGGCGAATTTGATGCTGGACAGCCAGTCTGTGCCGGCGATTTCCGGGAACCAGCGGTAGTCCTCTTCGGTAGGCTGTTCGCATATCCGCCGGATATCGCGATACATGGCAAAACCGAGGGTGTAGGGGTTGATTCCGCTGTAGTAGGGACTGTCGAAGCCCGGCTGGAACACCACGCTGGTATGGGACGTCAGGAACTCCATCATGAAGCCATCGGTGACCAGGCCTTCGTCATACAAGTCGTTCATCAAGGTGTAGTGCCAGAAGGTGGCCCAGCCTTCGTTCATCACCTGTGTCTGGCGCTGTGGATAAAAATACTGGGCGATCTTGCGCACGATCCGCACGATTTCACGTTGCCATGGCTCCAGCAGCGGGGCGTGTTTTTCGATGAAATACAGGATGTTTTCCTGAGGCTCGGCGGGGAAGCGTGCGTTGTCCTTGTCGCTGAATTTGTCCGCGCCTTTTGGAATGGTCCGCCACAAATCGTTGATCTGCTTTTGCAGATGTTCTTCCCGATCCTTCTGCCGACGGCGTTCTTCTTCGGCGGAAATCGGATAAGGGCGTTTGTAACGGTCGACCCCGTAATTCATCAGCGCATGGCAGGAATCGAGCAAGTCCTCTACCGCGTCGATACCGTGGCGTTCTTCGCACTGCATGATGTACTGCTTGGCGAACACCAGGTAATCGATGATCGAGCTGGCGTCGGTCCAGGTGCGGAACAGGTAATTACCCTTGAAGAAGCTGTTATGGCCATAGCAGGCGTGAGCCACCACCAGGGCCTGCATGCAGATGGTGTTTTCTTCCATCAGATAGGCGATGCAAGGGTCCGAGTTGATCACAATCTCGTAGGCCAGCCCCATCTGGCCGCGGCTGTAGGATTTTTCGGTACTTAGGAAGTGTTTGCCATAGGACCAATGGTGATAACCCAGGGGCATGCCCACAGAGGCGTAGGCGTCCATCATCTGTTCGGCAGTGATGACTTCGATCTGGTTGGGGTAGGTATCGAGCGCATAGCGGGCCGCGAGACGACTGATTTCGCGGTCGTAGGCCTGGATCAGCTCGAACGTCCATTCGGAGCCGGTGGAAATGGGTTGGCGCTTTTGCTCTTTGGCGGTCATGTCACTAACCTGCGCTGGAAGAGTTCACGGAAGACCGGATAGATATCCCCGGCCGAGACCAGTTGCTGCTGGGCAAAAGTGTCAGAGAAGGCTTCGGCGATGCGTTCGTACTCGAACCACAGGGCCTGGTGTTCGCGCGGGGTAATCTCTACATAAGTGTAGTACTGCACGAACGGCATGATCTGATTGATCAGAATGTCGCGGCAGATCGGCGAGTCGTCGTTCCAGTTATCGCCGTCGGACGCCTGGGCGGCATAGATATTCCACTCATTGCTCGGATAACGCTCGGCCATGATCTCCTGCATCAGTTTAAGGGCGCTGGAAACGATGGTACCGCCGGTTTCCCGGGAGTAGAAAAACTCCTCCTCATCCACTTCGCGGGCACTGGTGTGGTGGCGGATGAACACAACGTCGATTTTGTCGTAGTTCCGCTTGAGGAACAGGTACAGCAGGATGAAGAAGCGCTTGGCGATGTCCTTGGTCGCCTGGGTCATGGAGCCGGACACGTCCATCAGGCAGAACATCACTGCTTTGGAGCTCGGGTTCGGCTGTTTGATCAACAGGTTGTACTTGAGGTCAAAGGTGTCGAGAAATGGCACTCGGTGAATGCGCGCACTGAGCTTCTCGATTTCCGCTTCGAGTTCCTGGATGTCGCCGAAGTTGTCCGGCTCCTCCCGTCTAAGCCGGGCGAGCTCCTCTTTGACTTCGCGCAGTTTTGCCCGGCTGCTGCCGGACAGGGCGATTCGCCGGGCATGGGCCGAACGCAACGTACGGATAATGTTGATCCGTGACGGGTTGCCCTCGTTGCTGATGCCCGCGCGTACGGTCTTGAAGGTGTCGGTGCCGGTCAGGTGACGTTTGACCAGGTTAGGCAGTTCAAGGTCCTCGAACATGAATTCGAGGAATTCTTCCTGGGTGATCTGGAAGACGAACTCGTCCATCCCTTCACCCGAGTTACCGGCCTTACCGGGGCCTCTGCCGCCGCCACCTCCGGGCGGACGGGCAATGTGCTCGCCGCTGGTGAACTCCTTGTTGCCCGGGTGCACGATGGTCTGCTTGCCGCCCCGGCCATGGTGAAGCACCGGCTCGTCGATGTCGCGGCCGGGAATGCTGATTTGCTCGCCGTGTTCCATATCGGTAATGGAACGCCGGCCTACCGCCTCTTCGACGGCCTTTTTGATGTGATCACGGTAGCGCCGCAGAAACCGCTGACGGTTTACCGTGCTCTTGTTCTTGCCATTGAGACGTCGGTCGATCACATAGCTCATGACTGCTCCTTAGAAGCTGTCCTGAAAGGGGCGAGCGGTTATGCAGCATCGACCTGTGCCGAGGGATGTTCACGCTCCCCCAAGCGCTTCTGGATGCTGCCTGAACCTCGTTACCGACTTTCGAACACCTCCCAGAGGTCTGTGTAACAGAAAATGCGTACACAGGCCTCTGGCTAACGACAACCGGTCTGACCGGCAGCGGGTTACTGTGATTTTCTGACCCGCAAGTACCACTCGGACAGCAGTCGTACCTGTTTGTCGGTGTAGCCCCGCTCGACCATCCGTGTGACGAAGTCGTTGTGCTTCTGCTGGTCCTCTTTGCTGGCCTTGGCGTTGAAGCTGATGACCGGCAGAAGGTCCTCGGTGTTGGAGAACATTTTCTTCTCGATGACCACCCGCAGTTTTTCGTAGCTGAGCCAGGTTGGGTTCTTGCCGTTGTTGTTGGCACGGGCGCGCAGTACGAAGTTGACGATTTCGTTGCGGAAATCCTTCGGATTGCTGATGCCGGCCGGTTTCTCGATTTTCTCCAGTTCCTCGTTCAGGGCTACGCGGTTGAGGATCTCGCCGGTTTCCGGATCGCGGTATTCCTGATCCTGAATCCAGAAGTCGGCGTACAGCACATAGCGATCGAAGATGTTCTGGCCGTACTCGCTGTAAGACTCGAGATAGGCAGTCTGGATCTCCTTGCCGATGAACTCGATGTAACGCGGCGCCAGGTACTCTTTCAGGAAGCGCAGATAGCGTTCGCGGGTCTCGGCCTGGAATTGTTCCTGTTCGATCTGCTGTTCCAGCACGTAGAGCAGATGCACCGGGTTGGCGGCGATTTCGTGCGGATCGAAGTTGAAGACCTTCGACAGGATCTTGAAGGCGAAGCGGGTCGACAGACCGTTCATGCCTTCGTCGACACCTGCAGCATCGCGGTATTCCTGGATCGACTTGGCCTTCGGATCGGTGTCCTTGAGGTTTTCGCCGTCATACACGCGCATCTTGGAGTAGATGTTGGAGTTTTCCGGCTCTTTAAGGCGCGAGAGCACGGTGAACTGAGCGAGCATTTTCAGCGTGTCGGGTGCGCAATGGGCCTTGGCCAGAGAGCTGTTGAACAGCAGCTTGTCGTAGATCTTCACCTCGTCGCTGACGCGCAGGCAATACGGCACTTTGACGATATAGATCCGGTCGATGAAGGCTTCGTTGTTCTTGTTGTTCCGGAAAGTGTGCCATTCCGATTCGTTGGAGTGGGCCAGCAGAATCCCGGTGAACGGAATTGCCCCCAAGCCTTCGGTGCTGTTGTAGTTGCCTTCCTGAGTGGCCGTCAGCAATGGGTGCAGCACCTTGATCGGTGCCTTGAACATTTCGACGAATTCCATCAGGCCCTGGTTGGCCCGGCACAGCGCGCCCGAATAGCTGTAGGCATCGGCGTCGTTCTGCGGGAACTCTTCCAGTTTGCGAATATCGACCTTGCCCACCAGTGCCGAGATGTCCTGGTTGTTTTCATCGCCCGGCTCGGTTTTCGCAACTGCAATCTGGTTGAGGATCGACGGGTAGAGTTTCACCACGCGGAACTGGCTGATGTCGCCGCCGAATTCGGCCAGGCGCTTGGTGGCCCATGGCGACATGATGGTGTTGAGGTAGCGCCGGGGAATGCCGAAGTCTTCCTCGAGGATCGCGCCATCTTCAGTGGCGTTGAACAGACCCAGGGGCGACTCGAAAACCGGCGAGCCCTTGATTGCGTAAAAGGGCACTTTCTCGATCAGCTGTTTGAGCTTTTCGGCCAAAGATGACTTACCGCCACCGACTGGGCCAAGCAGGTAGAGGATCTGTTTCTTTTCTTCCAGACCCTGAGCGGCATGGCGGAAATACGACACGATCTGGTCGATGCATTCTTCCATCCCGTGGAAGTCTTCAAAGGCCGGATAGCGGCGGATCACCTTGTTGGAAAAGATGCGCGACAGCCTCGAGTTGGTTGAGGTGTCGAGCAGTTCCGGTTCGCCGATGGCCAGCAATAGACGCTCGGCCGCGGAAACGTAGGCGCTGCGGTCCTTTTTGCACAGTTCAAGATACTCTTGCAGCGAGAGTTCTTCCTGGCGCGTGGACTCGAAGCGTTGTTGGAAGTGGCTAAAGATACTCATGACGTCACCTCGCTCGATACGTGGAGCCGACGCCGGATCACTCAGTCGATGCTGGCAGCAACCGAACAGGCAGTTGCTGTTTACCCCCCAGAACTCTTCCGGAGCTGACTACTCCGAAAGCTACTCCCGATGACCCGTGCGCCGGTGTACCGGCTCTCCCCTGTTTTGGATGGCCTGCGCTTAAGGATAGTTGGGAATTTGGGAGGTAAAGGCAAGATACGTAATTAGTTGTGGCAGACCGTTCGTCTGTAATCGCGCGAGCCCACGGGGGCCGGGGCTTGCGCATTACAAAATAATTATTCGGAAGTGCCTTGCGCCGTTTCCGAAGGATAGGTCGTACGCCACAGCTCAAAACCGCCGTCCATGCTGTAGACGTCGGAAAAGCCCTGGCTGATCAGATAAGCAGCTGCGCCCTGGCTGGAATTTCCGTGATAGCAGACCACTACCGTTGGCGCATCCAGATCGGCGCCCTGGATGAAAGCATGCAGAGAATGGTTGTCCAGATGCTTCGAACCGGTGATGTGCAGCGCGGCAAATGTTGCCGGGTCGCGGACATCGACCACCACCGCGCCTTGTTCGCGCAGGGCCTGGGCCTGTTCTGGGGGGATACGTTTGAATTCGCTCATGGCGGGCTCCTGTGGCTCGGCTGAAAGCGCAGTCTAGCGCGGGGCGCTGGCTGACGTTTGTTCGGGAATAGAGGTGGCGACTGCCGGTCGAAGGTGGCCATGGGCGTCGCATTTGCATTGCAGGCGCTCAAAGGTGTCGACATTCATCAGGGTCATGGCACCACCCCAGACGCAACCGCTGTCGAGGGCAAAGAGCCCCGGTTCGTTGCACTGGCCTTCGAGCGCCGCCCAATGGCCGAAGATGATCTTCAGGCCTTTGGTTTTACGCTCCTTGTGCGCGAACCACGGTGCATAGCCCGGCGGTGCGGTGTCGATGCCTTCCTTGCCCTTGAGGTCGAGTTTGCCGTCGCTGGTGCAAAAACGCATCCGGGTGAAATAGTTGGTGATGACTCGCAGGCGGGCGGCGCCTTTGAGGTCGCTATTCCATTTCACCGGCTCGTTGCCGTACATGCCGTCAAGGTAAGGCGCGAAGCGGTTGTCATCGTGAAGGGCTTCTTCGACTTCGGCGGCGCACTTCAAGGCTTTGCGCAGCGACCATTGCGGCGGGATACCGGCATGGACCAGGGCGATATCGCGTTGTTCATCGTAGTGCATGAGCTTTTGCTGGCGAACCCACTCCAGCAGGTCCGCGCGATCGGGTGCTTCGAGGATCTCACGCAAGGTATCGGCTTTCTTCAGGCGCTCGATGTTTTGCCCGACGGCCAGCAAGTGCAGGTCATGGTTGCCGAGTACGCATACCAGCGACTCGCGGATGCCATAGAGGAAGCGCAGGGTTTCCAGCGACTGTGGGCCACGGTTGACGAGATCACCCACCAGCCACAGGCGATCTCGGGCAGGGTCGAAGGCCACTTGCTCGAGCAGGCATTTGAGCGGTTCAAGGCAACCTTGCACATCACCGACGGCATACGTCGCCATCAGTGCAACGCCCCGGGAACCGCCAGACGGAACGGCGCGATGATGGCGTCGAAGTGCTTACCGTCTTCGGCGAGCATCTGGTAGGTGCCCTGCATCGTGCCGACCTTGGATGTCATGACGGTGCCGCTGCTGTACGTGTGGCTCTTGCCCACCTCGATCAACGGCTGCTGGCCGACGACGCCCGCACCGCGAACCTCCTCGACATGGCCGTCACCGTCGGTGATGACCCAATGCCGTGAAAGCAGTCTGGCGGGTAGCAGGCCATTGTTTTGCACGGTGATGGTGTAGGCGAAGGCAAAGCGGTCTTGCTCGGGTTGCGATTGTTCTGCCAGATAGCGGGTGACGACGCTGACGTCGACCTGGTAACGAGGATCGGACATGCAAAAGGCCTTAGAAACGAAGCGGAACGCGGGGCGTAGCTGATAGAACTCAGTCTAGGCCAAGTATCGGGTAGTAAACCAGAGTGGCGTCCTACCCGATAGCGCTCATCGCCTGTCAGTCAGTGGCAGGCTTTTGTAGGGCTTGTTCACTGAGCTTGTCGGCCAGGCGTACGAAGGCGGCCAGGTCGAGTTGCTCGGGGCGCAAGCTGCCATCGACGCCGGCAGCTTCGATTTCGGCATTGCTCAGCAAAAGTTTCAGTGTGTTGCGCAGGGTCTTGCGGCGCTGGTTGAAGGCTTCACGCACAACGCGCTCCAGCAGGCGATGATCCTTGGCCGGGTGCGGCAGTACCGCGTGGGGCACCAGGCGCACGATCGCGGAGTCGACTTTCGGCGGAGGATTGAACGCGCCCGGGCCGACGTTGAACAGATGCTCGACCCGGCAATGGTACTGAACCATGATCGACAGGCGACCCCAGTCACCGCCACCCGGACCCGCAGCCAGACGTTCGACCACTTCCTTTTGCAGCATGAAGTGCATGTCGCGAATCAGGTTGGCGTTGTTCAGCAGATGAAAGATCAGCGGCGTCGAGATGTTGTACGGCAGGTTACCGACCACTCGCAGGCTGTTTGGCGCAGCGTTCAGGCTGTTGAAGTCGAACTTCAGCGCGTCACCCTGATGCAGGTTGAAGTTGCTCTTGCCGGCGAACTGCTGATTGAGAATCGGGATCAGGTCCTTGTCCAGCTCTACGACGTCCAGTTGAGCGCCGCTGTTGAGCAGGCCGGCGGTCAATGCACCCTGGCCCGGACCGATTTCCAGCAGGCGGTCTTCAGGTTTGGCGTGAATGGAGCGCAGGATGCGATCGATAACGCCGGCATCGTGCAGGAAGTTCTGGCCGAAGCGCTTGCGCGCCCGGTGTTGGTAATGCTCGGTCATAAACGGGTCTCGGCCATCTGGTAGGCGGTTTCCAGGGCGACTTGCAGGCTGCCGGTGTCGATGTTGCCGCTGCCGGCCAGGTCCAGGGCGGTGCCGTGGTCGACCGATGTGCGGATGATCGGCAAGCCGAGGGTCACGTTGACTGCCGCGCCGAAGCCTTTGTATTTCAGCACAGGCAAGCCCTGGTCGTGGTACATCGCCAGCACCGCGTCGCAGTGCTCCAGATATTTGGGGGTAAACAGAGTGTCGGCGGGCAGGGGGCCGCGAAGGTCCATGCCCTCGCCGCGCAGGCGCTCTAATGTAGGTTCGATGATGTCGATTTCTTCATGGCCCAGATGACCGCCTTCACCGGCGTGCGGGTTGAGCCCGCAAACCAGGATGCGTGGCTGGGCGATGCCGAATTTTTCTTTCAGATCGGTGTGCAGGATCCGCGTGACCCGCTCCAGCCGCTCCGGCGTGATCGCGTCGGCAATCTCGCGAAGAGGCAGGTGAGTGGTGACCAGCGCCACGCGCAAACCGCGGGTGGCGAGCATCATCACCACTTGCGCGGTGTGGGTCAGGTCAGCGAGAAACTCCGTGTGCCCGGAAAAGGCGATCCCGGATTCGTTGATCACGCCCTTGTGCACCGGCGCGGTGATCATGCCGGCGAAATGCCCATCCAGACAGCCCTGGCCAGCACGGGTCAGGGTTTCCAGAACGAAAGCCGCATTGGCTTTGTCCAGTTGCCCGGCGGTGACCTTGGCGTTGAGGGGCGTATCCCACACATACAGGCTGTTGGCGGGTGCAGGAGCATCCGGCCAGCTGTCCGGCGTTACCGGCAGCAGATCGACAACCACGCCCAGCTGCGCGGCCCGCTCAAGGAGCAGGTCGCGGCTGGTAATGGCAATCAGGGGATGTGGCTGGGCTTGCGAGGCGAGCAGCAGGCACAGGTCGGGACCTATGCCGGCTGGTTCGCCGGGGGTCAGCGCGAAACGCTTGGGTTTCACTGCGCTGCCTGGTCTGCACCAGGGAGTTTGATTTCTACGTACGCTTCGTCACGGATCTGACGCAGCCAGGTTTGCAGCTCTTCGTCGTATTTGCGGTTACGCAGTACGGTCATCGCTTGCTGCTCACGGGCCTGGGCGGTGCTGTCGGTGGCGCGGCGGCCAAGAACTTCCAGTACGTGCCAGCCATATTGGGTCTTGAACGGCTTGGACAGCTGACCTTGGGGGGTCTTGGCCATCACTTCGCGGAATTCAGGCACCAGCGCGTTCGGGTCGATCCAGTTCAGGTCGCCACCGTTGAGGGCGGAACCCGGATCCTCCGAGAAGCTTTTCGCCAGCTCGCCGAAATCTTCGCCCGCTGCGATACGGGTATAGAGCGACTGAGCCAGGGCCTTGGTTTTTTCTTCGTCGCGAATCGGACTCGGTTTGACCAGGATGTGCCGCACGTGGACTTCGTCACGCACCTGGGATTCGCCGCCACGCTTGTCGAGGATCTTCAGGATAATGAAGCCGCCCGGTGTGCGCATTGGTTGGGTCACGTCGCCAACGGCCATGGTGCCGAGCAAACGATCGAACGGAGGTGGCAGTTGAGCGGCTTTACGCCAGCCCATGTCGCCGCCTTCCAGCGCGGTTTCGCTGGCGGATTTGGCGATTGCCAACTGACCGAAGTCAGCGCCTTGCTTGAGTTGCTGGTAAACCGCGTCGGCTTGCTTGGCGGCATTCTGAATCGCGTCGGAGTTGGCGCTTTCCGGCGTAGGAATCAGGATGTTGGCCAGGCGGAACTCTTCGGACAGCTGCATTTTGCCCAGATCGGATGCCAGGAAGTTCTTCACTTCCTGCTCGGACACCTGGATGCGCTCCGCCACACGGCGCTGACGCACACGGCTGATGATCATTTCACGGCGGATCTGGTCACGGGCATCGTCATAAGACAGGCCGTCGCGAGCCAAAGCGGCGCGGAATTGTTCGATCGACATGTTGTTGCGCTGGGCAATGGTGCCGACAGCCTGGTTCAGCTCTTCATCGGTAATGCGGATGCCGGAACGCTCGCCGATCTGCAATTGCAGGTTTTCGACGATCAGACGCTCGAGCACCTGCTGATCCAGTACGCCGGTAGGCGGTACGGCAGCACCGCGTTTGGCGATGGTTTGCTGAACTTCGTGAACGCGCCGGTCCAGTTGGCTCTGCATGACCACGTCATTGTCGACGATGGCCACCACTTTATCGATGGACTGTACCGCGGCGTTGGCCGCGGTACCCAGGAACAGCGCGCCCAGCATCAGCGGGCGCAGACAATCAGAAAGCTTGGTCTTCACGTTCACGATAACCTTGGATGCCTTTGTCGAGGAAACTCTCTACTTTGGCGCCGGTGAGGCCGCCGAGTCCCTTCAGAACAATTTGGAGGAAGACGCCGTGGTCGCCTTTTTCGTTTTGTGGAGCTTCCTGACTGAATTCGTCATAGGAAACCCAGTAACGGTTGATCAGGCGTAGTTTCCAGCAGCAGTTGTCGTACTCGAAACCACCAAAGGCTTCCAGGGTACGGTTGCGGTTGTAGTCATACTGCCAGCGGCTGATGGCGTTCCATTGCGGCACGATCGGCCAGATCACCGAGAAGTCGTGCTGTTTGATCTTGTAGTAGTCCTTCACGTAGCCAGGTTGGCCCGGGGTGCCGTAATCGCCACCGCCCACCGACCATTTACCGGTGTTCTGGTCATAACGGACCTGGTCATTGCGATAGCGATAGCCGGCGTTGATGACCTTGTTCGGGTTGTCTTCAGGCTGGTAGTGGAACATCGCGCTGCCCGAGCGAGGGCTGCGGCTGTCCGGGTCCCAGTTGTAGTCGGCCGTGGTACGCCAGTCGCGGTTCCAGCGGTATTCGTATTCCAGTGCATATGGCGAAACGTTGGCCTTGGCATCGTCACGATCATCGAAAGCAATGCCTGGCAGTTGGACTTTACGGTCCTTGAAGTACAAGGCCTGGCCGACGCTGATGCGTTGACGTTCGAAACCATTGTCTTCGATCCAGCGGCTGGTCACGCCCAGGGACAGTTTGTTCTCGTCGCCGACACGGTCGGAGCCGGAGAAACGGTTGTCACGGAAGAGCGACGCGTAATTGAAGGTGTATTCGCTGGTGTCGAACACTGGAATATCCTTCTGGTCTTCCTCAGGTACATAGAGGTAGAACAGACGCGGTTCCAGGGTCTGACGGTAGTTTTTTCCGAACCAGGAAGTGTTGCGGTCAAAGTAAAGACCGCTGTCGATGCTGGCGATCGGTACCCCACGGTTCTGGTTGCTGCTGAATGTGCCGTTGAGCCTGTCCTGCTCCGCGCTTTGCGAAGCGATTTCGCTTTTGCCGCGGCCGTCCAGATCCAGTTGATACTGTGTGTACTGGTACTTGAGCGATGGCTTGAAGAAACCATAGGTCCAGTACAGCGGCAGGCTGACACCTGGTTTGAGATTCAAACGGTCGCCGTTGGCGCGTGCCAGACCAAAGATGTTGTTATCCAGACGTGACTCAGTGGTAATCCCGTCCTGCTGGACGAATGTTCCAGTCTTCAGATCCCGGTCAAATCGAACGATCTCTGTCTCGTAATCGAAGTCCAAACCTTCCGGATGATACGGCAGCTGACCATTAAAGGTGATCTGCGGCAAACGGTCATACGGCGTGATGTTCGAAACGGTCGCCAGCTGATAAGCCTGGGCGTTCAAGCGAGCGACGTAGCTGTCGCCACGATAGGTGACGGAGCCCTGCTGGTTCACGTAGTCAGCGCTTTTCACGCCAATCTGGTCAGTCTGCAGATCCTGGAAGTAATACGGATCGCTGATCTTGGTGTAGTCGACTTGCGTAAAGACGCGCGAGTCGAGGCCACCCTTGTGCTGCCAGTTGTACATGTAGCGGTTTTTTTCGTAGTCGGTCTGCTTGCTGCGTTCGGTATCTTCGTCGTTGAGGTAGGCGGCGCCGAACTGACCTTCGCTGGACTTGGTCAGGTAGCGGAATTCGCCTTCCATCAACAAACCGTGCTTGTCCATGTAGCGCGGGTACAACGTGGCGTCGTAGTTTGGCGCCAGGTTGAAGTAGTACGGAGTGACCAGCAGGAAGCCGGTATCGCTGCCGGTACCGATGGTCGGCGGCAGGAAGCCGGACTGGCGACGGTCATCGATCGGGAAATAGATGTACGGCGTGTACAGAACCGGAATGTCCTTGACCCGCAACGTCACGTTGGTCGCGGTACCGAAACCGGTGGCCGGGTTCAAGGTGATGTTGTTGCCCTTGAGCTGCCAGGCGTTGCTGTTCGGTTCGCACGTGGTGTACGTACCATCCTTGAGGCGGATGATCGCGTTCTCGGCACGTTTGGCATATAGCGCGTTACCGCGGATACGCGACTTGTGCATCACGTACTCGGCGTTGTCGACCTTGGCTTCACCGGTGTCGAGCTGTACGTCGGCGTGATCGCCCACGATCAGCGCGCCATTGTCGCGAATGCGCACGTTGCCGGCCAGTTCGCCACGGCTCTCGGCCTGGTACAGGTTCGCTTCGTCGGCTTCGACCTGCATGCTGCCCTGACGCATGACCACGTCACCGGCCAGGGTCGCGACCTGCTCTTCCTGCTTATAGCGGGAGGCCTTGGCGCCGATAAAGGTTGGAGCGTCACTTTTATTCGTCTTGTCGTTCATGCCAGGACGAATCGGTTCGATATAGGAACCAGAGCAGTAAGGACCGGTTTCGGCCAATTGCGCTGCGGTGAGCTTCTCGCGCGGAACCCAGTCGAGGTGGCTGTAGTCTTCACTACGCGACTTCAGGCCACGGCCCTTGGACTCGGTAACCAGCACAGGCTTGGCACCGGTGTCTTCGCTGGAGGCGGTGCCTGCCGGGGTTTCTCCAGTAGCGGAAACTGCGCTGCCTTCATGCACGGGGCGCGGCGGCAATGCAGCGGCCGGTGCCTTTGGCGCACAGTCCCAGGCACCCGAAGCAGATACTGAGCAGTCATACTGTTCCGCGGCGACCACGAACGACGTGGCCAGGGGTTGCAGGGCCAGCAGACTGCCGGTAACCAACAACGGAAATTTTTTACGAAACGCGGGGGATTTCAATGCCATCT
Source organism: Pseudomonas sp. GW821-FHT01E10 (assembly GCF_059422365.1). NCBI lineage: Bacteria > Pseudomonadati > Pseudomonadota > Gammaproteobacteria > Pseudomonadales > Pseudomonadaceae > Pseudomonas > Pseudomonas sp. GW821-FHT01E10. Next base: position 398,889 of record NZ_JBWKWT010000005.1, read on the forward strand.
TATTAGTCCGGGCTTCCTGCGTGCCATCTGCCCGCGGTGTGGGCCGCACGCCTCTCGATGGTCTGAAAAAGATGCTGGATAATAAAGCATGACCCGCTTGACGGCTAGCGCCGTCGGAGACCCTTGCAATGCCTGACCAAGATGTACGCTTGCAACACCTGAAAGTTTGGCTCGATGAACAGTTGGCTATCCTCTTTGCAGAACAAGGTTGGGGCACCGTGCCCCCGGCCACGTTGACCGCGGCCAGTAGCGACGCGAGTTTTCGGCGCTATTTCCGCTGGGAAGGCGCAGGCAGAAGTTTCGTCGTGATGGACGCGCCACCGCCCCAGGAAAACTGCAAACCCTTTGTGGATATCGCTTTTCTGCTGGCGAAATCCGGCATAAACGTGCCGAAAATTTATGCCGAGGACCTCGAGCGCGGTTTCCTTTTGCTCAATGACTTGGGCAACAAGACTTATCTGGACGTGATCGACAGCGAAAATGCCGACGATTTGTTCAAGGATGCCCTGCAAGCGTTGTTGGCTTTCCAGCAATTGCCGATGGTGGCGCCGCTGCCGAGTTATGACGTCGCGCTGCTGCGTCGCGAGCTCGAACTGTTCCCCGAGTGGTACGTGAAGCGCGAACTGGGTATCGAGTTCGATGCTGCGCAGCAGGTGCTCTGGCAGCAGGTCAGCGACCTGCTGATCGACAGCGCTCTGGCTCAGCCTAAAGTCCTGGTGCATCGCGACTACATGCCGCGCAACCTGATGATCAGCGAGCCGAATCCCGGCGTGCTGGATTTCCAGGACGCAGTCTACGGGCCGGTGACCTATGACGTGACCTGCCTGTTCAAGGACGCCTTCCTCAGCTGGCCTGAAGAACGCGTACGCGGCTGGCTGGAAGATTACTGGCAGCAAGCCGGTGCGCTCGACATCCCGGTTCAGCCGGACTTTGAAGACTTTCTGCGCGCCAGCGACCTGATGGGCGTGCAGCGTCACTTGAAAGTCATCGGCATCTTCGCCCGTATTTGCCATCGCGACGGCAAGCCACGCTATCTCAGCGATGTGCCGCGCTTCTTTGCTTATATAGACGCGGTCATTGCCCGTCGCCCCGAATTGGCTGAGCTGGATGTGTTGCTGGCCAGTCTGCGTGCTGGAGTGAAGGCATGAAGGCAATGATTCTGGCGGCGGGTAAAGGCGAGCGCATGCGTCCGCTGACCTTGACCACGCCAAAACCGCTGGTTCGCGCCGGCGGAGCGCCCTTGATCGAGTATCACTTGCGCGCGCTGGCGGCAGCAGGGTTTACCGAGATCGTGATCAACCATGCCTGGCTCGGTCAGCAGATCGAAGATTATCTGGGCGATGGCTCGAAATATGGCGTGAGCATTCAGTATTCGCCGGAAGGTGAACCGCTGGAAACCGGTGGTGGTATTTTCCGCGCGTTGCCGTTGTTGGGTGATGAGGCTTTTGTGGTGGTCAACGGCGACATCTGGACCGACTACGACTTCAGCGTGTTGCACCAGCCCATCGTCGGGCTCGCCCATTTGATCCTGGCGGACAACCCGGCGCATCACCCGAGCGGGGACTTCACTCTGGTCGATGGCCATGTGCAGGACGGTCAGCCGGATACCCCAACCCTGACCTACAGCGGCATCGCCGTGCTGCACCCGCAGCTGTTTGACGGTTGCTCGGCCGGGGCCTTCAAGCTTGCGCCATTGTTGCGCAAAGCCATGGCCGATGGACAAGTGACGGGCGAGCGCCTGAATGGACATTGGGTAGATGTCGGCACTCACGAGCGCCTGGCTGAAGTAGAAACCTTGATAGAAGCGAGACGCTGACATGTTGTGGCCAGGGACTCTGATTGGAGCCGGAGCGGGCTTTGCCATAGCCAGCATTCCGGGGGCCATGCTCGGTGCTTTATTGGGACAGGCGCTGGATCGGCGCTTGCACCTGCAGAGCTGGGCGCATTTATGGGAAAAGTTCGGTGGCCGCTCGGTGCTGCGCAACGATGAACTGCTGTTCGTGTTGCTGGGCCGATTGGCCAAGAGTGATGGGCGGGTAGTGGATGGCCACATTCAGCAGGCGCGACAGGAAATGCGTGCGCTGGAGATGACCGAGTCGGCGCAACGTCGGGCGATAGCGGCGTTCAACCGCGGCAAGTCGGGGCATGATCGGTTGCGTGGCTATCTGCGACGCTTGAGTGCTCAGCCCCATGCGGCGGAAGGCGTGTTGCGTGCCTGTTGGCGGATGGTCTGGGCCGATGGCCGCGCCGGTAGCAGCGAGCGCGAACTGATTGCCCAGTGGGGCAAATGGTTGGGCTGGACGCCGCAACAGGTACAGGCACTGGCGAGTGACTACGAGCCGAAGCGACCGTTGGTCAGCAGCGCGATTACGTATCAGGACGCCTTGCGGTTATTGGGAGTGTCGGCCACCAGCGAGCCAGCACAGATCAAACGCGCCTATCGACGCCTGCTCAGTCGCCATCATCCGGACAAGATTGCCGGCAGCGGTGCGACGGCGTTGCAGGTTCGTGAGGCGACGGACAAGACTCGTGAATTGCACAACGCCTACACGTTGATTCGTGAACGGCGGGACTTTCGATAGCAGGGCAGAGTTGTGTCGCCCGCGAGTGGGGCGACGCGATCCATCAGTCCGCCGCAGGCTGCGGATTCAACCATCCCCGCACCCGGCGAACCAACTGCTCTTGCTCAGCCTTGGCATTGCCCGGCAGTGCCTTGAGCGAGACCTGGCTGAACGCCGATGTCTTCAAACGTTTATTGGCCTGCAAGCGTTCCAGTGCCGCATTGCGATCCAGTGGTTTGTCCATATAGAAGATGTCGGCGGTCGGCAGCTTGATCGTCGGCGTCAACTCGGCAAGCTCAGGCTTCGCCGTAACAGGCGTCTGGGCGGCGACCATCACGAACTTCTCGACTTGCGATGGCTGCTTCTCGCTCAGATAGCGCGCGGCCCAGTAAGCGCCGGTGCCATGCCCCAGCACGACGACTTTGCGAGCGCTATGCTGTTCGGCATAAGCGATGGCCGCGTCGATGCGGGCGAAAATTCGCTCGGCGTCGGCTTTGGCGTGTTCTTCGGTGGTTTCGGCGATAGCCTTGTCGGCCACCTCCGCTTCGCCGCCGGCGGCCTGTTCGATGGGCGCCGCGGTGGTCGAGTCTTTGTTGCCGGTATCAGGCGCTTTGGGCGCTGGCGCCACTTCGACGATACGTGGCGCAATGGCTTCGCTTTGCAGGTCCGGCAAGGTGATACTCAGGCTGCTCCACTCGGCGTCCGGCAATTGGCGGCGCAACGGGCTAATCGCTTGCGGCCAGTCAACGGTTTCGCCGGCACCCGGGATGATAATCACCGCGCCTTTGGGGTCGGCGGTATTGGCCGGCTTCCACAGGGCGAGAAAACTGTCGGTACCGGCTTGCAGTTGCTGCTGTTCCTGCGCAGGAATTTTTCGCTCAAGTGCCGTCGATTCTTCCTGGCTACGCTCAAGCAGCGGCTGGCGTTCGACCGGTTTTTCTTCGGCGGGCTTTTCCGCAGTGGCAGGTGCCGGGTCGGCCGCCTCGACGGAAAAGGCGCACGGCAGGATCAGCGACAGGCACAATGCTGGCAGTGCCAGGCGGTAGACAGGGGGCATCGGATATTCCAGGCCAGAAGTTAATTCCGGCAGCCTAATGGGTTGGTCAGTATTTGTCAGTGTGTGAGACTTCGATGATGCATTTTCGCTGCCTGTGGGTTATCGGCTGTTTGTGGTTTCCCTTGATGGGCTGGGCGGCTCCCGCGCCACCGGCGCATGTCGTGTCATTGTCTTCGGCGCAACAGCAATGGCTGGCGCAGCATGAAGAGTTGCGGGTCGGGGTTGTATTGCAAGTGCCCTATGCTCAATACGATCGCCGCTTGCAGCGCCTGTCCGGGGTCAACATCGAGTTGATGAAGTGGCTGGCCAAGTCGCTCAAGGTCGAGCTGAGCTGGCGTAATTATCCTGATCTTGCGCAACTGGAAGCCGCCGCGCGCGAAGGCGATATCGATATCGCGCCGGGGCTGACCCAAACCCCCGCCGGTTTACGATTCTGGCAGTTTTCCGATCCGTACATGCGGGTGCCGCAACTGGTGGTCAGCGACCAGAAGAGCACCGGTGTGGTGGAGCTGGAAAAACTCGACAGTCAGACCCGCGTCGCCGTGCGCATGCCCAGCGTCACCGCCGATTTCTTGCGTAGTACCTATCCGCATTTGAACCTGCAGGGCGTGCCTCTGGAGCGCCAGGCGCTGCAACTGTTGTTGAGTCAGCAGGCCGGTTACGCGGTGGTCGATGAAGCGCAATTCGGGCGTCTGTCAGCCGAACCCGAGTTTGCCGGGCTGGCCGTGGTGGGCGACATCGGTTTCCCGCAACTGTTGCGAGTGGCCACGCGTCGGGACTGGCCGGAGTTGGCCGGCATCGTCGAAAACGCGCTGCGCGCGATTCCGGCCAAAGACCTCGAGCGACTGCATGATCAATGGCTGCAACCCAAGTACCCGCGGCTGTCCGATTCACCGGTTTTCTGGAAAAACCTCTGCCTGCTGTTGCTGGTGTTATTGCTGAGCAGCATGGCCATTGTGTTCTGGCAGCGTCGTCAGCAACACAGTCTGGAGCAGCGTTTGCTGGCGGCGCGCGAAGACATTGCCCTGCGCGAGGCTAGCGAAGAGGCCTTGCGCCTCACGCAGTTCTCCATCGATCAAAGCACCGTCGGCATCCTTTGGGTCAACTGGGACAGCCATGTGCGCTACGCCAACCGTGCCGCCGAAAGCATGCTCGGCTATCCGGCGGGCGGGATCATTGATCGACCCTTGATCGATTTCGAGCCCGGTTTGCACATGGACCGCTGGCTGAGCCTGTGGAAACGCGCCCGGGCCAGTGAGGAAGGGCCGCTAAGTTTCGAAACCAATTGTGTGCGGGCCGATGGCAGTATTCTGCCGGCGGATGTCTCGTTGAGCTTCCTGCGTTTTCGCGAGGGCGAATACCTGGTGGTTTACCTCAATGATGTCACCGAGCGTCGTCGCGCCCTGGCCGCCTTGCAGGAAAGTGAAGCACGGCTGCAGGGGATCGCCGCCAACGTCCCCGGGCTGGTCTTTCGTCTGGAGCGCGCGCCAGTGACCGGGCAGATCGACTTTGCCTACATCAGTGAAGGCAGCGAGAGCCTGGTGGGCTACTCGCCCGCCACCCTGGCCCATCGTGACAAAGGCCTGCGCAGCCTGGTGCATCCGGATGACAAGGCCAGTTATCACCAGACCCAGGACCATGCACTGGACACCGACAGCGACTGGTCGTGGCAGGGACGGATTCTGACCCGTCAGGGCGAACAACGCTGGGCTGAGATCAAGGCCATTACCCGCCGACTGGAAGACGGCGCCTATGTCTGGGACGGGATCGTCTGGGACATCACCGAGAGCAAGCGCATCGAGCTGGAGCTGGCCAGCTCCCGTGAGCAGTTGCGCGAGTTGTCTGCGCACCTGGAGAGCGTGAGGGAAGAGGAGAAGGCGCGGATTGCCCGGGAAGTTCACGACGAGCTGGGGCAGATGTTGACGGTGTTGAAGCTGGAAACGTCCATGTGCGAGTTGGCGTATGCGCAGCTCGATCCGGGCCTGCACGAGCGCTTGAACAGCATGAAGCGTTTGATCGCGCAGCTGTTTCAACTGGTGCGTGATGTGGCCACGGCGCTGCGGCCACCGATTCTCGATGCCGGGATCGCCTCGGCCATCGAGTGGCAGGCCCGACGGTTCGAGGCGCGCACGCATATTCCGTGTCTGGTACAAGTGCCGGATAACTTGCCGGTGCTCAGCGATGCCAAGGCCATCGGCCTGTTCCGGATCCTTCAGGAGGCGCTGACCAATGTCATGCGCCACGCCCAGGCGCATACTGTTGAACTGACGCTGGCCCTTGAGGGCGATGAGCTTTGTCTGACTGTCAGCGATGATGGCGTAGGATTTGTCGCTGCGCCTGGCAGGCCGACATCCTTCGGCGTGGTTGGCATGCGTGAGCGGGTGTTGATCATGGGCGGGCAATTGTCGCTTGAGAGTGAGCCGGGGGAGGGCACGACCCTGACGGTGCGAGTGCCGCTGGATGAAGCCTGATGGTTTTGTGTTGTTTGAGCTGGCGCCTTTGCAGGCAAGCCTGCGATAGATCTTGGTTCTGACATAAGAAGAATGGAGAAGAACGTGATCCGTGTATTGGTAGCCGAAGACCACACCATCGTTCGCGAAGGCATCAAGCAATTGATCGGCCTGGCCAAGGACTTGCTGGTGGTCGGGGAGGCGAGCAATGGCGAGCAGTTGCTCGATACCTTGCGCCATGTTCCCTGCGAAGTGGTGTTGCTGGACATCTCCATGCCCGGGGTCAACGGCCTGGAGGCGATCCCGCGGATTCGCGCCATGAGCAATCCGCCGGCGATTCTGGTGCTGTCGATGCACGACGAAGCGCAGATGGCCGCTCGGGCGTTGAAGGTCGGCGCTGCGGGTTACGCGACCAAGGACAGCGATCCGGCATTGTTGCTGACGGCGATTCGCAAGGTCGCGGCGGGCGGGCGCTACATTGATCCGGACCTGGCCGACCGCATGGTTTTCGAGGTTGGCCTGACCGATGCGCGGCCGTTGCACTCGTTGCTGTCGGAGCGTGAATTCTCGGTATTCGAACGCCTGGCCCAGGGCGCCAACGTCAACGACATCGCCCAGCAACTGGCCTTGAGCAGCAAAACCATCAGTACCCACAAGGCGCGGCTGATGCAGAAACTCAACATCACCTCCCTGGCCGAACTGGTGAAGTACGCGATGGAACACAAACTCCTGTGATCCAGGGTTCACTGTGGATTTTGTAGGAGCGAGGCTTGCCCGCGAAGCTTTTGGCGCCAGTGAGATCGCCTTCGCGGGCAAGCCTCGCTCCTACAGAAAGAAGAGGCATGTCCATTTACGACATGCATGCAAAGCCGCTTTTACCGGTTCCTGTGGCTTGCAGCTCACCGTCTGTCGCCATCAAGAATCGACATATCCATCCCCGCCATCCTTGTAGGGCAATCCCTACCCCCAACCTTCCATCCGGCTGAGGCGATTCTCTCCTGCGCCCCGATTTGCGCGGCTCCCAGCGTCCACTAGGCTTAGTCCACAGCAGTCATCAATAACAAAGGTGTGGGTATGAGCCAGGTTGATTCAAGCGCAGGGGCCAACGATATTCTGGTCAGCTTTCGTGGAGTGCAAAAGAGCTACGACGGCGAGAACCTGATCGTCAAAGACCTCAACCTGGAGATTCGCAAAGGCGAATTCCTGACCTTGCTCGGGCCATCCGGATCCGGCAAGACCACCAGTCTGATGATGCTCGCCGGCTTCGAAACCCCGACCGCCGGGGAGATTCAACTGGCCGGGCGTTCCATCAACAACGTGCCACCGCACAAGCGCGACATCGGCATGGTGTTCCAGAACTATGCGTTGTTTCCGCACATGACCGTCTCCGAGAACCTGGCGTTCCCGCTGACCGTGCGCGGTTTGAACAAGAGCGACGTCAGTGACCGGGTCAAGCGTGTGCTGAGCATGGTTCAGCTCGATACTTTCGCCCAGCGCTATCCGGCGCAACTGTCCGGCGGTCAGCAGCAGCGTGTGGCCCTGGCCCGTGCCCTGGTGTTCGAACCGCAACTGGTGCTGATGGACGAACCCCTCGGCGCACTGGACAAACAACTGCGTGAACACATGCAGATGGAAATCAAACACCTGCACCAGCGCCTCGGCGTGACCGTGGTCTACGTGACCCACGACCAGGGCGAAGCCCTGACCATGTCCGACCGCGTCGCCGTATTCCACCAGGGCGAGATCCAGCAGATCGCGCCACCGCGCACGCTCTACGAAGAGCCGAAAAATACTTTCGTCGCCAACTTCATCGGCGAGAACAACCGCCTCAACGGCCGCTTGCACAGCCACACCGGTGATCGCTGCGTGGTCGAGCTCGGTCGTGGTGAAAAGGTTGAAGCACTGGCGGTCAACGTCGGCAAGACCGGCGAACCCGTCACACTGTCGATTCGTCCGGAGCGCGTGAGCCTCAATGGCTCGAGCGAGTCCTGTGTCAACCGCTTCTCGGGAAGGGTGGCGGAATTCATCTATCTGGGCGACCACGTCCGGGTTCGCCTGGAAGTCTGCGGCAAGACCGACTTCTTCGTGAAACAACCGATTGCCGAGCTCGATCCTGCGCTGGCTGTCGGCGACGTGGTACCGCTTGGCTGGCAGGTCGAACACGTTCGCGCGCTCGACCCACTTCTAGAGGCGCATTGATCGCCCCCTGCTTCACCAACACCAACCCTGCACGTGGAGAGAACAATAAATGTTGAGATCCCTGAAATTCACCGCCCTGGTCGTCGGCATGATCGGCGCGGCGCACGCGATGGCGGCTGGCCCGGACCTGACCGTGGTGTCCTTTGGCGGGGCGAACAAGGCGGCGCAGGTCAAAGCCTTCTACGCACCATGGGAAGCGGCGGGCCACGGCAAAATCGTCGCTGGCGAATACAACGGCGAAATGGCCAAGGTCAAAGCCATGGTCGACACCAAGAGCGTGTCCTGGGACCTGGTGGAAGTTGAATCGCCGGAACTGTCCCGTGGTTGCGACGAAGACATGTTCGAGCAGCTTGATCCGAAGCTGTTCGGCAAGTCTGAAGACTACGTCAAAGGCGCTATCCAGCCTTGCGGCGTGGGCTTCTTCGTGTGGTCGACCGTGCTGGCCTACAACGCCGACAAGCTGAAAACCGCTCCGACCAGTTGGGCTGATTTCTGGGACACCAAGAAATTCCCGGGCAAGCGCGGCCTGCGTAAAGGCGCCAAGTACACCCTGGAATTCGCACTGATGGCTGACGGCGTTGCGCCGAAAGACGTCTACAAAGTGCTGGCCGGCAAAGATGGCCAGGACCGCGCGTTCAAGAAACTCGATGAACTCAAGCCAAGCATCCAGTGGTGGGAAGCCGGCGCACAACCGCCGCAATACCTCGCCTCCGGTGACGTGGTCATGAGCTCGGCCTACAACGGCCGGATCGCCGCGGTACAAAAAGAAAGCAACCTGAAAGTGGTGTGGAACGGCGGCATCTACGACTTCGACGCGTGGGCGATTCCAAAAGGTCTGGACAAGACCCGTGCCGAAGCTGCGAAGAAATTCATCGCATTCTCGGTACAGCCGCAACAGCAGAAGACCTACTCGGAAAACATCGCCTACGGCCCGGCCAACACCCAGGCAGTGCCATTGCTGTCCAAGGATGTCCTGAAAGACATGCCGACCACCCCGGAAAACATCGCCAACCAGGTGCAGATCGACGTCAGCTTCTGGGCTGACAACGGCGAGCAACTGGAACAGCGCTTCAATTCCTGGGCTGCAAAATAAGGCCACCCCGTGGGCTTATCCACTCCTGTAGGAGCGAGGCTTGCCCGCGAAGGCGTCGGCACATTCAACATTAATGTTGACTGACACACCGTCTTCGCGGGCGAGCCTCGCTCCTACAGGGGCCGATGTGTAGCTAACAAGAACAGAGGTGGCCTCCCAGTTATGGAGTGCCACCCTCTGTAACGATCAAAGATTTCCGGAGTACGCCATGGCTATCGCCGTTCCCGTGAACGCGGGCACCGACCCCACCTTGAAGCAGCGGCTAAAGCACGCCGAGCGAATCAACCGCTGGAAAGCACAAGCCTTGATCGCGCCGTTGGTGCTGTTTCTGTTACTGGTGTTCCTGGTGCCGATCGTGGCGCTGCTCTACAAAAGCGTCGGTAACCCGGAAGTGGTCGGCGTGATGCCGCGCACTGTGGCAGCCATCGCCAGTTGGGATGGCCGAGGCCTGCCGGCAGAGCCTGTGTACAAGGCCGCCAGCGAAGACCTCGCCGAAGCCCGCAAGAATCAGACCTTGGGTGATTTGTCCAAGCGCTTGAACATGGAGTTGGCCGGCTACCGCAGCCTGCTGACCAAAACCGCGCGCGCCTTGCCGTTCGCCACGGAGCCTGCTTCTTATAAAGAAGCGCTGGAAGGACTCGACGAACGCTGGGGCGATCCGGCCTATTGGCAGGTGGTGCGTCGCAACACCAGTGGCGTGACGCCTTATTACCTGCTGGCCGCCGTCGATCACCGTATCGACGACCTCGGCGAACTGGCCCGGGCCACTCCCGATCAGGCGATCTACCTCGACATCTTTGCCCGTACGTTCTGGATGGGCCTGATCATCACCATGATCTGCCTGGTGCTTGCTTATCCGCTGGCCTACCTGCTGGCGAACCTGCCCTCGCGCCAAAGCAACCTGCTGATGATTCTGGTGCTGTTGCCGTTCTGGACCTCGATTCTGGTTCGGGTCGCGGCGTGGATCGTGTTGCTGCAATCGGGCGGCTTGATCAACAGCGGCCTGATGGCCATGGGCGTCATCGATAAGCCGCTGGAGCTGGTGTTCAACCGCACCGGGGTCTACATCTCGATGGTGCACATCCTGCTGCCGTTCATGATTCTGCCGATCTACAGCGTGATGAAAGGTATCTCGCCGACTTACATGCGTGCGGCGATTTCCCTGGGCTGCCACCCGTTCGCCAGTTTCTGGCGGGTGTACTTCCCGCAGACCTATGCCGGTGTTGGCGCCGGTTGCCTGTTGGTGTTCATCCTCGCCATCGGCTACTACATCACCCCGGCGTTGCTGGGCAGCCCGAACGATCAGATGGTCAGTTACTTCGTCGCCTTCTACACCAACACCAGCATCAACTGGGGCATGGCGACCGCGCTCGGTGGACTGTTGCTGCTGGCGACCGTGGTGCTTTATCTGATTTACAGCTGGCTGGTGGGCGCCAGTCGCCTGCGCCTGAGCTAAGGGGAGAGTGAAATGCTGAGTCCTTATATGTCGCCCATCGAACGGGTGTGGTTCTACAGCTTGCGGATTCTCTGCGGCTTGATTTTGTTGTTCCTGATCTTGCCGGTGCTGGTGATCATTCCGCTGTCGTTCAACTCAGGGAGTTTTCTGGTCTACCCGCTGCAAGGCTTCTCGCTGCACTGGTATCAGGACTTCTTTGCCTCGGCGGAATGGATGCGTTCGTTGAAGAACAGCATGATCGTGGCTCCGGCAGCGACCGTGCTGGCGATGATCTTCGGTACGCTGGCGGCGATCGGCCTGACCCGTGGCGACTTCCCGGGCAAGGCGCTGGTGATGGCGCTGGTGATTTCGCCGATGGTGGTGCCGGTGGTGATCATTGGTGTGGCCAGTTACCTGACCTTCGCGCCACTGGGGTTCGGCAACAGCTATACCTCGTTGATCGTGGTGCACGCCGTGCTGGGCGTGCCGTTCGTGATCATCACGGTATCGGCGACCTTGCAGGGGTTCAACCAGAACCTGGTGCGGGCCGCGGCCAGCCTGGGAGCTTCGCCGCTGACGACGTTCCGCCGGGTGACCTTGCCGTTGATTGCGCCGGGGGTGATTTCCGGTGCGCTGTTTGCCTTCGCTACCTCGTTCGATGAAGTGGTGGTGACGCTGTTCCTCGCCGGTCCCGAACAAGCGACCTTGCCTCGGCAGATGTTCAGCGGCATCCGCGAAAACCTCAGCCCGACAATCGCCGCTGCCGCGACGCTGCTGATCGCATTCTCGGTGATCCTGTTGCTGACCCTGGAATGGCTGCGTGGGCGCAGCGAAAAACTGCGTACCGCCCAAGCCTGACGCCAACTGTGATCGTTCCCGCGCGAGCGTGGGAACGATCGACAGAAGCACCTCGATCATTCACCAACTTAATAGCAGACAAACCCCAATCCCCAGCTACTATTGTGCCCAGCTCCCCTATCTATAAGAGGCTGCGCACATGAGTCTTTCCTCTTTCAAAATCGCTCACAAACTGATCACCGGCGCAGGTGCCATCGAGCAACTGGCGGCCGAGCTCACACGTCTGGACATCGACAACCCGCTGATCGTCACCGATGCCGCGCTGGTCAAGTCCGGCACGGTGGAGCTGGCGCTGGCGCAGTTGGGCGAGCGCAGTTATGAGATTTTCGACCGGGTGTTGCCGGACCCGGAAATCGCCATCGTCGAAGATTGCATGCGGGTTTACCGTGAGGGTGGGCATGACGGGCTGATCGGCCTCGGCGGCGGCAGTGCCATCGATATCGCCAAGAGTGTTGCCGCCTATGCCGGTTATCACGGTGCGCTGGAGGATTTGTTCGGCATCGATCAGGTGCCGCGCAAAGGCCCGCCGCTGATCGCCATCCCGACCACCGCTGGCACCGGTTCGGAAGTGACCAACGTGGCCATCCTCTCCGACAAGGTCGCGCAGCAGAAGATGGGCATCATCAGCGATTACCTGTTGCCGGACGTGGCGCTGGTCAGCCCGCAAATGACCCTGACCTGCCCGCGCAGTGTCACCGCCGCCAGTGGCGTCGATGCGCTGGTGCACGCCATCGAGTCCTACCTGTCGCTCAACGCCTCGCCCATCACCGATGCCTTGGCCATTGGCGCGATCAAACTGATTACCAAGGCGCTGCCCAAGGCTTACGCCAATCCCGCCCACCTGCAAGCCCGCGAAGACATGGCCACCGCCAGCCTGATGGCCGGCATGGCGTTCGGCAATGCCGGGGTCGGTGCGGTGCATGCGTTGGCGTATCCGCTGGGTGGGCGTTTCAACATTGCCCATGGTGTCAGCAATGCCTTGCTGCTGCCGTATGTCATGACCTGGAACAAGATGGCCTGCGTGGAACGCATGCAGGATATTGCCGAGGCCATGGGGGTGAAGACCGCTCATCTGAGCGCCAGTGAGGCGGCGGATAAAGCCGTGGAGGCGATGACCGAGCTGTGCGCCGCCGTGGAGATCCCGCGAGGTCTGCGCAGTTTCGGGGTGCCCGAGGAGGCGATCCCGGCCATGGCCGTGGAAGCCGCTGGCACCGAACGCCTGATGCGCAACAATCCGCGCAAGTTGAGCGCCACCGATATCGAGAAGATCTACCGAGCGGCCTACTAGGACTTGCCCCAATCATCGCAGCACGGTGCGCGCGTCAAAGCATGAGGTATACAATGCGCGCCATCGTGATTCTGCTCAGAAAAGGTGCGTCATGCAGCCCTTCGTTATTGCTCCGTCGATTCTCTCCGCCGACTTCGCCCGCCTGGGCGAGGAAGTGGACAACGTCCTGGCCGCCGGCGCCGACTTCGTGCACTTCGATGTCATGGACAACCACTACGTGCCGAACCTGACCATCGGCCCGATGGTCTGCTCCGCGCTGCGCAAGTACGGCGTGACCGCGCCGATCGACGCGCACCTGATGGTCAGCCCGGTGGACCGCATCGTCGGTGACTTCATCGAAGCCGGTGCGACCTACATCACCTTCCACCCGGAAGCCACGCTGCACGTCGACCGTTCCCTGCAACTGATCCGCGAAGGCGGCTGCAAGGCGGGCCTGGTGTTCAACCCGGCGACCCCGCTGGACGTGCTCAAGTACGTGATGGACAAGGTCGACATGATCCTGCTGATGAGCGTCAACCCGGGCTTCGGCGGGCAGAAGTTCATTCCAGCCACCCTCGACAAGCTGCGTGAGGCTCGGGCGCTGATCGATGCTTCCGGACGTGACATTCGCCTGGAAATCGACGGCGGGGTGAACGTGAACAACATTCGCGAAATCGCCGCTGCGGGCGCCGACACTTTCGTGGCCGGCTCGGCGATCTTCAATGCGCCGAACTACCAGGAAGTGATTGAAAAAATGCGCTCCGAACTGGCGCTGGCTCGCCCATGAGCGGTTTTGAGCAGCTGTTCCCGGGGCGTCTGCCGCGGCTGGTGATGTTCGATCTGGATGGCACGCTGGTCGATTCGGTCCCTGACCTCGCAGCGGCTGTGGATAACATGCTGCTCAAACTCGGGCGTGACCCGGTCGGCATCGAACCGGTGCGTGAGTGGGTCGGCAACGGCGCGCCGGTGCTGGTGCGCCGTGCACTGGCCGGCGGCATCGATCATTCATCGGTCGATGATGGCGAAGCCGAGGGTGCATTGCAGATTTTCATGGAGGCCTACGGTGAGGGGCATGAGCTGACCGTGGTCTATCCCGGTGTGCGCGACACCCTGAAATGGCTGCACAAGCAGGGCGTGGCGATGGCGCTGATCACCAACAAGCCGGAGCGCTTCGTCGCGCCGTTGCTGGATCAGATGAAGATCGGCCGTTACTTCAAATGGATCATCGGTGGCGACACCCTGCCACAACAGAAACCTGATCCGGCTGCGCTGTTTTTTGTGATGAAAATGGCCAACATTCCGGCGTCGCAATCATTGTTCGTCGGCGACTCGCGTAGCGATGTGCTGGCGGCGAAAGCGGCGGGGGTCAAATGCGTGGCCCTCAGTTACGGTTATAACCACGGTCGGCCGATTGCCGAAGAGTCGCCGGCGCTGGTGATCGATGATCTGCGCAAACTAATTCCCGGTTGCCTGGATCCGGCCGCTGAGATAACGTTGCCCGACGCTGTTCAACCCCCTGCTGGAAACGCCATCGTGGTGGTCACTCGCAAACTCTGGATGAAAGTCATCAAGGCCCTGGCCCGCTGGCGTTGGCGCGCCTGACTTGTTCCTGGCCGGCGTACCGGCGCGTTTGCATACCTGACCGTTAGACCCTCAAGCCACGAGGCACCTCATGATCCGCGAAGAATTCCTGCGTTTGGCCGCTGCCGGCTACAACCGCATCCCGCTTGCCTGCGAAACCCTGGCCGACTTCGACACGCCGCTGTCGATCTACCTGAAACTGGCCGACGAGCCGAACTCCTATCTGCTGGAGTCGGTGCAGGGCGGCGAGAAGTGGGGCCGCTACTCGATCATCGGCCTGCCGTGCCGCACCGTATTGCGGGTTCACGATCACCACGTCAGCGTGACCCACGACGGCGTCGAGATCGAAAGCCACGACGTTGAAGACCCACTGGCCTTCGTCGAAGCCTTCAAGGCACGCTACAACGTGCCGACCATTGCCGGTCTGCCGCGCTTCAACGGCGGTCTGGTGGGTTACTTCGGTTACGACTGCGTGCGTTATGTGGAGAAGCGTCTGGGCAAATGCCCGAACCCGGATCCGCTGGGCGTGCCGGACATTCTGCTGATGGTGTCCGATGCGGTGGTGGTGTTCGACAACCTCGCCGGCAAGATGCATGCGATTGTCCTGGCCGATCCGTCGCAGGAAGATGCCTTCGAACAAGGTCAGGCGCGTCTGCAAGCGCTGCTGGAACAACTCCGTCAGCCAATCACTCCGCGCCGTGGCCTGGACTTCAGCAAGCAGCAATCGGCCGATCCAGTGTTTCGTTCGAGTTTCACCCAGGACGATTACGAGAAAGCCGTCGACACCATCAAGGAATACATCCTGGCCGGTGACTGCATGCAGGTCGTGCCGTCCCAGCGCATGTCGATCGACTTCAAGGCTGCGCCTATCGATCTTTACCGGGCGCTGCGTTGCTTCAACCCGACGCCGTATATGTACTTCTTCAACTTCGGCGACTTCCACGTCGTCGGCAGTTCGCCGGAAGTGCTGGTGCGGGTCGAAGACAACCTGATCACCGTGCGCCCGATTGCTGGCACTCGCCCACGCGGGGCCAACGAAGAGGCGGACCTGGCGCTGGAAAAAGACCTGCTGTCGGACGACAAGGAAATCGCCGAGCACTTGATGCTGATCGATCTGGGCCGCAACGATACTGGGCGCGTCTCGGAAATCGGCTCGGTGAAGCTCACCGAGAAGATGGTCATCGAGCGTTATTCCAACGTGATGCACATCGTGTCTAACGTCACCGGCCAATTGAAGGCCGGGCTGACAGCGATGGACGCACTGCGGGCGATCCTGCCGGCCGGCACCTTGTCCGGCGCACCGAAGATTCGCGCGATGGAAATCATCGACGAGCTGGAACCGGTCAAGCGGGGCGTCTATGGCGGCGCGGTCGGTTACTTCGCCTGGAACGGCAACATGGACACCGCGATTGCGATTCGCACCGCCGTGATCAAGAACGGTGAACTGCATGTGCAGGCCGGTGGCGGCATCGTCGCCGACTCGGTACCGGCGCTGGAATGGGAAGAAACCCTGAACAAGCGTCGCGCGATGTTCCGCGCCGTGGCCCTGGCCGAACAAACCCCGGAAAACTGATCCACATAGAAAACGCGGTGCCTGCGAGGGCGCCGCGTTTTTTTATGCCTGTCATTCCCCTTTTAATCTCTTGATCTTGTGCTTCGGCCGCTCTCGACACCGCCAAAAAACTTCCAGCTTTTTGCCATCTGTCGCTAACCCTTCGATTGTTTCGCGAGCTGTCGCTCCGGCCATATTGCACGCTCTGCCCAGCTACGTTACTGTGCCCAGACGTATGAATGAGACCTTTCCCGTGTTGATCGTCAGCAAACTCCTGGATCAAGTCATCAAGGCACACGCCCGTTGGCGTTGGCGCGCCTGAATCTTTTCTGCCGGCCTGGCCGGACCTGTACCGCTTTGCCTTCTTTACCTGTACGAAATGCCGCTTTGCTGGCGCCACTCCAGCACCCGTCAAAGCGCAGCGCACTGCGGGTAAATCATTCGAAGGCCGTATTAAAAGTCAGTGAATTCAAGAGGTTCTTAACGCCATGTTGCTGATGATCGATAACTACGACTCTTTTACTTACAACGTTGTGCAATACCTCGGCGAGCTAGGCTCCGAGGTCAAAGTCGTGCGCAACGATGAACTCACCATTGCCGAAATCGAAGCCCTCAAGCCTGAGCGCATCGTCGTGTCTCCCGGTCCTTGCACCCCGACCGAAGCCGGTATTTCCATCGAAGCGATCAAATACTTCGCCGGCAAGCTGCCGATTCTCGGCGTTTGCCTCGGGCACCAATCCATCGGCCAGGCGTTTGGCGGCGATGTGGTCCGTGCCCGTCAGGTCATGCACGGAAAGACCAGCCCGGTATTTCACGAGGACAAGGGCGTATTCGAAGGTCTGAATCGTCCGTTGACGGTCACCCGCTACCATTCGCTGATCGTCAAGCGCGAAACCCTGCCCGATTGCCTGGAGCTGACTGCCTGGACCCAGCTCGAAGACGGCTCGGTGGATGAGATCATGGGCCTGCGTCACAAGACGCTGAACATCGAGGGTGTGCAATTCCACCCCGAGTCTATCCTCACCGAACAGGGGCACGAGCTGTTCGCCAACTTCCTCAAACAAACTGGCGGCACGCGCTAAGGACTTTCCATGGATATCAAGACAGCCCTGAGCCGTATCGTCGGCCACCTCGACCTCAGTACCGATGAAATGCGTGATGTCATGCGCGAAATCATGACCGGGCAATGCACGGACGCACAGATTGGTGCGTTCATGATGGCCATGCGCATGAAGAGCGAAAGCATCGACGAGATCGTCGGCGCCGTGACGGCGATGCGCGAGTTGGCGGACAAGGTCGAACTCAACACCCTCGACGGCGTGGTCGATGTGGTCGGCACCGGCGGCGACGGGGCCAATATCTTCAACGTCTCGACTGCTTCCTCATTCGTGGTCGCGGCGGCCGGTTGCACCGTGGCCAAGCACGGTAACCGTGCGGTGTCGGGCAAAAGCGGCAGCGCCGATTTGCTGGAAGCAGCGGGTATCTACCTGAACCTGACCCCAGTTCAGGTTGCACGCTGCATCGACAACGTTGGCATCGGTTTCATGTTTGCCCAGACCCATCACAGCGCCATGAAGCACGCCGCCGGCCCGCGCCGCGAGCTGGGCTTGCGCACCTTGTTCAACATGCTCGGCCCGCTTACGAATCCGGCCGGCGTGAAACATCAGGTGGTGGGTGTATTCAGTCAGGCGTTGTGCCGGCCATTGGCCGAAGTCTTGCAGCGCTTGGGCAGTAAGCACGTGCTGGTGGTGCACTCCAAGGATGGCCTGGACGAGTTCAGCCTGGCGGCCCCGACCTTTGTCGCGGAGTTGAAGAATGACCAGATCACCGAGTATTGGGTCGAGCCCGAAGATCTGGGGATGAAGAGCCAGAGCCTGCACGGTCTGTCGGTGGAAAGCCCGGCGGCTTCCCTGGAACTGATTCGCGATGCCTTGGGCAAGCGCAAGACCGAGAACGGTCAGAAAGCCGCCGAGATGATCGTGCTCAATGCCGGCGCCGCGCTGTACGCCGCCGACCATGCCAGCAGTTTGAAAGAAGGCGTTGCCCTGGCGCACGATGCGCTGCACACAGGCCTCGCTCGGGAAAAACTTGAGGAGTTGGGTGCATTTACCGCGGTATTCAAAGTGGAGAATGAGGGATGAGTGTACCGACGGTTCTGGAAAAAATTCTGGCCCGCAAAGTCCAGGAAGTCGCCGAGCGTAGCGCTCGTGTGAGCCTGGCAGAGCTGGAAAACCTGGCCAAGGCGGCCGATGCACCCCGTGGTTTCGCCAAGGCATTGATCGATCAGGCCAAGAAGAAACAGCCGGCGGTGATTGCTGAAATCAAGAAAGCTTCGCCAAGCAAGGGCGTGATTCGCGAGAACTTCGTGCCTGCGGACATTGCCAGGAGTTACGAGAAGGGCGGGGCTACTTGCCTGTCGGTGCTCACCGACATCGACTACTTCCAGGGTGCGGATGCGTATCTGCAACAAGCCCGGGCGGCGTGCAAGCTGCCGGTGATCCGCAAAGACTTCATGATCGATCCGTACCAGATCATCGAGTCCCGCGCCCTGGGCGCTGATTGCGTGCTGTTGATCGTCTCCGCACTGGATGACGTGAAAATGGCCGAGCTGGCGGCCGTGGCCAAAAGTGTCGGCCTCGATGTGCTGGTGGAAGTCCACGATGGCGACGAGCTGGAGCGGGCCTTGAAAACCCTCGACACGCCGCTGGTGGGCGTGAACAACCGCAACCTGCACACCTTCGAGGTCAGCCTGGAAACCACCCTCGACTTGTTGCCGCGTATTCCGCGTAATCGTCTGGTGGTCACCGAGAGTGGCATTCTTAACCGCGCCGATGTCGAGCTGATGGAAATCAGCGACGTGTATGCGTTCCTGGTCGGCGAAGCGTTCATGCGCGCCGAAAGCCCGGGTACTGAACTGCAGCGCCTGTTCTTTCCTGAGCGCGGTGTTCCAGTGAGCGGCTCTACGCTCGACTGAACACATTTTCGCAGGCAACCCGATCCCCTGTGGGAGCGGGTTTGCCCGCGAGTAGGTCATCAAGCCCCCCAAAGACTTCATGTCTTACGGAGTCGTCCATGTCCCAGCCAACCTCTCTGACCATCGAAGCCGGCCTGCTCGCCGAACAGGACCTGTTGGCCCATGTGTGCACCGGTGATTCGGAGTTCGGCTTGCTGTTCTGGCAACCCACAGACCAGGCATTGGTCATGCCGCGCCGCTTGAATCGCTTGCCGGGTTTCGAGGCAGCGTGCGAGATATCAGCCGCTGCCGGTTGGCCGGTACTGCTGCGCGAAACCGGCGGCGAGCCGGTGCCGCAATCGGCATCGACCCTCAACATCGCGCTGGTCTACGCGCCACCGCGTAGCGAGGGCGACCAGAACCGGATCGAAACCGCCTATCGCCGACTCTGTGACCCGATTTGCCAGCTGCTTGACGAGTTGGGCGGTGTGTCGTCCCTGGGCGAAATTGAAGGCGCGTTCTGCGATGGCCGTTTCAACGTCAACCTCGATGGTCGCAAGATGGTCGGTACCGCTCAGCGCTGGCGGCAGAGCAAGGGCGGTCAGCGTCCGGTCGGGCTGGTGCACGGGGCGATGCTGATCGATAACGAGCGAGAGTCAATGGTCGCGGCGGTCAATCGTTTCAACGAAGCCTGCGGTCTGGAACAGCGGGTTCGCGCAGAAAGCCACATTGCCCTGCATGAAAAATTTGCCGCTCCTGATGCACTGGAACGGCTCGATGCGTTGTATCGCCAAATACTGGCAGAAGTGCTCGGGGCTTAAGTGTTCCAGGCTTCGGTTTTCAGAGCCTAGCGCGTACCGAAGACCACCATGGTCTTGCCTTTGACGTCGACCAGGTTGCGTTCTTCCAGATCCTTGAGCACGCGGCCGACCATCTCACGGGAACAACCGACAATCCGGCCGATCTCCTGGCGGGTCACCTTGATCTGCATGCCATCCGGGTGGGTCATGGCGTCTGGCTGCTTGCACAGCTCCAGCAGGCAGCGCGCCACGCGGCCGGTCACGTCGAAGAATGCAAGGTCGCCGACCTTGCGCGTGGTATTGCGCAGGCGTTGTGCGATTTGTCCGCTGAGCACGTAAAGAATGTCTGGATCCTGTTGAGACAACTCGCGGAATTTCGCGTAGCTGATTTCCGCGACTTCGCATTCGACTTTGGCGCGAACCCAGGCGCTGCGCTCCTGTTCCAGTCCTGCTTGCTCGAACAGACCCAGTTCACCGAAGAAGTCGCCGGAGTTGAGGTAGGCAATGATCATTTCACGGCCGTCGTCATCCTCGATCAGGATGGTCACCGAACCCTTGATGATGAAGAACAACGTGTCCGAGCGGTCGCCGGCACAAATGATGTTGCTCTTGGCGGCATAGCGACGGCGCTGGCAGTGCATCAACAGTTTGTCGAGGTTCTTGATTTTGGATATGGGGGTAATAGCAACCATGGTTGTATCCCGAAAAGACTGCACGGTGTGTTTGTTTTTTGTAGGGGGCTGGTGAAGCCTGGATTTTTTTGTTCGCTACAAGGCTGGCTAAGCGCCAGTGAATTGGCGTCAGCTTAACAGACACATTCCTTCAAGATTCGAGAATTTACCTACGACCCATACGGTTATGTCCTAGGAAGGCGAAGCGCTGCCAATCAAGGGCCCTGTGCTAAGCTGGCGACCCTTTTTTATACAGTGGAGTCTTGGCGATGAAGGCACGCATCCAATGGGCAGGCGAAGCCATGTTCCTCGGTGAATCCGGCAGCGGTCATGTCGTGGTCATGGACGGTCCGCCCGATGCCGGCGGTCGCAACCTGGGTGTCCGCCCGATGGAAATGCTCCTGCTGGGTGTTGGCGGTTGCAGCAATTTCGATGTGGTCAGCATCCTCAAGAAGTCGCGTCAGGCCGTCGAAAGCTGCGAAGCCTTCCTCGAAGCCGAGCGTGCGACCGAAGATCCGAAGGTGTTCACCAAGATCCACATGCACTTCGTGGTCAAGGGACGCGGGCTGAAAGAAGCCCAGGTCAAGCGCGCCATCGAGCTGTCGGCCGAGAAGTACTGCTCGGCCTCGATCATGCTCGGCGCGGCTGGCGTGGCGATTACCCACGACTACGAGATTATCGAGCTCGGTTGAATCGACATTCAACTATCATAAAAGCGGTGCAGACTCTGGTGATCCATAGCTGACGTCTGCATAATGCGCCACTTTTTTCAGGGCAGTGATCGGTCACCCGACAGGTCGCTTGCCTGAACAGACAACCAAAATCGCCATCGCGAAGAGGTGTTAACCGTCCTACGCAGGTGCGTCGTTCGCATCTGACGGGCATGCTTGATCACGCGGCCAGCCCGCAATACATAGAGAGTTTTTAACGGTGAAAAGCAAACTCAAGCTCCACGGGTTCAATAACCTGACAAAGACCTTGAGCTTCAACATCTATGACATCTGCTACGCGGAAACCCCGCAAGACCAGCAGGCTTACGTCGAGTACATCAATAAAGAGTACAACGCCAAGCGCCTGACGCAGATCCTCACAGAAGTTGTCGATATCATTGGTGCCAATATCCTGAACATCGCCAGTCAGGACTATGAACCCCAGGGCGCCAGCGTCACGATTCTGATCTCTGAAGAGCCGGTAACCCCCACCGACAGTCAGATTGAAGAGTCTCCGGGCCCGTTGCCCGAAATCATCCTGGCCCACCTCGACAAGAGCCACATCACGGTGCACACCTACCCGGAAATCCATCCGGTGGACGGTATCGCGACGTTCCGTGTGGACATCGACGTGTCGACCTGTGGCGTCATTTCACCGCTCAAGGCGCTCAATTTTCTGATTCACCAGTTCGATTCGGATATCGTGACTGTGGATTACCGCGTGCGCGGCTTCACCCGTGACGTTGAAGGCAAGAAACACTTCATCGACCACGAGATCAACTCGATCCAGAACTATCTCTCCGAAGACACCCGCGACGCGTACCAGATGACCGACGTGAACGTGTATCAGGAAAACCTGTTCCACACCAAAATGCTGTTGAAGAACTTCGAACTGGATAACTACCTGTTCGGCGACGCCACCAGCAACCTGTCCTCTGAGCAGCGTGCCCAGGTGACTGAGCGTGTAAAACACGAAATGCTTGAAATCTTCTACGCGCGCAACATGCCGAGCTGAGAGTTCCGAGTACAAAAAAAGGCGACTACCGCAAGGTAGTCGCCTTTTTCATTGCTGTTGTCCGCGAAGAGTCCCGATCAAACAACGCAACCGTCAGATCCGATAAGTGCTCTTGGTCATCACCTTGGCCAGCAGACTCATTCCGAACTTCACCGGCGCAGGAAAACGGAACCCTCCAGCATCCAGCGCACTTTCGGCGTGATGTTCTTCATCAATGCGCATCTGCTCAAGGATCGCCCGGGATTTTTCGTCCTCGGCGGGCAGTTGTTCAAGGTGTTCGTTCAGGTGTTTGCAAACCTGATGCTCGGTGGCGGCAACGAAACCCAGGCTGACTTTGTCGCTGATCAACCCGGCCACCGCGCCAATCCCGAACGACATTCCGTAGAACAGCGGATTGAGAATGCTGGTGTGGCTGCCCAACTGGTGGATGCGCTGTTCGCACCAGACCAGATGATCGATTTCTTCTTCGGCGGCATGTTCCATGGCAGCGCGCACTTGCGGCAACTTGGCGGTCAGGGCTTGACCTTGATACAGCGCCTGGGCACAGACTTCGCCGGTATGGTTGATGCGCATCAAACCGGCGACGTGCCGGGTGTCCTCGTCGTTCATTTGCGCATCCGGCTGCACGATGGCAGGCGACGGACGGTAGGGCTGACCGCTGAAGGGCAGCAAAGTACGCATCGCGGCATCGGCTTGCAGCAGAAGACGGTCAATTGGCGAGTAGTGACGTTGGGTAGTCATGCTGACCTCCGGGAAGAATCTCGGCGGCCAGTTTAACCCAATCGGCCGGGGAGGGTTTGCGCTGGGTCATCTGTGGCGAGGGAGCAAGCGCCCTCGCCACATAAACCGGTACTGCTTGCAATCAGCCCGGAGGCCAGTGCATCTGGCGCTGACCCAGCACGTGCATATGAATGTGATAAACGGTCTGCCCGCCCAATTCATTGCAGTTCATGACCACCCGGAAACCTTCTTCACAGCCCAGTTCCAGAGCCAGACGCTGCGCGGTGAACAGAATATGCCCGGCCAGAGCCTTATCGTCCTCGGTGAGATCGTTAAGGGTGCGCACCGGTTTCTTCGTGACCACCAGGAAATGCACGGGGGCCTGTGGGGCGATGTCGTGGAAGGCCAGTACCTGGTCGTCCTCGTAAATGATCTTCGCCGGGATTTCCCGGTTGATGATCTTGGTGAACAGAGTATCCACAGCTGTTTTCTCCGTTGTTTGGCTGGCTTGAGTGTACGCATGGGCCCTGCCTGAGCCCAGTTTTTTACCTTGAAGGCTGGTCAGCGCGGGCAGTACGCCTTATTGACCATGCCCGCGATTGTCCGGGTCAGCCAGCGCGAGCCGAGCCGTGGCAGGAAGGCGAACCAGCGATTCAGGCGACCGGGGATGATAATGGCGCGATTTTTCTCCAGGGCGCGCACGGTGTAGAGCGCGACTTCCTCTGGGCTCATCAGCAATTTGCTCTCGCCCAGCTTGTCGGTGTTCAGTTGCGCGGTGCGAAAAAACGCCGTGCGGGTCGGGCCGGGGCAGAGCACCGACACCTTGACCGCGCATTTTTTCAGTTCGACGCGCAAGCCTTCGGAAAAACTCAGCACATAAGCCTTGCTGGCGTAATAAGTGCTCATCCAGGGGCCGGGATGGAACGCCGCAACCGAGGCGACGTTCAGAATCTGCCCGCCGCCCTGCAAGGCCATGCTGTTACCAATGGCATGACACAAGCGAGTGAGGGCCAGGATGTTCACTTCGATCAGGTCCTGCTCGGTCATCCAGTCCTGGGCCAGGAATGGGCCACAGGTACCGATGCCGGCGCAGTTGACCAGCAGATCGATTTGCCGCTCACCTTCCTCCAGCTCCAGTAGAAATCCGGACAGGCGCAACGGTTCACCCAGGTCACAGGCACGAAACAACACTTCAACGCCGAAACGTTGAGTCAGTTCAATCGCAATACTTTCCAGCTGATCACGCTGTCGGGCCACCAATAGCAGGCTGCGGCCGCGCCGGGCCAGCGCTTCGGCCATTGCCAGGCCGATGCCGCTGGAAGCGCCAGTGATCAGAGCGTAACGGGTCATGCAGTTCTCCATCGCAACAGCTCCGCGCCAGCGACGCAGGTGTCACGGGCGGGGAGCGCTGTTCATTCTTTTGCAGAGTCTACAGGGGGCTGGGCCGCTTCGGCTGCATCGTCGGTTGAATCTGCTGCCGAGTCGACTTCGACGGGCGCAGCTTCGACTTCATCGGTGGTCACGGAGCTGCTTTGATAGGCACTATCAGTGGCGCTTTCGTACTCATCCTGAATTGCCGTGAGACCTCCGGTCAGCCCGCCAACGAACATGATCGCAATAAACACCAGCCACAATGAAGCCAGTACCCTGACTGCATTGCTGTTGGGCGGCGGCGGTGCGCCATATCGATTGGCAGTGTTGTTACCCGGCACGATCATTATCACGAACGGGAAAGCGCCCCCCACGAACGGCACAAGGTTCAACAGCCAGAGCCATCCAGACCAGCCGATATCGTGCAGGCGCTGCACACTGAACTGAATGCTGATGAACGCGAGTATCACGATCAGAATAACGGCCAGCAGACCCGCGACAATCAGGCCGGCAGTCGAGTTGGTGCTGATGAGGCCGAAGCCGAAAATGGCCAGCACCGAGCCAATGCCCAACGTCACCAGCGTCAGAGCCATTGTCCAGGCCAGAAAGCGCAGTCGGCCGATGCGGCCACTGAAACTGAATGCCTTGAGTGTGGCGAACTCCGGCAGCGCTTCGCCGACCGTGGCGCGTGGCGGAGCGTAGGGGGAATCGGGCTCTGCCGATGGCGGTGGGCTGACGTGAACGTCGGACAGGTTCAGCTCGATCGAGGGTTCGGCTTCGATTCGGGCATCGATGCCGGTTTTCGTCAGCGCCTGAAGATAAGTTTGCGCGTCGGCGTGTGACAGGTCGCGTTTGAGCGCAACCGTCCGGCCACTGAACAGGCGTTCGATGGCTGCGACATCGCTTTTGAACAGCTCGGCGAGATTGAGCTTGGCGGTGGTGGCATCAACACCGGGCAGCAAAGCACCATCGAAGACGATCTTGAAACGGTTTTCGCTCATGGCCGAGGCATCCTTGTCGCGAGAGTTGTAATGGAAAGTGTAACAAGAGGGAGTTTAAGGCCGGCCGGGTTGGGCTGGCCAAACTTTCCTGTCAGCGCGGCCAGCGCTTGGGCAGTGCTGCCGCCAGTTCCAGCGCCTTGCGGTATTCGGTGCCGAGACGTTCGACCAGTTGATCGACACTCGGCAGATCCTCGATCTCCCCGACACCCTGGCCCGCAGACCACACGGTTTTCCAGGCTTTGGCTTCATCGTTCAACGGCTTGAGCTTGGAGCCGAAGTCCACCTCGCCCTTGCTTTGCAGCGCCGCCATGTCGAAACCGGCGGCCTCCAGGCTCTGACGCATGAAGCTTGCCGGAACCCCAGACACCGCTGGAGTATGGACGATGTCCGCGGCTCCGGCAGTCAGGAGCATCTCCTTGTAGGCGTCAGGCGCATGACTTTCGGTGGTGCCGATAAATCGCGTACCGAAGTAGGCCAGATCCGCACCAAGCAATTGCGCAGCAAGAATCTCGTGGCCATGGTTCAGGCAGCCAGCCAGCAGCAGGGTCTTGTCGAAAAACTGGCGAATCTCGGCGATCAGCGAAAACGGGCTCCAGGTCCCGGCGTGACCACCGGCCCCCGCGGCAACGGCAATCAAACCGTCGACACCGGCTTCGGCGGCTTTTTCTGCGTGGCGACGGGTCGTCACGTCGTGAAACACCAGGCCGCCGTAGCTGTGCACGGCATCGACCACTTCCTTCACGGCGCCGAGGCTGGTGACCACGATCGGTACTTTGTGTTCGATGCAGATCGCCAGGTCCGCCTGCAATCGCGGATTGCTGTGGTGGACGATCAGGTTCACCGCGTAAGGGGCGGGGTTTTCCAGTGTCGCCAACCCTGCTTCGATTTCTTCCAGCCAGGCCTTGAAACCGCTGCTTTCACGCTGATTCAGCGCAGGGAAACTACCCACCACGCCATTACGGCAGCAGGCGAGCACCAGCTCAGGGTTGGAGATCAGGAACATCGGTGCCGCCACCACCGGCAGTCGCAAGCGTTGTTCGAGCAGAGCGGGCAGCGACATTGGAAGTACCCCGGGTGAGTGTGCCTGTTGGATTTAAAACGGCCGGACGACGACCAGAATTACGATAGCCAGCAATATCAGAACCGGCACTTCATTGAACCAGCGATAAAAGACATGGCTGCGGGTGTTTTCGCCACGGGCAAAACGTTTTACCTGTGCGCCGCACATGTGGTGGTAGCCGATCAGGATCACCACCAGGGTCAGCTTGGCGTGCATCCACGCGCCCTGGCCGAAATAGGCGCTCGGGTTGAGGCTGATCAGCCAGATACCGAAGACCAGGGTGGCGATCATCGCTGGCCCCATGATACCCCGGTACAGCTTGCGCTCCATGATGCTGAAGCGTTCCTTGCTGACGGTGTCTTCGCTTTGCGCGTGATAGACGAACAGGCGCGGCAGGTAAAACAGGCCGGCAAACCAGCAGACCATGCTGATGATGTGAAGCGCTTTGAGCCACAGATAAAGCATTTTTGGTTATTCCCAGGTTCACGGTAGTGAAGATAGTAGGGGGTAGAGCGCCCGCACGTCACCTTGACGGTTGTCGCAGGGCCGCGCGGCCCCTATTATCGACGGCTTTCCAGTGGGTTCGTTGAGGGCAGGTTTATGGTCAAGGTCGGTATCGTCGGCGGCACGGGTTACACCGGTGTCGAACTGCTGCGTCTGTTGGCACAGCATCCGCAGGCAGAAGTGGTGGTGATCACTTCCCGATCCGAGGCCGGCCTGGCCGTGGCCGACATGTACCCGAACCTGCGAGGCCATTACGACGGCCTGGCGTTCAGCGTTCCGGACATCAAGACCCTCGGGGCTTGCGATGTAGTGTTCTTCGCCACGCCGCACGGTGTCGCCCATGCCCTGGCGGGTGAGTTGCTGGCTGCCGGAACCAAAGTCATCGACCTGTCGGCAGACTTCCGTCTGCAGGACGCCGATGAGTGGGCCAAGTGGTACGGCCAGCCGCACGGTGCGCCGGAACTGTTGGAGGAAGCGGTCTACGGCTTGCCGGAAGTCAATCGCGAGCAGATCAAGCAGGCACGCCTGATTGCTGTACCGGGTTGCTACCCGACCGCGACGCAATTGGGTTTCCTGCCATTGCTCGAAGCCGGTCTGGCCGATACCACACGTTTGATCGCTGACTGCAAATCCGGTGTCAGCGGTGCGGGTCGTGGCGCTTCGGTAGGTTCGCTGTACTCCGAGACGTCGGAAAGCATGAAGGCCTACGCCGTAAAAGGTCACCGTCACTTGCCGGAAATCCGTCAGGGGCTGCGTCGTGCCGCGGGCAAGGATGTTGGTCTGACCTTCGTTCCGCACCTGACGCCGATGATTCGCGGTATTCATTCGACGCTCTACGCGACTGTCGTGGACCGCTCGGTGGATCTGCAGGCTCTGTTCGAAAAGCGTTATGCCAACGAACCGTTCGTCGACGTAATGCCAGCCGGCAGCCATCCGGAAACCCGCAGCGTGCGTGGTGCCAACGTTTGTCGTATCGCCGTGCATCGTCCGCAGGATGGTGATCTGGTGGTGGTGTTGTCGGTCATCGACAACCTGGTCAAAGGCGCGTCGGGTCAGGCTGTGCAGAACCTGAATATCCTCTTCGGTCTGGATGAGCGCCTGGGCCTTTCCCATGCGGGCATGCTGCCGTAAGGCTTTATCCGCAATGCAAAAAGGCCCGTTGAACGGGCCTTTTTGCATTCTGGTCTGACAATTGGGTTGATTGATATACCGTAACAATAGTTGACCGATTTTCTGGGAGAAGCGGATAATGCGCGTCATCACGCATTATGGCGGCGTAACGCCGGGAGATAGTCAGCATGAGCGTCGAATCCTTCACCCCCACGGCTTTGCAATTCACCCACGGTGCTGCGCACAAGGTGAAGAGCCTGGTCGATGAAGAGGGGAATGATCGCTTGAAGCTGCGCGTATTCGTTACGGGCGGCGGTTGTTCAGGGTTTCAGTACGGCTTCACCTTCGATGAAGAAGTGGCCGATGACGACACCATTGTCGAGCGCGAAGGCGTCAGCCTGGTGGTCGATCCGATGAGCTTCCAGTACTTGGCAGGTGCCGAGGTGGATTACCAGGAAGGTCTGGAAGGTTCGCGTTTCGTGATCAAAAACCCGAACGCCACCACCACGTGTGGCTGCGGCTCTTCGTTCTCGATCTGATCGCAACTCACCGCATCAACAAGCGCCGCAGGGTCTCAGGACTCTGCGGCGTTTTGCTGTCTGGAGTTAAGGTTCAGGCGGGGTAGATGGCGCCGAGAATTCGCAGGCCACGGGCGCCGGTGACGCTTGGGCGGTTGGTCGCGATACCTTCCAGGCAGCAATGAGCCAGCCAGGCAAAGGCCATGGCTTCAACCCAGTCCGGGTCTACACCATAAGCGGCAGTGCTGCTGACTTTCGCGTTCGGCAACAGGCAGGCCAACCGTTTCATCAACGTGGCGTTGTGTGCGCCGCCGCCGCAGACCAGCAGCTCCCGGGTATCCGATTGAGCGCTTTGCAATGACTCGACGATGGTCAGGGCGGTCAACTCAAGCAGTGTGGCCTGTACGTTTTCGGCTGCGAAGGATGGCAGCTGTGACAGATGCTGCATCAGCCATGGCAGATTGAACACTTC
Organism: Pseudomonas sp. GW821-FHT01E10; assembly: GCF_059422365.1. Taxonomy (NCBI): domain Bacteria; kingdom Pseudomonadati; phylum Pseudomonadota; class Gammaproteobacteria; order Pseudomonadales; family Pseudomonadaceae; genus Pseudomonas; species Pseudomonas sp. GW821-FHT01E10. The sequence continues at coordinate 427,847 of NZ_JBWKWT010000005.1, forward strand.
GCGGCCAGTGCTCTTCGGGCCTTGAGTTACAAAGAACGGATCACTGAGCAGCTCATTCAACAGAGCCGGTTCAACCTTGCCGCTGGCGGCCCATTGGCCATCGCGATCGAAGTTGTCGCCGCGTTGCCGGTGAATCCAGGCATCCAGCAGGACGTTCCCCGGACCGCAGTCAAAACCCGCGACAGGCTTGCCGGGTTCGATCAGGCTGAGGTTACTGAACCCGCCGACGTTCAGCACCGCGCGGTTACCAGGCTGCTGTTCAAACAAGGCTTCGTGAAAGGCTGGAACCAATGGGGCGCCTTGTCCGCCAGCGGCTACGTCGCGGCTGCGGAAATCGCTGACCACGGTGATGCCGGTCAGCTCGGTGAGCAGCGCAGGGTTGCCGATCTGCACCGTGAACCCGCGTGCCGGTTCGTGGCGAATGGTCTGGCCGTGGCTGCCAATCGCGCGAATGTCGTCGGGCTTGAGGTTTTGTTGGTCGAGGAGGGTGTGAATGCCCTGTGCGGCCAGTTTTACCCAGTTTTGCTGGGCAATGGCGGAGCGGGCAATCTCGTCCGGACCGCTGGCGCACAAGCCAAGCAGCTCGGCGCGCAGGGATTCGGGCATGGGGATGTAATGCGTGGCGATCAGCTTGATCGCCGGGGCTTGCTCGATCAGCGCAATGTCCAGGCCATCAAGGCTAGTCCCGGACATCACACCTATATAGAGCGCCATGGCTTAGCGTTTGCTCGAAGCCAACAGGGTGGCTTTCTCTTGGTCCATACGCGCCATCAGCGGTTGGCTTTGCGCAAGGAAGCGTGAGCGTTCAGCTTTGGAGATCGGATCGGCCATCGCTACCTTCTGACCCAGCGGGTCGACGTGCACACCATTGACCTGGAACTCGTAGTGCAGGTGCGGGCCGGTGGAGAGGCCGGTGGTGCCGATGTAGCCGATCACCTGACCTTGCTTGACGCTGCCGCCAGTCTTGATGCCTTTGGCGAAGCCCTGCATGTGGCCGTACAGCGTACGGTAAGTACTGCCGTGCTGGATAATCACGGTATTGCCGTAACCGCCGCGGCGACCGGCCAACAATACCTGGCCGTCGCCGGCAGCCTTGATCGGTGTGCCGCGCGGTGCTGCGTAATCGACACCCTTGTGGGCGCGGATCTTGTTCAGGATCGGGTGCTTGCGGCCCATGGAGAATTTCGAGCTGATGCGGGCGAAGTCTACCGGAGTACGGATGAACGCCTTGCGCATGCTGTTGCCGTCAGCCGTGTAGTAGCTGCTGTTGCCTTGTTTGTTGGTGTAGCGCACAGCGGTGTAAGTCTTGCCACGGTTGGTGAAGCGCGCGGAAAGAATGGGGCCGTTACCGACGGCTTTACCGTTGACGACTTTCTGTTCATAGATCACATCGAACTCGTCACCCTGGCGAATATCCTGGGCGAAGTCGACGTCATAGCCAAACACGCTGGCCATATCCATGGTCAGGCTATGGGACAAACCGGCACGGGCTGCGGATTGCGACAGCGAACTGTTGATCACGCCATGTACGTAGGCGGTGCGAACAGTGGGCTTGGCGGTAATGCGGTTGAATGTATAACCCTTGCCGTTCTTGGTCAGGCTGATGCTTTCCGTGTCGCTGACTTTGCTGTGCAAATTGGTCAGTTGGCCGTTCGGGCCGAGTTCGAACTCGAGCTTCTGGCCATGTTTGAGCTGGCTGAACTGCTTGGCCTGCTTGTCGCTGGCCAGCACTTCATGCACCGAAGTGGCCGGAAGGCCGACTTTCTCAAACAAGGTCGAGAGAGTGTCGCCTTTGGCAACGATCACTTCCCTGTGGCCTGGCGCCTTCTTTTCTTCGACGACTGGCGCGGGGGCGGCCTGGGCGGCTTCCTGAGTGTTTTCGGCGCTGTTTTCGATCTGCGCGAAAGGGGAGGCTGCCGGCTCATTTGTGGCTTGGACGACGTCGGCGGCGTCTTGATCTTGTGTCAGTTGTTCTACAGGGCTTTCCAGTTCAAGACTCAGGGTCGTCTTTTTGGCTTCAACATCACTGGAAGGAAATACCAGAAGCGCCAGGCTCAGAAGGGCGGCGATACCGCTTGCTGCGAGCAGGTGGGTCTTCGGGTAAAGCGGTGGCGCTTTAGACGATTCTTTGGTCATAAGTAATTTTGACTTTGAAAAAATGAATTGGAAAAGATGAATGACATGATGAAGACGAAATAACTGTATAAAATATAACCAAATCATCTCTGAAGCAAGCCTGCGGACGCTCTGTCCGTGGATTGGCGTCCGTGCGCCGGGCAAAACTTGTATTTGACGCCCGATCTTGTATGGTTGGTCCCCTTTGAATTCGAGTCTTGCAGGTCTGTTATGAAGTCGGTTGAAGAGCAGCTAGCGCTGATCAAGCGTGGTGCAGAAGAACTGTTGGTCGAGTCCGAGCTGATCGAAAAGCTCAAACGTGGCCAGCCGCTACGTATTAAGGCAGGCTTCGATCCGACCGCGCCGGATTTGCACCTGGGTCACACCGTGCTTATTAATAAGCTGCGCCAGTTCCAGGATCTGGGCCATCAGGTGATCTTCCTTATCGGTGACTTCACCGGGATGATCGGTGATCCGAGTGGCAAGAGCGCGACACGTCCACCGCTCACTCGTGAACAGGTTCTCGAGAATGCCGAGACCTACAAGACTCAGGTCTTCAAGATTCTTGATCCGGCCAAAACCGAAGTGGCGTTCAACTCCACCTGGATGGATCAGATGGGGCCGGCTGACTTCATACGTCTGACTTCGCAATACACCGTGGCACGCATGCTCGAGCGCGATGACTTCGATAAGCGCTACACGACCAATCAGCCAATCGCCATTCACGAGTTCCTCTATCCGCTGGTTCAGGGTTACGACTCGGTCGCTTTGCGCGCGGATGTCGAGCTGGGCGGTACGGATCAGAAGTTCAACCTGCTGATGGGGCGTGAACTGCAGCGTGGTTATGGTCAGGAGGCTCAATGCATTCTGACCATGCCGTTGCTCGAAGGGCTGGATGGCGTGAAGAAGATGTCCAAGTCGTTGGGCAACTATGTCGGTATCCAGGAGGCGCCGGGTGTCATGTACGGCAAGCTGGTCTCTATTCCTGATGTGCTGATGTGGCGCTACTTCGAATTGCTCAGCTTCCGCTCCATGGAAGAGATCGATGCTTTGCGGGCTGACGTCGAGGCGGGTGCGAATCCGCGTGACATCAAGATCAAGTTGGCTGAAGAGATCGTTGCGCGTTTCCATGGTGAAGAGGCTGCGGCCAATGCTCACCGTGCGGCGGGCAATCGTATGAAAGATGGCGAGCTGCCGGATGATTTGCCAGAGATCGAATTGACCGCTACCGAAGACATGCCGATCGCTGCTGTCCTTAATAAGGCGGGCTTGGTGAAGAACTCCGCCGTGGCGCGTGACCTTCTGGGTTCTGGTGGTGTGCGTATAGATGGTGAAGTTGTCGATCGCACCTTTATATACGCGCTGGGCGCGACCCACGTTTGCCAGGCGGGGAAGAAGGCATTTGCGCGTATTACGCTCAAATCCGAATAAAGCTGAAATCAGGGGTTGACGGCAGATTCTGGACGTCTATAATTCGCCCCACTTCCGGCGCAGTCGAAACGGAAAACTCCTTGGTAAACAACGAGTTACGCAGTT